>CAZMSN010000037.1:0-19261 GCA_964569015.1 uncultured Acidimicrobiaceae bacterium | reverse complement strand
GCCACAGGCAATCGATCCCGAGCCATTGCAGGTAGTCGAGGCGGCTGGTGAGGCCCGTGAAGTCGCCGGTGCCGTCGCCGTCGCCGTCGCAATAGGCGTACACCGGAACTTCGTAGAAAACCGCGGTCTTGTACCAGGGAGCAGCCATCAAATACGCAGTCTACGGAACGGAACACCCCGGTAGCCCACCTAGGCTGCCGCGAATGACTACCAGGGTGTGGGGAGCGATCATGCTTGCCTCCGTCGGCTGGGGCACCAGCGGCGTCGCCACCCGCGCCGCCCTCGATGACGGTATTCCACCCTACGCCATGGTGACGATGCGGGCGCTGCTCGCCGCCGCCGTCGTCTACCTCTACCTCGCCATACGGCGCGTCTCTCCCAGCCGAGACCACAGGCAATGGACCACCGGGTTGGTGATGGCCGTCACGAACCTGGCGGTTCCCTTCGTCCTGTTCACCCTCGCATACCAGTACGCCTCAGCCGGGTTCGTGGGCTTGCTGGTGGCGCTCGTCCCGCTGGGAACGGCCGTCGGCGCCCACTTCCTGCTCGAAGACGAGCGGCTCCACCTCGTCAAGGTCGCCGGTCTGGTGGTGGCGCTGGCGGGAGTGGCGGTGCTGCTCGGCTCCGGCGACAGCGGCCTCGCCACCGGAGGCCGGCCCATGGTCGCCTTTGCCCTGACAGTGACGGCGGTCATCCTGGTCTCCTTCGCCGGCGTATATGCCAAGCGGCGCGTCGGGAGCTACGACCCCATCGAGCTCACCGGCATACAGCTCGTCATCGGAGGCGGCATGCTGGTAGTGGCGATGCTCGTCGCCGAGGGGATGCCGCCTACGGTGTCGGCGTGGGGAGCGGCCCTCGTGGTGTACATGGCCGTCTTCGGCAGCGCGCTCCCCCTCGTCCTGTTCTACTGGTTGCTCGGCCGCGTCACAGCTACCAAGGCGTCGCTGGTCGGCTACGTGATCCCGCTGGTGGCGCTGGCGTCCGGCGTCGCCTTCCTCGACGAGCATCTGCAGGCGGGGATCGTGCTCGGGGGGACGCTCATCGTGGGCGGGGTGATCCTCACCGATCGATCCGAGCGGCTGGTACACAACCGCACCCGATGAGGTGGAAGCCTTCCCGCGAAACGGCCGTACACTCGCGGCATGGACCCACGATCCACCTCGGAGACCACGCCCCTTCCGCTGAGGTGGGCGCGCAAGATCGTGGTGGCCGTCGTCGGCGTCGTCACCATCCTGATCGGCGTCGTCGGGCTGTTCCTCCCCATCTTGCAGGGTGTGTTGCTCATCGTGTTGGGCCTCGCCATCCTCGCCACCGAGTTCCCCCTCGCTCGCCGCGGCCTCGACGCTCTCCGATCCCGGTTCCGTCGCGCCCGGGAGCGGCGCCGGTGACCGGAGGTCCCACATCCGACGAGACGCACTAGGGTCCTTGCCTGACATGGCCGATTCGATCATCACCACCGCCGGCCTCGGCCATGCCTACGGGGACATCGTGGCGCTGCATCACGTCGACCTCGAGATTCCACGAGGCCGAGTCGGGCTGGTGGGAGCCAACGGGGCGGGCAAGACCACGCTCATCAAGATCCTGCTCGGCGTGTTGCACCCGACGGTGGGAACCACCACGGTCTTCGGAGCCGATCCTCAGACCGACCCGATCGTGGTCCGCTCGCGCGTCGGCTACATGCCGGAAGGCGCCTGCCTCCCTCTCCACCAGAGCGCCGCCGACTTCGCCGTCTACGCTGCCGAGCTCGCCGGCATCCCCCCGCGGGCGGCTCGCCAGCGCGCATCGGACGTGCTCACCCTCGTCGGGCTCCACGAGGAGCGATTCCGCTACCTGGGCGAGTTCTCCACGGGCATGAAGCAGCGGGCGATTCTGGCGCAGGCGATCGTTCACGACCCCGAGGTGGTGTTCCTCGACGAGCCGACCGCCGGGCTCGACCCGGAGGGCCGTGACGAGATGCTCGACCTCATCTCGCGCCTCGGCGCGTTTGGCATCAACGTGCTCGTCTCGTCTCATGTGCTTCCCGACATCGAGCGCACCTGTGACTGGGTGGTGATGCTCGACGGCGGCAGGGTGCTGCGCACCGGCCCGCTCGAGGGTCTCACCGACACCGACACCGTCGAGATCGAGCTGCTCGACGATCCGGCCCCGGTGGTGGCCGCCCTCACCGCCCGCGGCGCGCACGCCGAGGTGGACCGCCAGACCATCGTCTTCACGCTCGCCGGGGGCGACCCGTTCCTGCTGGCACGCGATGTGCTCGCCGAGACAGGGGCCGGCCTGCGCCGTCTCGGTCCCAAGACGACGACGCTGGAGGACATCTTCCTCAAAGGGGACGGTGAAGCGTGAGCGATCGCAGCGGCGTCGTCTTCGACCTCGGCTACAGCCCGCACGAGGGCCCGCGGCTCGGCCGACTCGGGGCGGTGCGCGCCGTCATCAAGGATGGGGTGCGCCGGGTGCTCGGGTTGCGGCGCCGGGCCCGCAGGAAGGTGCTGCCCTGGCTGCTCTTCTCCATCGCCTTGCTCCCGGCAGCGGTGTTCGTGGGCCTGGCCTTCTTCGTGGGAACGTTCAGCCCGGAGGCTGAAAGTCCCTTCGGGGGACACGTCGAGTACATCGGCCTCGTCGGGACCCTGGTCATGCTCTTCATCGCCCTCGCCGGGCCTGAGCTGCTCATCCCCGACCGGGAGGAGGGCGTGCTGGCGGTGTACAGCTCGCGCCCGCTCACCGTGGGCGACTACCTCCTGGCGAGGGCCGGCGCCATGGCGATCGTGGTCGCTGCCTTCATGATCGTCCCCAACCTGCTCATGTACATCGGGTTCGCCGCCATCGACGAGGGCGGGTTCGCCTCCACTCTGGCCAGCAACGCCGACGATCTCCTGCGAATCCTGGGAGCCACCGCCGCCTACCTCTTCGGCTACGGGGCCCCGGCCTTCCTCATCGCCACCTATGCCAAGCGCAACGGTCCCGCCACCGGGGTGTACCTCGCCTTGATGATCGGGTCCGCAGGGGTGGCGAGCGCGTTGAGCGAAGCCGGCAACATCCCGGGGGGACGGTGGGGCGCGCTGCTCTCGATCTATCAGCACCCCGAGATCGTGCGGTCCTGGGTCTTCGGGCAGGCTCCCGGCCCCGGCTCGGTCCCGACCAACGCCGGATTCGAGCCGTGGGCCTCCCTGGCCACCATCGTGGTAGTCACGCTCCTCACCGCCGCCTTGACGCACCGGCGCTATCGGAGGTTGATGTGACCGACACCTCCACCGCCTTCAACCCGGCGATCGCGGCCGACGCCACCGTCGAAGCCACCGAGGTGTCGAAGTGGTTCGGGCAAAAGGTGGCCGTCTCCGACGTCACCTGCTCCTTCGGGCCCGGCCTCACCGGCCTGCTCGGCCCCAACGGAGCAGGCAAGACCACCCTGCTTCGCATGCTGTGCGGCCTGATGCTGCCCTCCGAGGGGACGCTCACCATCAGGGGGCGGAGCCCTCGCCGCAGCGTCGAGGTGTACGGGCACCTCGGCTTCGTGCCCGAAGAGGACGCTGTCTACGGCGCCCTCACCGGCCGCGAATTCGTCGAGTACGCCGCCAAGCTCACCGGGCTGGGCGATCCGGCGGCGGCCGCAGGCCGCGCCATCGCCATCGTCGAGCTCCAGGATTCCGCAGACCGGGCCATCGGCGGCTACTCCAAGGGCATGCGCCAGCGGGCCAAGGTGGCGGCGGCGCTGGTGCACGAGCCCGACATCCTCATCCTCGACGAGCCACTCAACGGCACCGACCCGATCCAGCGCGCCCACCTCATCGCTCTCTTCCGGAAGCTGGCCGGCGCGGGGCACACCGTGATCGTGTCCTCCCACGTGCTCCAGGAGGTCGAGCGCATGACCGACCGGGTCATCGCCATGGTCGACGGCAAACTCGCCGCCGCCGGCGACATCGGAGCCATCCGCCGGGCCATGTCGGACATCCCCTACCGGGTGCTGATCGAGACCGACGACCCGCGTCGCCTCGGAGCCGCCTTGGTGGGAAGCGACGCCGTGTTCGGGGTGGCTGTCGACGCGGCAGCGCTGCGGGTCAGGACAACCGATCTCGCCACGCTGGGACGCCTCATCTCCACGCTGGCGAAGGACCTCGATCTGCGGTTCACCCGATTCCGCCCCGAGGACGAGTCGCTCGAGAGCGTGTTCCGCTACCTGGTGAGGCGCCGATGACTGCCGCGCTCACCATCCTCCGCATGACCATTCGCCAGGTCCTTGGGCTGCGGCGATTCATCGGCCTCGGCCTGCTCGCCCTGGGACCGGCGGCGATCGTCTTCCTCGGCTCGGCTCGCAGCAGCTCCTTCCGAGCCACCGAGACCCTCGCCGGCACCACCACCGGTGTCTTCCTCAATCTCGTGATCCCGGTGATCACCCTGATCATGGCATCGTCGGTGCTCGGCTCCGAGCGCCGCGACCAGACCCTCTCGTTCATCGTGCTGCGCCCGATCTCCCGCTTCTCCATCGCCGGGGCCAAGCTCGCCGCCGCCTTCGTCACCGCCTTCATGCTCACCGGCCTCGGGGCGCTGGCGTTGAGCGTCGTCGCGGTGATCCGAATCGAGGAAGCCGGGTACTTCGCCCCGCTGCTGGTGGGAACCGCGGTTGCCACCCTCGCCTACGCCGCCATCTTCATGCCGCTCGGCTATCTCACCGAACGCGCCACGCTCATCGGCCTCGCCTACGTCTTCGTGTGGGAGAACGGCATCGTCGGCGCCCTCGAAGGCTTGGCCGGGCTCTCGCCGTGGCGTCTCGGGCTCGCCGCGACGGTGGCGATGGCTCCGTCCGATTTCGAGCTCGCCGTCGACGAGATCCACAGCTTCGCCCTCGGATCGCTCCAGCCGGGAGCGGGCGGCTCGGTCGCCAAGGTGCTGGTGCTGGGCGCGATCTCGATCGCCGTCACCGGTTGGATCCTGCGGCGACGCGACCTGGCCTGAGGAGCGGCAGGGCTCGATCTCCCCAGTCGTCGCCCCATCGCCGTGCCCCGGCACGATTGCCCGACCCCAACCCCTCATCGCGGCTACCTTCGCGCTCGTGACCACTCGCCGGATCCCGTCACTCGGCCGCCGTATGGGGACCGCCGCGCTCATCGTCTCCGGCGGCGTGCTGCTCTCGCGCATCCTCGGCCAGGTCCGCGACATCGTGTTCGCCTCGATGCTGGGCGCCGATGGCACCACAGACCAGTACGTCGCCGCCTTCACCATCCCGGACTTCCTCAACTACCTGCTGGCCGGCGGTTTCCTGTCCATCACCTTCATCCCCATCTTCTCGCGCTACCTCGCCGACGACGACGAGGAGGGAGGATGGGTGGCCCTCACCGCCATCATCCGGCCGATCGCAGTGGCGATCACCGCCCTGGTCGCCCTCGGGATCGTCATCACCCCGGCCGTCGTCGACATGCTCTTCCCTCGCTTCACACCCGAGCAGGTCGCCGCCACCGTGCGCCTCACCCGCATCGTGCTCCCGGCCCAGCTCTTCTTCGTCGTCGGGGCGCTCTTCACTGCGGTCCAGTACACCAAGGGGGTCTTCACGATCCCGACGCTCGCTCCCATCATCTACAACCTCGGGATCATCGCCGGAGGCATCCTCTACGCCCTGGTCACCGGCACCGCCGATCCGGAGGGCTTCATCTGGGGTGCACTCGCCGGGGCATTCGTCGGCAACTTCGCGCTGCAGTGGTGGGGCGCTCGCCGGATCGGGATGCACTTCACCCGCGGCCTGTCATGGCGCCAACCGGTGCTCCGCGAATACCTGCTCATCGCACTGCCCCTGATGATCGGCCAATCGGTCGTCGTCCTCGACGAGACGTTCATGCGCATCTTCGGGCAATTCGTCAGCGTGGGCGCCCAGTCGCAGCTTCGCTACGCCCGTCAGACGATGCTGGTGCCGGTGGGCATCATCGCCCAGGCGGCCGGTGTCGCCGCCTACCCGTTCCTCGCCCGCCTGTTCGCCGAAGGCCGGATCGCAGAGATGAAACGCACCGTCGACAAGGCGCTGCGCTACGTCGTCGTCCTCGCCATGGCCGCCACCGGCCTGCTGGCAGCCATGAGCACCCCGATTGTGCGCGCCCTCTTCCAGCGCTACCAGTTCACCGCCGAGGACACGACCGCCACCGCCACCGCGTTGTTCTTCTACGCCTTCGCCGCCCCCCTGTGGGGAGCACTCCAGATCCTCAACCGGGCCTTCTACGCCCGCCGCGACATGTGGACCCCGGTGGTGGTCGGCACCGCCTCCACCGTCGCCGCCATCCCCATCTACATCATTCTCCAGAACACCTACGGCCTCAGTGGCGTGGCGGTGGCCTCGGCTGTGGTGCTGGCGATCTACACCGCCATCCTCGGCTCTATCTGGTACGGCGATCCCGACGACGCGCGACGGCTCCACCGTATGCTCGGCGTCACCGGAAAGGCGGTTCCGCTCGTCTTGGTCGGGGCCGCCGCCGCCGGCTTCGTCAGCTGGGTGGTCCAGGCGGTGGTCCCGTTCGATTTTGTGGGATCGGTCGCCGCCGTGCTACTCGGGACCGCCGCCTTCGTCGGCGCCGTGTTCAGGCTCGGCGCGATGCTCCACGACCGTTCCGGCTTGAAGCTCCCCACCCCCGACGAGGATCTGCCCGCTGCGTCTCCCGTAGAGCCTCTCCCCCCGTTCCCCGAGGAATAGCGCCGCCGCGCACCGTCCGTGCCGGCATGATCCCGCCACGCGAGGGAGGGCCGTCGCCACGACGGCCCTCCCCGGTGAATCGGGACCGCGTCAGCTCGGGGGGTACACCCCGGCGGATGCGGATGCCTCGGTCTGCCAGAAGATGTCCGACACCTCATCGATGAGGTCGATCAGCTTCTGCGACACGTCCGGGTCCATCGACTTCTTGGCCTCGCCCGCCTGTTTGATGGCACGCCAGAAGAGGTCGTGCAGATTGGGGAACTGCTCGAGGTGCGGTGGCTTGAAGAAGTCGGTCCACAGCACCGACAGATGGTGCTTGACCAGCTCGGCCCGCTCCTCCTTGATGAAGATGCAGCGAGCACGGAAGACGTCATCGTCGGACGCGTGGTACTTGGTGCAGCAGTTCAACACCGACTTGGCCTCGATCATTGCCTGGGCTGGGTCGTAGACGCCGCAGAACAGATCGCAATGGGCATGGGCCACTCGTCCGGGTCGGAACAAACCCACGAGTTCACCTCCTGATTGTGTATGTCGTCGCTCATCGACCCTACACGTCACCTGGATCGTCGGTGACGGCCTCGTGGCGGCGGCGAGCCCCTCTACACTCGGAGGACGGAAAGGAGCAGCATGCGCCGCCACAAGGGGGTCCTCACAGCCCTGCTCGCAGCCGTTGTGGTTGCCGTCGCCTCGCTGCGCGGACGGGTCCGGCGCTATGCCGTCGCCGAGGATTCCATGCTTCCCCTGCTCCGTCCCGGCGACTTCGTGATCGCCCAGCGCATGAAGGCGATCCCCGACCGCGGCAGCGTCGTGATCTTCCCTCATCCCGAACGGGAAGATTTCGAGCTGGTGAAGCGCATCGTCGGGCTTCCGAGAGAGCGCGTCACGATCGCCAACGGGCAGGTGCACATCGACGGTGTCGTGCTCGCCGAGCCGTGGGCCGACGGGATCACCCGGCCCGATGGCGAGTGGTCGCTCGGGTCGCATGAGGTGTTCGTGCTCGGGGACCGGCGCCCGGTTTCAGCCGGCGACAGCCGCGCCCTCGGACCGATCGCCGCCGACGGCGCCCACTGGAAGGTCGTCGCCTGCTACTGGCCGCCGCGAGATATCGGACTCCTCTGAGCCCTACCGAGGCTTGCGGCCGATGAAGAGCACGTCGAAGGCGTTGCCCACCACGCCGTCACGTTCGACACGCCGCGAGACTCGTTCGTTCCGCTCGACGATCAGGCCGGCGAAGTCGGCGGCGATGTCTTCCTCCGTGAAGAGCATCTCGGCCGATGACGGCCCCCCGACCCCGTGCTCGAGATTATCTCGGTGGTGGGCGATCAGCATCAGCGTGCCGCCCGGCGCCAGCGTCCGCAGGGCCTTGGCGTGAACCAGCTTCCGCGCCGCCTCGCGCAGATGTACATAGGACAGCAGGACGAGATCGAATGCGGCATCCTCGGGCTCCCACGACAGTAGATCGGCGGTGACAAATTCGACGGCGGCCCCGGCCTGCCGCGCCCACTCGGCCCCCTGCCGTGTCGCCACCTCCGACTGATCGATAGCGACGACGGAATGGCCCTTCTTCGCCAGCCACACCGCGTTGCGGCCCTGCCCGCTGCCGAGGTCCAGTGCCCGGCCTGGTGGAAAGCTGCCGAGGTGCTCAACGACGAGCGCGTTCGGCTCAGCGCCGAACTCCATCTCACGTTCGGAGTAGCGATCGTTCCACCTGCGGCGGGCCTTGTCGCTGCTCATGCCGCCGAAGCCGCGCCCGGTCCTGCCGCCGGTGTCGTCGGCGCACCGCTCACGGGCACAACCGGCTCATCCACCGCCCATGTTGCTCAGATCTTCCGCCGTCAAGCACTCGGCCATGAGCGAGAACATCTGCTCGGTCAAGGCGTCGGTCATCACGGTCTCGCCACTAGGATCTGCCAGCCCCGAGGCCGCCATCTCGGCGATGAGGTCGTCGCTGATGCCGTCTGCGATACACCGCGCCCCCTCCTCGCTGACGCCCGAGCCCGTCATGCTCTCGACGAGAACGCCCCGGAAGTCCACACATTCGACCATGACCTGCGACATCTTGTCGATGTCGTCGTCGCTCAGGTCGACGTCGGCCGGTGAAGTGCCCGCTTCCAGCGCGGCGGCGTCGAGACCGACCGCGACGAGACCGTCGACGCCCATCTCCTCGACGATGCGATCGCCGAAACACGACGCTTCCTCTTCGCCGAATGGCATGTCACCGGTATCCTCGGCCAGCATCGCTTCCGCGATCGCGTCGGCGAGTACCTGTTCGTCCTCATTGAGGTTGCTGCCGCCGTCGCCTCCGCATCCCGCGGCCAGCATCGCCACCACAGCTCCCACGATCACCAATCTCTTCATCAGGCTCTCCTCGTCATCGAGTGCACAGACGCCACCTCATCGTACCCGAGCCCGGCGCCGCCTCGATGCCCTTCACAGATCGAGGTGCTTGGATGCCTCGCGGTACGTGAGGCCCGCCCACTGGTCGCGATGGGCAATCAGGAACTCCGCCACGGCCTCGGGCGCCGTCTTGGCATACTCACGCAGCGCCCAACCGATCGCCTTGCGGATGAAGAACTCCTTCTCGAAGGCCCGCCGCAGGCAGTGGTCGAAGAGCTGATCCTGGTCCGTTCTGCCCTTGTGACGAAGGTGGGCGATGAGCGCCGACCTCCGCAGCCACATGTCGGGGTCGTCGACCCACTGATCCAGCACCGGCTTCATCTCATGGCGTTCGTGCAGCAGCACCGTGCCGATGCAGTGGGCCGCCACGTCGTCCACCAGGTCCCACCACGCCCCTTCCACGATGAGCCTGCGGTAGAGCGGCACATTGACGAACGTGATGTACTCGGGATGCGCCTTGGCCAGCTCGATGGCGAAGTACTTCTCTTCGCGGTGTGGTCGAGCCCACAGAGCGAGCACCGCCTCCACATATTCCTTCTCGCCCTCGATCGGGAAGCGCCGTCGCATCCCCCGAAAGACCGTCCAGCGCAACGGAGCCGGCACACCGAAGAATGGCATGTCGGTCTTCATGTACGCAGCCATGGCCCGAGCCCGATCGGGATCGCCGAGATCCGCCAATGAGGAAGCGACAAAGGCGACACGTTCGTCCACGCGGCGACGTTAACCGATCGGCTCACCGACTCCGGATTACATCCGCACCACGTATACACTCCGCCGCCGTGACGAAGATCAAGAAGCTCGCGACCGCTCTCGCTGCGGCCGTGACGAAGAACAGATACGTGATGGCGCTGATCCTGGTGGCGTTGCTTGTCATCGTGGGCGTGCTGATCACCCGGTGCTCGGGGGACGGCGACGCCGATGAGACGACGACCACGGTGCCCGAGGTCATGACCTCACTCACCACCACCACCACGGTGCCGCCGACGACCACCACCACGACGACCGCGGTCGCCCTCACTCCGTCGCCGCTCAACGGGCTCGGTGTCGAGGACGCCGCCAGCGTGGACCGCCGCGCCATCGCGGTGAAGATCGACAACCACTGGGACGCTCAACCGCAGTCGGGTATCGAGAAGGCCGACGCGGTCTATGAGTTACTGGTCGAAGGGGGCTTGACCCGCTTCATTGCGTTGTTCCTCCAGTCCGATGCCGAGTTCCTCGGGCCGATTCGCTCCGGGCGCCCCACCGACCCGACCTTGGTGAAGCCACTGGGCGCGCCCCTGCAGATCTCTGGAGGGCAGGCCTGGATCATCTCGATCATCAACAACGCCGGAGTGAAGCTGCTCGGGGACAACGGCGACACCGCCCACCGCATCGCGACGCGGAGCTCCCCCCACAACCTCTACGGCAGCACCCTGCTCATGCGTGAGGCCGCCGACGCTCGGAGCTTCTCCGACGATCCGCCCCCACCGATATTCGACTTCGGTGAGCCACCCGAGAGCGAGACAGACGCTGTCAACATCGTGCTCGACTGGTCGGCTCGGCCTGAGGTTCGTTGGGAATGGGACGGCACCGAGTACCTGCGCTTCAACGGAGACGACCCCCACGAGTGGATCTCGGAGGCAGAGGCCCTCGGGCAAGTGCCCGAGGAAGAAGGCGAAGCCGAGTCCACCGACAACCAGGAGCCCGCCGACGACGAGGCAGTCGAAGACGATGACGAGGGTGCCGAGCCCAATCGGGGACAGATCTCCACCGACACGCTCCTGGTGCTCACAGCGCGCCGCTACACGGCGCAAGCCTCATCCGGCGAAGGCTCCTCCGTGCCCGCCATGGAAACGGTCGGCGAGGGACAGGCGATCCTGTTCTACAGCGGAGTGGTCGTCGAAGGCACCTGGGAGCGCGGCAGTATCGACGACCTCTTCCGGCTCCTGCTCCCCGACGGCACTCCGATGACTGTCCCTGCCGGCCGCCTCTGGATCACCATCTTCCCGAACACCCAGACCCTGAGCTGGGAATGACCCGGCCGGGGGTCGTCGACCTCGCCGCGGCGGTCGCCGCCGGTGTCAGGACCGCCGTCGAGATCATCACCGAGCATCTCGAGCGCAGCGAGTCTGCTCAGCCCGCCCTCAACGCCTACACCCTGCTGGACACCGAACGCGCCCTCGCGGCAGCCGCGACGATCGACCGCAAGATCGCCGCTCGGGAGCCGGTGGGCCCTCTCGGCGGGGTTCCCATCGCCGTCAAGGACATCATCGACCATGCAGGAAGACCCACCACCTGCGGCAGCGGCTTCCCGCCGATCGTACCGGAGCACACGGCGCCGGCGGTGCGCCTGCTGGAGAAGGCCGGAGCCGTCATCATCGGGCGCACCGGCCTGCACGAGTTCGCCTACGGCGTCACCAGTGAGAACCCTTGGTTCGGCCCGGTGCACAACCCGTGGAACCTCGATCTCTCCCCGGGTGGCTCGTCGGGGGGATCGGGAGCGGCGGTCGCCGCCGGGCTGGCCGCCGGGGCGCTCGGAACGGACACGGCAGGATCGATCCGGGTGCCGGCGGCGTTGTGTGGGATCGTGGGACTGAAGGTGACCCACGGGCGTGGATCCTTGCGCGGCGTCTTCCCGCTGGCCCCCTCGCTGGACACGGTCGGTCCCCTCGCCCGCAGCGTGGCCGACACGAGCGCGCTCTACACCGTCATCGCCGAACACGATCCCGCCGACCCCTGGTCGGTGCCACGTCCGCTCATTGCACCCTCGGGGGTGGCCTTCCTCGATGCGATCACGCTCGGCATCCCCCACCCCTGGGTCGATTCCCCACAGACCGACAGGGTCGCAGACGGCTTCCGCCAGGGGCGGCGCCGGCTCGCCACCGCCGGAGTGAAGCTCGTCGACATCGACGTCCCCGAGCTGGAACCGCCGGGCATGATCGGGCCCTCGGCCTCGTTCGAGATCGCCGAGGTACACCGGTCACGCTGGCAGGAAGCGCCCGAACGCTACGGTTCCGACACCGCCCGGCGGCTCGCCACCACCTTCGAGACCACGGGCTCGGATTACCTGGAGGCGCTTCGCTGGCGAGCTCGATGCCGCCACGCCGCCGATCGTGCCCTGCAACAATGTGACGCGCTGCTGACGCCAACGGTGGCCGCCCTCGAGAAACCGATCGGGGTAGACACCATCCCGATCCGCGGTGAGCACGTTCAGCACTGGGGGCTCCTCACCACGTTCACCGCCCTGGTCAGTCACATCTCCCTCCCAGCGCTTGCGCTCCCGCAGGTGGTCGCCGGGGCGCCGCCGCCGAGCCTGCAACTCATCGGACCTCCATGGAGCGAGCACCGTCTCCTCGAGATAGGGGCCGCTCTGGAATCTGCCGGAATCGTCGGCGCTGAGGTCCCGACGGGCACCGTCGAGGCCGGTTGACACAGCAGAAAAACTTGTCACGAAAAACGCCCAGATGTGCATAGACTGTCTCAGGTGCCCCGCAGGGAACTTCTGCCGTCCTTACGGGTCGACGGCAAGCAGAAGCAACCGAGAGAGGTCTCGGACTGGAGCACCTAGGTGCCAGAGAAAACCCTCACCATTCCTCCGCCTATACAACGCGATCAGGTGGTCATTCGTTTTGCGGGTGACTCCGGAGACGGCATCCAGCTCGCCGGCTCACAGTTCACAGCCGCCTCGGCGGCATTCGGCAACGACCTCGTCACGTTCCCCGACTACCCGGCCGAGATCCGCGCCCCTGCCGGCACGCTTCTCGGGGTGTCGTCGTTCCAGGTGCACATCGCAGACTGGGAGATCCTGACCCCCGGCGATCGCCCCGATGTCCTGGTGGTGATGAACCCGGCGGCCCTCAAGGTCAACATCGGCGACTTGCAGCCCGGTGGGCTCCTTCTCATCAACCGAGACTCTTTCGACGAGCGGAACCTGGCAAAGGCGGAATACGACGCCAATCCGCTCGAAGATGGCAGCCTCAGGGGATACCACGTCCTCACTGCTCCGATGGAGGAACTCACCAAGGCCGCGGTCAAGGGCACCGGAGTCCCCGGACGTGCTGCGCTGCGCTCCAAGAACTTCTTCGCCCTCGGCCTCATCTCGTGGATGTTCAACCGTCCCACCGAGCCCATCTTCGACTGGATCGAGGAGAAGTATGGAGACGATCCGGTGGGCAAGGGGAACGCTGCGGCGTTTCGGGCGGGGTACAACTTCGGGATCACCACCCAGGAGTACCACCACACCTACGAGATCCACCCCGCCCACCTCACCCCCGGTGTCTATACGAACATCAACGGCAACCAAGCGCTCGCATGGGGTCTGATCGCGGGTTGCGAGGCGGTTGGCCGGCCGCTCTTCCTCAGCTCGTACCCGATCACTCCCGCCACCTCGATCCTCGAAGCCCTCGCCCGTCACAGACACTTCGGAATCCGCACCATCCAGGCAGAGGACGAGATCGCAGCCGCCTGCATGGCTCTCGGCGCGTCGTTCGCCGGCCACGTCGGGGTGACGACAACGTCGGGGCCCGGCATGGCGCTGAAGAGCGAGACCATCAGCCTGGCCGTGATGACCGAGCTGCCGCTCGTGATCGTGGACGTGCAACGTGCCGGCCCGTCGACGGGCCTCCCCACCAAGGTCGAGCAGGGCGACCTCGGCATGGCACTGTACGGCCGGCACGGGGATGCCCCTCTCCCCGTCATCGCCGCCGCGTCTCCGGGAGATGCGTTCAACGCCGCCATCGAGGCGGTGCGAGTCGCCGTCAAGTACATGACCCCGGTGATCCTGCTGAGCGACGGGTACGTCGCCAACAGCTCCGAGCCGTGGCTGATTCCCGATTTCGACGAGATCGCCGAGTCCCCCGCGGTGTTCGCGACCGAGCCCAACGGCCCCGAAGGTGAGTTCTTCCCCTACGCGAGGAATCCCAAGACGCTCGCCCGGCCGTGGGCGCTTCCCGGAACCCCAGGCCTCGAGCACCGGATCGGCGGCCTCGAGAAGCAGGATCTCACGGGAAGCGTGTCCTACGACCCGGAGAACCACCAGCGCATGTTGGCGTTGCGGGAGGCCAAGGTCGCCCGGGTCGCCGACGACATCACCCCTGTCAAGATCACGGGAGACCCCGATTCCGAGCTCTTGATCGTGAGCTGGGGCTCGACGTTCGGGGCGGTGCGGGCCGGCCGCAACAACGCCGAGAAGGCGGGCCACCCGGCGGCTCACGTTCACCTGCGCTGGCTCAAACCCCTGCCGCGAGATCTCGGTGAGGTCCTCGATCGCTACAACACGATCCTGGTGCCGGAGCTCAATCGGGACCAGTTGGCGAGGCTGCTGCGCTCCGAGTACCTCGTTCCCACGATCAGCCTCGACAAGACCAAGGGGATTCCGTTCACGGCGGCCGAGATCTCCGACAAGATCGTCGAGCTCCTCGAGGACGAGACATGAAGAAAGCGGCCACCCGCTACACGAGAGCGGACTTCCAGTCGGACCAGGAGGTCCGCTGGTGCCCGGGATGTGGCAACTTCACGATCCTGGCGACGGTGCAGAACCTCCTCGCCGAGTTGGACATCGACCGCGAGAAGCACGTCTTCGTCTCCGGCATCGGTTGCTCGTCACGATTCCCGTACTACATGAACACCTACGGGGTGCACTCGATCCATGGACGAGCGCCGGCATTCGCGTCGGGGGTCGCGGTCGCCAACCCCGAGCTGACCGTGTGGGTCATCACCGGCGACGGCGATGCGCTGTCGATCGGGGGCAACCACCTGATCCATGCCCTGCGCCGCAATCTCAACCTCAACATCCTCTTGTTCAACAATCAGATCTACGGCCTCACCAAAGGCCAGTACTCACCTACCAGCGAGGTGGGAATGCGAACCAAGACGAGCCCGATCGGCTCGATCGAGCGCCCCTTCAACCCGGTCAGTCTCGCCTTGGGGGCGGAGGCCAGCTTCGTCGCACGGACCATCGATATGGACCGCAACCATGCCAAGACGGTACTCAAGGCGGCCGTCGCCCACCATGGGAGTTCCTTCATCGAGATCTACCAGAAGTGCAACGTCTTCAACGACAAGGCATTCACCGAGCTCACCGGTCACCCGCAGCGCGACGAGAACCGCATCGACTTGGTGGCGGGCGAGCCGGTCGTGTTCGGCCCGAACCACGAGCGGGGCGTCATCATCGGGCCGGATGGCGCCGAGATCGTCGATGTCGCCGATGTCGGCATCGAAGCCATCACCGTGCACGACCCGACCAATCCGGATCCGGGCCCGGCCTTTGCGCTGAGCCGCCTCTCCCACGGACCCCACGGGCCCACCCCCGTCGGCATCTTCCGCGACGTGCCGCGGCCCACCTACGAGGAAGTGATGAGCGAACGCATCGACCGAGCGCGCCAGGAACACGGTCCCGGGGTCCTCGCCGACCTCGTGAGGGTCAACGGCACCTGGACCATCGAATAGCCAGGCGCCAGGCGCGAGTGCGACGTGCCGCCACCCGTGCCGGCCCGACGGCGGCGAACCCCGTTACCCTGCCGGCGATGACTGATCGGATTCACATCGACTTCCGCCGGTGGGATCGGACTCTCCGCCGGCAGCGTGAGATGGAACGCCTCGCCCTGGCAGTGGCGGTGGACCGTGACTGAGGGCGGTGGGAGTCCCCCGGTGTCGGTGGTGCTCCCCGTCCACAACGGGGCACGCACCATCGGGGCCGCGCTGCGCTCGATCCTCGATCAGCGTTACCCGGGAACGCTCGAGGTCGTAGTGGCGGACGGAATGAGCACGGACGGCACCCGGGAGATCGTGCAAGCCGTCGCCGCCGCGGACACCAGGGTCCGCCTCGTCGACAACCCGCAGCGATCCACGCCTGCCGGGCTCAATGCGGCGATCAGGGCTTCCGCCGGGCCTGTGGTCGTGCGCTGTGACGCCCACGCCGAGCTCCCTCCCGGATACGTGACGAGAGCCGTCGCCATGCTGGGACAGACCGGGGCCGACAATGTTGGAGGCGTCCAGAGTGCCGAAGGCATCGGCTTCGTACAGAGAGCGATTGCCTGTGCGATGTCGTCGCGTATCGGCGTCGGCGACTCCCGCTTTCACTACGGCGGCGCTCCGGGGCCGGTCGACACCGTGTACCTCGGCACGTTCCGGCGGGAGGCACTGGAGCGGGCCGGTCTCTTC
Organism: uncultured Acidimicrobiaceae bacterium; assembly: GCA_964569015.1. GTDB lineage: Bacteria > Actinomycetota > Acidimicrobiia > Spongiisociales > UBA5794 > CAYQEC01. Next base: position 3,057 of record CAZMSN010000037.1, on the reverse strand, counting down.
GACGAGACGCTTGCTCGCAATCAGGACTACGAGCTGAATCACCGCATCCGAAGCACCGGCGGGATCGTCTACTTCGATCCCGAGCTTCGCGTTCTCTACCGGCCCCGCACGTCGCTGCAGGCCTTGTGGCGACAGTACTGGCAGTACGGCGTGTGGAAGCGTCGCGTGGTGCGCCGACATCCGAGATCCCTGCGGATTCGCCAGCTCGCAGCGCCCGTCTTCGTGGTGGGACTCGCCGGCTCAGCGGTCCTCGCCCTCACCCCGGTGCGGGAGTGGGCGCTCGTGGTGCCGTCCACCTACGGAGCTCTCCTCGTCGGTGCCACCGTCGTCCAGGCCGTGCGGCGGCGAGACCCGGCCGTGCTGCTGTTCCCGGTGGCGGTGGCGATCATGCACCTGGCCTGGGGCGGCGGTTTCCTCTTCGGGCGGGCACCGTCGCCTCAGTCGAGCAGGCTGCGGTAGAAAGCGCGCACCTCATCGGCCGGCCACGTGAAGCGCCGCCGCACCTCACCGGCGGCCACCCTCGCCTGCATCAGCAGCGTCTCGTCTCCGAGGGCGCTCTCGATGGCGGCCGCCAGGGCCGCCTCGTCGCCCGGCGGGAAGAGGCGTATCCCCTCCACCTCGGCGGCGAGCCGGCCCACGGCAGGGAGGTCGGATGCCACCACGGGAACGCCGAGCGCGAGGTACTCGAGAACCTTGGTCGGCAGCGATTCCCGGTAGTTGGGTTGGTCGAGCAGCGGGGACAGGGCCAGCCGGGCGCCTGCGACCAGCGGCAGCGCTCGATCGTGAGACAGGTAGCCGGCCAGTTCCAGCCGCACGCCCCGTGCGGCGGCTTCCTCTTGGAGGCGAGCCGCCAGGTCCGCGTGGCATCGACCGATCAACAGCAGCGCCGGTGGATCGTCGATACGCCCCAGGGCGCGCACCGTGAGGTCGACACCGCGGGCCTCGGTCACGTCACCCAGGTACACGATCGGGCCGTCAACGCGGCGGGTGCCGGTCGCCGCCGGGACATCGTGCACGTAGTTGGGAAACACCGGATGGCTGCGACGGAACAGTGCTTGGTAGCCAGGCTCGGCGAGGGTGATCGGCACGAAGCGCTCGACCAGGCGCAGGGTCCAGCCGGCGAGAGCAGCCGCCGGCCGGCGTAGCGGCCGTGGAAGCCATCTCTTGGTGGTGATCTGGGCCGGAAGATGCTCGTGGAGATCGAAGACGATGCGACGACGAAATGCTCGTGCAACGAGGGCCGCTGGTAGCAGCTCCGGGTCGTGCAGTGACGCCACGTCATAGCCGCGAGAGAGGAGCATACGGACCGAAGCCAGGTGGCGCCGGACCCGGCCTCCCCGCAGAGGGACCCAGCGGAGTCCGGAAACGCCGACCGGCGGAGGCGGCGCGGTCGCAAAGGTCACTTCCCACTCGTCGGCGAGGCTGCCGATGAGCTTGCGGCGGATCCTGGGGTCGTCGGCCGGGTGCACCGGCGTCACCACCAGGAGCCGAGGATTCACAGTGGCACGACGTTGGGGAGATCGAGACTGGCCTTGCGGTAGGCGCCGCGGGCATCGAGCACGACCGGCACCGCGGCGGCGATGGCGGCGAGGTCGAGCATGCTGTGGTCGGTGAGGATCACCGCCACCTGGTAGCCGTCGAAGCCGGCGTCGGCGTCGGCTACCTCGAAACCGTGTGTTTCGATGCCGGCCTTGCCGACCACGGGATCGAGCACCGCAACCTGCGCTCCGCGGCGCTGGAGCTCGCGCAGCACTTCGATGGAGGCGGACTCACGATCGTCGGCGATGTCGGGTTTGTAGGCGATACCGACGCCGAGCACGCGGGTGCCGAACACGGGGAGGCCGCGGCTGTTCAGCAAGTCCGCTACCCGGCCTGCCGTGTACACAGGCATCTTGGTGTTGATCTGCTCGGCGAGGTCGATGAAGCGGGTGGCGAAGTTGGCTTCCCGGGCCCGCCAGGCGAGGAACTGGGGATCGAGCGGGATGCAGTGGCCGCCCACCCCGGGGCCCGGGTAAAAGGCATGGAAGCCGAACGGCTTGGTGGCGGCGGCGTCCACCACCTCCCAGATGTCGATGTCGAGCTCGTGGGCGAGCTGGGCCATCTCGTTGATGAGCCCGATGTTCACCGCCCGGTAGGTGTTCTCGAGGAGTTTGCACATCTCGGCGGCGCGGGCCGAGGACACGGGATGCACCGCGGCGACGATGCGCCCGTAAGCGGCGGCCGCCACGTTCGTCGAGACCGGGGTCACGCCACCGACGACCTTGGGAATCTCCCCTGTCTTCATCTCCGAGCCCGGGGAGACCCGCTCCGGCGAGAAGGCGACGAAGACGTCCTCGTCGAGCACGAGGCCGCCCCCGGTCGCCGCCGGCACGAGGATGTCGTCGGTGGTACCCGGATACGTGGTGGACTCCAAGGAGATCAGCATGCCCGGCCGCACGACCTGGGCGACGGTCGCCGCGGCGGCTCTGATGTAGGAGAGATCCGGCTCCCGGTTGCGGCCCAGCGGGCTCGGTACGCATAGGAAGAGCGCGTCGGAGTCCGCCAGCCGGTCCGGGTTGGAGGTGATCTCGAGCCCGGATTCCAGTGCTCCGGCGAGTTCCTCGTTCGAGACGTCCTCGACGGGCGAGATGCCCTGGCGAAGGGCGGCGACCCTCTCTTCGGAGTGGTCGAATCCGATGGCGGAGAGGCCGTGGCTCACCATGGTGACGGCTAGCGGCAGGCCGACGTAGCCGAGACCGATGACGCCCCCGGTCCACTGGTCCTCGGCGAAGAAGCTGGCGCGGTCAGACATGGTCAATCACCTCGAGCGCGGCATAGGAGAGATCAGGAGAGTGTATACCGGTCAGCCAGCGGCGCCGCTCAGAGCCCGCTTGAGGAACGACGCCATCTGGTCCCGCTGCACCGGCTCCTCCGGGCAGTAGCGGTCGTTGTCGGGGGGATTACAGCCGAAGGTGACCTCGGCGGCGGCGATGCGGTTGATGTCGTGCTCGAAGATCGAATCATCGTCGTCGACGAAGTGATCCGTGTTGGCGCCGTCGGTGTATCCGAAGGCGCGCA
>CAZMSN010000036.1:0-19405 GCA_964569015.1 uncultured Acidimicrobiaceae bacterium | reverse complement strand
CGCTCCTCATCGCTCAGCTCCCCGTCCTCGAAGAACTCGGACAGGTCTCCCACAAACGGCTCGATCTCGGAGAACCACTCCTGCTCACGAAGCCGATCCAGAAGCTGCTCGCGCTCCTCGTCGGTCAGCTCCCCGTCCTCGAAGAACTCGGACAGATCGCCGAGCAGCCCGTCGCGATCGGCGAAGGGCCTGAGCCGGAAGTTGAATTGCCCGTCCATTCCAGAACCGAACGACCGACTCTCGGCAGACTCTCTGATCTTGTCCCTCACCCGGGAGCGGATCTCGTCAGCGAGCTCCTGGCTCAGATCTCCGGAATCGACCATCTCGTCGAGCACTTCGTCGAGATGACCGAAGCGGTACGTCCTCTCGCCACTCTTCGCCGCGTCATCGGAGTCGTCAGCCTCGTCGGAGTCGTCGACCGCCGGCGTCGCTGTGAGAGAATGCCGAGAACGTGCCTCCGTTGTAGGTTCTTCGTTCGCGATGGCGGTCACCACACCCACCACGAGCACGAAGGCGGCGAGGACGACCGACAGGATGATGCTCTTCTTCATGATGCCTCCAGAGGCTCTGAGATCACTCTCTCACAATGCTGAGAGTGGGTGAAGTGGTGATGAGACCGCTCTAAGAAATCGATGAGAAATCAGCTCGGGTACGCCCCGAGCATCACCTCGACCGTCGCCTCACCGGAGGCGCCGCTCACCGTGAGCGAAGCTGTCTCACCTGCCTGGTAGCGCCGCAGCAGGGCCACGAGTTCCTCCATGGTGTCAATCGACTTGCCGTCGACGGCCGTGATGAGGTCGCCGACCTCGATCCCGATCGTGGCCGCCGCCGAGTTCGGTTCAACGGACTCGACCCGCACGCCGGCGGGAATCGATCCACCACCGTCGAGGGGGGCCATCTCGGTACCGCCCGTGATGCCCAGGTAGGCGTGGGTCGCCGATCCGGTGGCGATGATCTCGTCGGCAACACCGGACACGATCTCCACCGGGGTGGCGAATCCCACGCCCTCGACTCCAATGCTGCTGACGCCGACGGCGGTGGTGATGCCGATGAGCCGCCCGGCACTGTCGACCAGGGCGCCGCCGCTCGATCCCTGGGTGATGGGGGCATCGGTCTGGATCATGCCGAAGAGCTCAACGGCGCTGCTTCCCGTCTGGATTCGGCGGTCGAACGCCGACACGACACCGACGGTCAGGGACGGGCCGCCTTCGAGGCCCAGCGGACTCCCGACTGCCACGGCCGGATCACCGACTCGCAGCGTGCCCGTGTTACCGAGTTCAATCGGCGTGAGGTCGTCGGCAGTGATGCGCAGGACGGCGAGATCCGTGAGAGGATCCGTGCCTACCAGCTCGGCGGGATACACCCTGCCGTCGGAGAGCACGACCTGGAGAGCGCCGCCGATCTCGGCCACATGATTGTTGGTGACGATGTGGCCGGCGGCGTCGAGGATGACGCCCGAGCCGGAACCCTGTGCCACGAAGCCCATGGGGTTCTGGCCGCCGACCTCAACGGCGACGATCGAGGGAATCACAGTGGCGCCGACCTCGGCGGCATCGACCGCGGAGGTCGTCATGGCAGGAATCTGGACCACACTCGACCCGTCCTCGTTGCTGACCGGAACCGCCGAATCGGAGGTGGACGGGGCCGAAGTGGTCGTGTCGTCCTGGATCGCCTCGACGGCCTGGAGCCCACCGACAGCGAGCACCGCGCCGATGAAACCGGAGAGAACCGGGACCCACAAGCCGCGGCGTGACCTTCGCTTCGGAGATGGAACCGATGGGGATGCAGCAATCGGTTCCTCGATCGTGGGGGGAAGCGCCGGCTGCGGAATGGGATCGAAGCCATACTCGGACATGGTCTACCTCGCTATCTCTACCTCACCCATTCAACGAAGCAGCCTTGAGACATGTATGAGGGCGAGGTGAGAAAAGCCTGAGAAACCGGCGATCAGCGTGCCGGCACGGTGAAGCCGACTACCGCGCCGCCGCCCTCCCCGTCCTCCACGAACGCGGCGCCGCCGTGGTCCTCGGCGACCTGCTTGACGATGGACAGGCCGAGTCCCGATCCGGGAGTGGATCGGGCCGCATCGGAGCGGAAGAACCGATCGAAGATGTGCTCCTTGTCGGCGTCGGCGACGCCCGGGCCCTGATCGTGGACCGCCAGGCGCCCCCCAACGAGCCGAATGTCGATGCAGGCTCCAGGAGGGCTCCACTTGTCGGCGTTGTCGACGAGATTGGAGACCGCACGCTCCAGCCGCCCCACCCGGCCGTCGAGCGTGACGGGCTCGACGAACACCTCGATCTCGCGGCCGGTGCGCCTCCGGAACCGCTCTGCGACGTCCTCCACCAGCAGATCGAAGCGCACCTCGACCACCGGCTCCTCGCCGGCGGTTTCGGCCGCCAGATCGACCAGCTCGCCCACCAGATCGCTCAGCTCGCTCAGCTCGAACGTGACGTCGTCGAAGAGCCGTTGCCGATCCTCTTCCCCCATCGAGTCGGCGCGGGCCAGGACCTCCAGGTTGGTGCGCAGCGCCGTGAGCGGGGTGCGCAGCTCGTGCCCGGCATCGCGCACCAGCCGGCGTTGCTGCGCTCGGGAGCGCTCGAGGGCCGCCAGCATGGCGTTGAAGCTGCGGGCGAGACGCCCCACCTCGTCCTCGCGGTCGACGTCGATGCGAGACGCCAGCTCCTGGGTCTCGGCGACGTGCTCGGCGGCCGAGGTGAGCTTGGCGATCGGGCCCAGGGCTCCTCGCGCCACCACCAAGCCGAGGCCGATGGCGAGAGCGACCCCTCCGAGGCTCACCAGCACCAGCACCACGGTGAGCCCGCTGAGGGTCTCGTCAACCTCGTCCAGCGACCGCGCGATCTGGATGACGGCATTGTCGACGGCGCCGACCGGGGCCGTGATCAGGCGGAGGTGCTCTCCGTTGTCGCCGGTGATGTCCCTCCACATCGGACCGGGCCGGTTCCCCTCCGCCACATCGAGGTCCACGTCCTCGAAAGGCAGCTCGACCTCCTGGTCCGGAGGGCTGACGATGATCCTCCGATCGGTGTTGACGAACTGGTAGTAGACAACGTCGAATCCGGTGGGTGGGCCAAACGGCCGAGGACTGAACGGCAGATCAAAGAGAGAGCCGATGTCCCCGGCGGATTGGGCCTGCCCGGCCAGCTTCGCCAGGCTCGCATCAATCTGGTCGCGCAGCTCGTTGCGGGCCGCCAAGTAGGCGCCGAACGATGCAAGCAGCACCGCGGCGGCTACCGCCACCGCCGCGATGAGCGCGATCCGGGTGCGAAGTTTCATGGCCTCGAGCGCGCCCGGCGCGCCGCGATGATCACGATGCCCTCACCACGTAGCCGACCCCGCGCACGGTGTGGATGAGACGGGCGGCGTCGCCGCCCAGCTCGGTCTTGCGGCGCAGGTAGCCGATGTAGACGTCGAGTGAGTTGGAGCTGGTCTCGAAGTCGAAGCCCCAGATCCGCTCGTAGATGGTGTCGCGGGTGAGCACGATCTCGGCGTTGCTCAACAACAGCTCGAGCAGGTCGAACTCGGTCTTGGTGAGTTCGATGGCGGTGCCGGCTCGCCGCACCTCACGTGACGCCGTGTCCATCTCCAGATCCCCCACCTTCAGCACCTTGGTGAGCGTTCCGCTGGAGCGGCGGAGCAGGGCCCGCAGCCGGGCGAGCAACTCCTCGAGGGCGAAAGGCTTCATCATGTAGTCGTCGGCCCCGGCATCGAGCCCCGCCACCCGATCCGACACCTCGTGGCGAGCGGTGAGCATGAGGACGGGCGTCGCATCCCCCCGGGCCCGCAGGCGGCGGCACGCTTCGAGGCCGTCGACGTGCGGCATCATCACGTCCAGCACGATGGCATCCGGTGACTCGTTCAGCACCATCGCCAGCGATTCGGCTCCGTCACGGGCGGTGACCACCTCGTAGCCCTCGAACTTGAGGGCGCGCTCGATCGCCTCGCGCACGGCGCGATCGTCCTCGGCGACGAGGACCTTGCCGGAGGTCTGGCTCTCCATGGTCACCAAGGGACGCTACCGCGGCGGGATAGGAATCGCCTGAGCGAAGGCTAAGAGACCCCTGAGAGCCGTCCGCCATGAGGGCGTGACGAGAACGCGGCGCATCGTTCACCGACTCCACGGGCGCAGCAGCATCGACCGGGCAACAGGTCACGAGACCTAGGGTTCCGGGCGATGGACACAGCCGCCGAGTCCTCGCAGGCCACCGCCGCACTGTCGGCGCTCGCCCGAATCCTCGACGAGCGCCCGGCTGCTACCCACCGGCCCGGTCAGCAATCGATGGCGGCGGCGGTCGCCGCTGCCATCGAGGAGCGGGCCCACCTCCTGGTCGAAGCCGGCACCGGCACCGGCAAGTCACTCGCCTATCTGGTGCCTGCCCTCATCTCGGAGCAGAGCCTCGTGGTCGCCACTGCCACCAAGACGCTTCAGGATCAGCTGGCGGGGACCGAGCTGCCCTTCCTCGCCCAGCATCTCGGTGTTCCCGTGACGTGGACGGTGCTGAAGGGCCGCCAGTCCTACGTGTGCATGGCGAAGCTCATCGAACGGTGCGGCCCGGGCCTCGACGGGAGGCAGGCGGTGGAGCTGTTCCCGCAGGCGGGAGGCGACGTCACCGCTGTGGCGGATTGGATCACGGGCGGCGGCTCGGGCGACCGCGACGATCTGCCCGAGGCCGTCGACGACACCGTGTGGCACGAGGTGTCGGTCTCAGGAATGGAATGCCCCGGCAAGGCGAAATGCCCCCAGGGAAGCCGCTGCATCGCCGAAGCGGCCCTCGACCAGGCCCGCCGCGCCCGCGTCGTCGTCACCAATCACCACCTCTACGCGCTCCACCTCGCCTCGGGAGATCGCATCCTTCCCGACCACGACGTCGTGGTCATCGACGAGGCCCACCGACTCGAGGCCGCCCTCTCATCGGCCTTCGGCGTCGACGTCTCCGGCAGGCGCCTACTGGCCTTCGCCGCCAATGCCCGGCGCCTCCTCGAACCCAAGCGCGGCAGTGAGCCGATGGACGCAGTGAAGGCTGCGGCGCGCCGGCTCACCGACGTGATCCGCTCCCTGCCCGCCGCCCGCATCGACACGTCCGAGGGTGACCTCGGCGGCGCCATCCTCGCCGCGACCCGTGCCGTTGGCGCCGCGGTCGGGACGCTGCGCCGAGCCGGGGAAGGTGAGCCGCTCGCCGGCGCCGTCGCTCGTGTCAAGGCGCAGGCTGGGCACGTCGTGGGCGACTTCGAGCTGGCCCTCGATCTCCCCGGCGGGTACGTCGCCTGGGCGGAGCCGGAACGCACCGTGGTCCGGGTGGCTCCGGTGGAGGTCGATGCTTCGCTCGCCGCCAACCTGCTCGTGAACCGGCCCACCATCCTCACCAGCGCCACCCTCACCGTGGGCGGATCGTTCGCCCCGCTGGCGGCCCGCCTCGGGTTCGTCGAAGAGGCGATCGAAGCCGACCCGCTCGCCGGCGACGCCACCGACCCGCTGCCCCGCACCTACCGGGCCCTCCAGGTCGAAGGCAGCTTCGACTACGCGACACAGGGCCTGCTGTACGTTGCTTCCCATCTCCCCGATCCCCGCGACGACGCCTGGAGCGACGCCGCCGCCGCCGAGATCCGCACGCTCACTACAGCCTCCGGTGGCAGGGCCCTCGTCCTCACCACCAGCCACCGCATGCTCGAGATTATCGCCAGCCACCTCACCGACACGCCGTTCCGGGTGCTGGTACAGGGCCAGCTCCCCAAGAAGCGCCTCATCGCCGAGTTCACCGAGGATGAAACGTCGACCCTGCTGGCCACGATGGGGTACTGGGAGGGCATCGACGTACCAGGCCGCTCGCTCTCACTCGTCGCCATCGACCGCATCCCCTTCCCCCGCCCCGACGATCCTCTCATGCAGGCACGCCGCGACGCAGTCGAAGCCCGCGGCGGCAGTCCCTTCGATGCCGTCGACCTGCCCCACGCCGCCATGCTGCTGGCTCAAGGGGCGGGCCGACTCATCCGCGGCGAAGGCGACCGCGGCGTCGTCGCAGTGCTCGACAGCCGGCTCACCGGCCGCCGCTACGGCCAGCGCCTGCTGCGATCGCTGCCGAGGCTGCTGCGGACCAGTGACTCTGAACGCGCAGTCCGTTACCTGCGCGCTCTCGGCGGAGCCCCGGGTGTGTCATCCGGTCCGCAGCGCCTCGGTGGGTGACATGCGTGCCGCCCTGATCGCCGGATAGAGCCCGGCCACGGCGCCGATGAGCAGCGCCGCCGCCATCCCCCCCACCATGGCGATCGGTGGGACGAGGGTTCCCCAGCCACGGAACCTGGCGTACCCCGTGGTGACGACGGCTCCCAACGCCACTCCCCCGATGCCGCCGATGACCGCCAGCAGCAGCGCCTCCCCGAGGAACTGGGTGGCGATGTGCCGTTTGGTGGCGCCCAGGGCGCGCCGCAGCCCGATCTCGGAGCGGCGCTCCAGCACCGAGATCACCATTACGTTGGCGATGCCGACGCCGCCCACCAGCAGCGCCACCGCACCGAGCCCGAGGAACAGGGCCGTGAACGCGTCGTCGGCCGCCTCCTTGGCCTCGAGGGCGTCGGTGGGCCGCGCCACCTCGATCTCATCGGGATTCTCCGGGTTGGCGGTGGCGGCGAGCACGGCCATCACGTCGTCCACGTGGTCCGGGTCGCTGCGCACCATGATCGACGTGGGGACGTTGTCATGGTCGAGGTACTCCTCCGCCGCCACCATGCCCACCAGGGCGGCCCGATCGAGATCCCCGTTCAGCTCGAACTGATCGAGAATCCCGATCACGGTGAACCATTGATCGCCGAGCCACACCTGCTGCGTCCCGGTGACCTCGCGGATTCCGAGACGCTCGGCGGCCACCGACCCCAGCACCGTGGTGGGAAACGCCCCGCTCGCCTCGTCGAGGAACCGCCCGTCGGCCACCGACCCGGCGAGGGTGTCGAGCAGGTTGAGGTCGACCGCCTGGACGGTGAGGCCGCTGGTCTGCCCGCTCGGGATCAGGTCGTTGCGGTAGACGCTGGCGCCACCGACGGAGCTGATGGAGCTGGTGGTCTCGACCGGCCCGATGCGAGCGATCATGCCGGCTGCCTCGGCGGGGAGCTCGCCGCTGCCCAGGCCGATCCCGGTCCCGGCCTGGACGGTGAGCAGGTTGGTGCCGAGCCGATCGAGCTGGGCCAGCAGGTCGGATTTCGATGATTCCGACAGGCCGAGCACACCCACCATGGCGGCGATGCCGATCATGATGCCCAGGGCCGACAGGGTGGCTCGGAGCTTGCGGGTGTGGAGGCCGACGCTGGCGGTGCGGGCGATGTCGGCGCCGTGGAGCCGGCTCGGAGTGAGGGGGACCGCAGCCATCAGACCACCTCCGTGTCGTATTCGACTCTGCCGTCGCGCAGGCCGATCGAGCGGGGGAAGTGGCTCGCGATGTCATGGTCGTGAGTGATGACGACGATGGTGGCGCCCCCGGCGTTCAACTCCTCGATCAGCTTGACGATGGCGCCGCTCGATTTCGAGTCCAGGTTCCCGGTCGGCTCGTCGGCGAGCACGATCGCCGGGCTCCCCACCAAGGCCCGGGCGATGGCGACCCGCTGCCGCTCCCCTCCGGAGAGCGTGGCGGCATCGTGATCGACCCGATTGGCGAGGCCGACGCGTTGCAGCTCGACCCCGGCGAGCGCCCGGCGGTCGGCGAGCGGCATGCCGGTGTAGAGGAGACCGTCGGCCACGTTGTCGAGCGCCGTGTAGCTGCTCAGCAGGAAGAACTGCTGGAAGACGAAACCGATGTGCTGGGAACGGAGGGAGGAGAGATCACGATCGGATAGTCCCGAGACTCGGTGGCCGGCCACGGTCACCTCGCCGGAGGTGGGCCGGTCCAGTGTGCCCATGATGTGTAACAGGGTGGACTTGCCGCTCCCCGACGGGCCGACGACCGACACCAGCTCACCGCTGCAGATCGTGAAGGTCACCCCGGCGAGGGCCCGTACCGGCGGCGTGGTCGGGTACTCCTTGACGACGTCGTGCAGGGACAGGACCACGCCATCGTCGATGATGGCTCGCGAGTCATCGCGAGTCATGGTGGACGTCACGGCACCACCACCCGATCCCCCGGCTCGAGGCCAGACGAGGTGATCTCGACGAGGCCGCCGGCGTAGAAACCCGTCTCGACGCCCACGAGCCGGACCGCTCCGCCACCGGCGTCGACCTCGACCGCGTAGCCGCCCTCGGCGAGCGCCACCAGCGCCGCCACCGGCACGGCCAGCACGTCTTCAGCACGGTCGGTGACGATCTCGACATCGACTGGCGCCTCATCGAGGCTGCCGGCCACGGTCGGGTCGTCGAGCGACACGACCATCTCGAACACCGGGCCGCCACTGCTCGTGGCGGTCGCCACCGTCGCCACCGAGTTCACCGTCGCCGGGACCTCGCTGTGATCGGGCAGCTCGACCGTGACTGCGTCGCCGGCGACGGCGATGCCTTGATCGGCTGCCGGGAGTGACACGCTCACGACCTTGTCGGAGGAGCTGATCGCCAGCACCTCCGAGCCGGGATTGACCGATGCGCCGGGAGAGGCGAGCTGCTCGCTCACCCGCACCGGGCCGGCCAGGAACACGATGTCGCCGACGTCGACGACACCGTCGACGACGGCACCGATGGCGGCCTGCCAGTCCATGACGGCTGCCGTAGTCGCCTCGTCGAAGACCCCGTCGACGGAGAGCGCGCCGTCGGCGTCGAAGCCGAATGCTTCGAGCGCGAGCTCGAGCTGGCGCACGTCCTCTCCTGTTGTTGTGCTCGTCCCGGTGACGGTCATCACTGCCCGACCGTCGTTGACGCTGGCACCCGGCACCACCGACACCTCGAGCACGGTCACCGGGCCGGGGAGGAACACGACCTCGCCGAGATCGACGGAGCCGTCCTCGGGAGCACCGATGTCCGCCTGCCAGTCCTCTACGAGATCCTCGGTGTAGTCGGTGAACTCCCCATCGACGCTCAACGAGCCTGAGGAGTTGTAGCCGAGAGCATCGAGTGCCGTCTCGAGCTGAAGCACGTCGGTGCCTTCCAGGTTGTCACGAGCGTCCCGCAGAGCACGGTACGCGGGAGTATCCCCGTAGAGCAGGACCACGGGGTTCCCGTCGACCGTGTAGAGAACGTCGCCTTGCTCGATGGCCGTCCCGACCTCGACGACGGAGGTGACGGTCCCATTGCTCCGGCCTGCCACCTCCACCAAGTCCTCGGTCGCCGCCAGGCTCCGGTACATCGGAGTTACCCCGTAGCCAAGCATCACCGGCACCCCGTCGATGGCGAAGAGCGTGTCGCCCTCCTCGGCGGTGGTCCCCGCTTCGGCCGCGTATGTGATCGTTCCGGCGAGAGAGCTCTTGACGGGATCGCCGTCGATCGTGCCCAGCGTGCCGTCGAACGTCTCCGACTTCACGAGGTCGGTGACGACCACCTCTGAGAACTCGAGCGAGCCGGTGGCGACAGCGTCCCCATCGCCGTTGCCACCCGACAGCATCAACCAGAGTCCCGCGCCGACGACGATGACGGCGCCACCGAGAATCCACCAACCGAGCCCCCGGTGGCTCTTCTTGCGGAGCGGCTGGAGCCGTCCTTCCTCGGCCACATCAGGGTCGGACAACTCATCCTCGCCGGAGACCGGCGACGAATAGTCGATCGTCGTGCTCATTCTTGGCTCCTCGTCGATCTCGGCTCGTTCGTCCATGTCACTCGCCACCGTCGGAAGGCGCGACCGAGTCGGGTCGGCCACCGTCTCTCGGCCCGAATTGCATCATCCCCCCGAAGATGTCCTGGCATGCCTCCTGGGCAGCCAGGAAGTCCGGGTCGTCCGGGTCGATATCCCCGAAAGGGCCGGCGACCCGGATACCACCGTCCTCTTCGGCGTCGCTCGGCCCGCGCTCGGTGAAGCTGGGATCGCCCATGTCATAGCCGTTCTCCCGCATGCACTCGGCGTACTCGTACATCTGATCCTGCATCTCGGTCATGTCCAGAGCTTCGAAATCGCGGGTGACGTTCTCGAGGTACTCGGAGCAGGCCTCCTGCGCCTCCCTCATCGCCTCAACATCGATAGCGCCGCCCTCCCGACCCGCGACTCCACCAAAGGCCATGCCGAAGCCGCCGTCGCCGCTCATGGTGGGGTCTTCCATGTCGACGCCGTGCTCCCGCATACACGCGGCGAAATCGAGCATCGCCTGTTCGGAGTCGACCTCGGTCGCCTCATCGTCGGCGGCGATCGTGCCCTCGTCGTCTTGCAGCGAGGCGACGCCGTCGGAACTCGCATTGCCCCCGCATGCGGTGGAGACGAGAGCCACCGCCGCCAGGAGCGTCCGGAAACGCTTCATGATCTTCTCCCCGAGAGCTGGTAGGTGGTTTCGCCACTCATCCTGCGGCGTCGACCTGAGGCGTCACTGAGGGACCGCTAAGAAAGCAATGAGAAACCACAAACCGGCAAGCGACGCGAAATACCTACGAATCGGGGAGGGTGAAGCCGCCGTGAGATCGCGATCCGATCGTGCACTCCTCGGCACGAAGAGGTGAGAGCGACGGGTCATATGCAAATGCCGAACGGGTAGGACTCATCGCCGGCATCCGTCCCCGCCGAGCCGATCGGTCGCTGCCGGGTCAGGCGTCGGGAGTGGCGATCCAGCGTCCCCGCACCCGCGGGTACTTCTTCGGGGCGTGCAAGTGGCAATACTCCCGCGCGTTGTAGCGGGAGATTCGTGTCTCGCAACCCTCGGCCGCGCAGATTCGCTCACCGGCGAACTGCTTCGGACGCCGCGAGCGTGGCCGTATCGATGTTCCCTTGATCGTGTCACCGGTCATGGTCTCTATCATCATCGGCCGATTTTCAGAAGACCCTAAGTGGGACATGAAATCCGGATAAATGTGAGCGGAACGGCCCTGTGGGGCAGCAAGTCACTCGAGATCGACGACCCACAACGACCGTTGCCCCTGCACGCGGGAAACTCCTCGCGATACAATCCGCCAGCGGCTCACCGGGCCGGTGATGGCCTTGGAGCCGGTGAAACACGGCCCGGCATCGCGAAAGACCCGGAGATATGGGCAAATTCGAGGACGTTGCCGAGAATATCGAGCGATTTCTCCGCTCCGCGCCATCACCGCGGGTGCCTCTGCCACGCCCTGGTGATCGACGCGCAATGCCCTTCGTGACGATCTCCCGCCAGAGCGGAGCCGGAGGCCACGCGCTGGCAGACGCGCTGTTCGAGGCCTTCGCCGAAGAGCCGGATCAGCACCTGTTCGGGGGATGGCAGCTCTTCGATCAGCGACTGTGCGAGATGATCGTCCGCGACCCACGCCTCAAGGTCTCCATGGACCACCTGGTCACCGAGGAGTACCGCACCCGCACCGACGAGTTCATCCGAAACCTGGTGTCCAGCGACACCCACCAGGACATCGTGATGAACAAGATCTTCGAAACGATCCGCATGCTGGCCATCATCGGAAAGGTCATCATCGTGGGCCGGGCCGGGTCACAGGTGGTACGGGGTCTCCGGTCGGGCGTCTCGGTACGCCTGATGGCCCCCGAGAGCGCGCGGGTACGGCGAATCATGAGGGTGCAGGGTGTCGACGAGAAGACCGCCCGGCGCGCCATCCAGCGTCAGGACGCCGGCCGGCAGCGACTCCTGCGACAGCATTTCAGCGTGGACATCGACAACCCCCTCCTCTACGACATCACCTGGAACACGGAGAGGGTGCAGCCCACCTCGATCGCCGAGGCAATCGTCGCCGTCATCAAGGAGCGGGGCAAGGCCGACTGACGCCCGAGCCGCTTCGCTCACCTCTTCCCTTCCTCTCTCTCGTCCCCCCTGGCATCAGGGGAAACCGGCGAAGCGCCACCGCAGGAGGCGGCGCCGAGGGGGTACCGCAATCTCGGCATCCCCGAAGCACCCTCCCCGGCTCGGTGGCCTCCGGTGACACTCGCCGACCTCAATCAAGAGAGACGGCACATCGGAGCAGGCTCGGTGAAAGCGGCGCCGGGCGGGTCGAGTACGCTCGGCCCGACAAACGGGAGCCGACCCATGACCGATGACATCCACGAGTTCGGATTCAACACCCGCTCGATCCATGCCGGACAGCGACCAGACCCCGAGACCGGGGCTCGGGCGATGCCCATCTATGCCACCACGTCGTTCGTCTTCGAGAACGCCCAACACGCCGCGGACCTCTTTGCCCTCCAGACCTACGGCAACATCTACACGCGCATCGGCAACCCCACCACGGCGGCATTCGAGGAGCGCATGGCCTCCCTCGAAGGAGGCATCGGAGCCGTCGCCACCGCCTCCGGCCAGGCGGCACAGCTCATCGCCGTGCTCACCCTGTGCCAGAACGGCGACGAGATCGTTGCCTCCCGATCGCTCTACGGCGGCACCTACACCCAGCTCGACGTCACACTGCGCCGCTTGGGCATCGACGCCACGTTCGTCGATTTCGGCGACTGCGAGGCCATCGAGGCGGCGATCACCGCCAAGACCAAGATCCTCTATGCCGAGACGATCGGCAACCCCCGCGCCGACGTCCTCGACATCGCCACCGTCGCCGGCATCGCCCACGACCACGGGCTGCCGCTGATGGTGGACAACACCTTCGCCACCCCTTATCTGTGCCGGCCCATCGAACACGGCGCCGACATCGTGGTGCACTCGGCCACCAAGTTCATCGGCGGGCACGGGGTCGTCATCGCCGGCGTTGTCGTCGAGAGTGGGCGCTTCCCCTTCGACAACGGCAACTTCCCTCTGATCACCGACCCGTCCCCCGCCTATCACAACCTGCGATTCTGGGAGAGGTTCGGCGAGCACGCCTACCTCACCAAGGCGCGGGTGGAGCTGCTGCGCGACACCGGGGCGTCGCTGTCGCCGTTCAACTCATTCCTGCTCCTGCTCGGCACCGAGACGCTGCCGCTGCGGATGCAGCGCCACGTCGAGAACGCCCGGGCAGTGGCCACCTACCTCGACCAGCACCCGGCCGTGGCATGGGTCTCCTACCCGATCTTCCCCGACAACCCATGGACCAAGCTCGCCGAGCGCTACCTCCCGGCCGGGCCGGGCGCCGTCTTCACGTTCGGCCTCGAAGGCGGACTCGACGCCGGCATTCGCTTCATCGAGGGCGTCGAGCTCGCCTCTCATCTCGCCAACATCGGGGATGCAAAGACCCTCGTCATCCATCCCGCCTCCACCACCCACCAGCAGGTCCCCGCCGACGAACGCGCCGTCATGGGAGTGAGCGACGACATGATCCGCATCTCAGTCGGCCTCGAAGACGTCGACGACCTGCTGTGGGACCTCGACCGCGCCCTCGGAAGTGAGCGGTGACGGCAGAGGCCGTGCCCGACGCGACGACGCTCGAACGACTTCGGATCCTCCAAGACGCTCGCTCCGCCGCCCTCGTCGGGGTCTCCGCCAACCCGCATCGCGCCTCGAACTTCGTCGCCGGCTACCTCGTCCGCACCCCGCTCACGATCTATCCGGTGAACCCCCGCTACGACACGGTGTTGGGCCTGGAGTGCTACCCGTCCTTGCGCGATCTCCCCGAGGTGCCCGATATCGTCGACATCTTCCGCCGCCCCGATCAGATCCCGGCGGTGGTCGAAGAAGCCATCGACATCGGCGCCAAGGTGGTGTGGTTCCAGCGTGGGCTCCGCAACGATGACGCCGCCCGGATGGCGCTCGACGCCGGCCTCCAGGTAGTGCAAGACCGCTGCCTCAAGATCGAGCACGCCCGCTTCTCCGGCGGGCTCCACCTCGGTGGCTTCAACACCGGCCTGATCTGCTCCCGGCGCCGGCGCCCCATCTGAACCCCACCACCAACATCGCACTCGAGGTCGCCCCGGCTGAATCTCGGTGGCCCATCGGTCTCTCGGCGGTCAACTAACCGTCTCCGATCGCGTCCTGTTCCTCGATAGCGGTGAGATCGATGGTGATCACCGGTTCGTCGGCCCCGAGGCCATGGAAACCCTCTACTCCACTCGGGAGGCCGGCGGAATGGCTCTGGTAGCGAGACCGTCCGGGCGGAAGCACGTCCGGCATCGGCAAGTGTCTCAGACGGGCTTCGTCACGATCGGGAGTGACGATCCGTCCCTCCACATGAGCGGTCTTCAGACCGGGGTGGGGCAGCCATCTCCGCCGCTTCACCCGCAGGTTGCCCACTTCCTTCTCCTCCGTCTGCCCTTGCCCTCAGACATACCAGCCGGAGACACCAAGAGGGGGGTAGTCTGCCCTCTGGACGCCCCCAAGGCTCACAAACTCAGTTTAGCCACTGCCCCTCGAAGGCCGCGGACCATCGACAGGAGCCTGAATCCGCTTCCTTCCACCTCGGCTGAATCCCCTGGCGGCTCGGCCGGTCAGGGTGTCATCGAGATCGGCTCATCGGCGACGACGAAGCGCTCGGTAGGTGGCACCTCGGCCTCTCTGATGCGATCGATCGCCTTCGCCTCCCGCATGGCCGCCAGGCCGATGATGCCGAGCAGCACGCCCGCGCCGAGCAGGATTCTCTGCACACCCCACACCGCTGCCAGCGACGGCACCACCGCCAGGGGCAGCAACTCGCCGGCGTGCATGTGGACCTGCATGGTCCCGGTGATGCGACCCACCAGCTCCTCGGGCGAGTTGAGGTGGATGAGCGTGCGCAGGAGTGGGAAGAACACCCCGATGACGAATCCCCACACCACGGCGCCGGCCACCACCACGGCGAGCGAATCGGTCCCAACGTAGATGAGGATCCCCACGGCATTGAGGGCGGTGAGAACGGTGACGCCCACGGCAGAGGTGACGCGGCGAGGCAGCCGCGGCAACATCATCGACCCGGCCATCAGCCCGACGCCGAAGACCGTGCTCACCCAGCCGAGCGTCTCGACCTCGACGCCGAGGACGTCCCGGTAGAAGAGCGGCTCGAGAGCCGAGAAGCTGCCGAAGGTGAACCACAGGGCCGAGCCGAGGCCAATGTAGAAACGGAGCTGACGGGTTCGATAGCTGACCTGGAAACCCTCACGCATCTCGGAGAAGGCCGAGGAACGTTCCGGTTGCCGCACCGGTCGCACCCGCACCGGGACGACGAGTCCGACCGCGACCAGAGACGTCGCTGCGTCGAGCACGAAGATCGAATCCACCGTCGCATACCGAACGACGAGCGCACCGACTGCCGGCCCGGCAACCAAGGCTGCCATCCCCACCGACTCGATCCACGAGTTGATCTGCGCGAGCCGGCGCTCGTCGTCGGTGAGGTAGGGAGCGAACGAGGCGATGGCGGTGAACACCGGCGCCCCGGTCAGCCCCAACAGCGCCGCGAACAATGAAAGGGAGGTCATAGAGCCGGCCGCCACCATCGCCAGGGCCGCCGGCACGAACAGCAGCTCGGACCAGATGAGCACCCGCCGGGGATCGAAACGATCAACCAGCACTCCGGCAATCACGATGCCGGCGATGGTCGCCACCCCCATCGCCGCCATGAGGATCGCGATCGCACCCGCCGAGGCATCCAGGTCGTAGGCGGCCTTGCCCCAAACCCCGACGAAGAACGCCGCTTCGCCACCCACGCGAGAGATGAAGCGGGCGAGAACGACCAGCGCCACGTTGCGATCCCGGAACATGAATCGCCGATGCTACGTCACATGCGGAGCCCCAGACGGGGCCGAGGGTCAGATGTCACGGATCTGCGGCATCGGGAGCCGGAGCGGCTCGGCGGCAGAGCCGAGCGCACGGAACCACTCGAACAGCTCGTGGGAACCGCCCTGATGCACCCGGAGAGCCCTGTAGTACCTCTCGACCCACTCCTCACCGCTCGTCCGATCGGCACCCTGACTGCGCCGAATACCGTCTATCGCAAGGCCCCATCCGCGCACCACATGCACATTCTGAGGAGCCGACTCGAAGCCAGCGGCAAATGTCTCGGCCGCGGCGGCATATGCGGCCTCCGCTTCTGCTCCCTCGAGACGGTGCCCCCGCTCCAGATGCGACCACCCCAATCCGATGGTGGCGTCGATGACCCCGCGCCGGACATCTCGGGCCGCGGAAAAGGAGGCGGCAGCCGCCTCGAGTGACTCGAGCGCACCGGCGCCGTCGAGGTACTCCACCCGAGCCACGCCGATCTCACCTTGGAGTATGAGGGCAGGGAAGCTGTCGGCTCGCGCCGCGAGGGCATCGGCAACCTTCGCGGCGGCATGGTCGAGGAGGAAGAGGCTCTCGTGATGGGCGCCCCGTGCCTGATGCACCAGATCTGCTGCCTCGTCCAGCAACTCGTCGTGAACCGCCTTGGCCCCGAGAATCGCCGTCTCGATGTCGACGGAGGTCAAAGTGTCGAGTGGCTCGGCCAACCCGGGACGGGGAGTCTTCGCGACATTCGGTGGGCGGGCGATGCGCCGTCCGACTGCCTTGGGGAGAGCGCCCATCGCCAACAGCATCAGCAGCACGATCACCACACCGATTATCAGGAACCGTCCCATGCCGTTTCCATGGTCGCGACCCGGCAACGCTAATCGCAGACAGCGGTCGCATCGCCACCGCAGCGACCTCGCTAGCGTGGCGCGATCATGCACGACGACCTTCGTACGGCCATAGACGCCTCTTTCTCCCAGATGCGGCGTGCTCTCGAAGACCTGGTGAGGATCCCCTCGGTGAGCAGCTCGGGTCATGATCCGGAGGAGGTTCGGCGCTCGGCTCTCCTCACCGCGGATCTCTTCCGTGACGCCGGCTTCGATCATGTCGAACTCCTCGAGATCGAGGGCGCTCACCCCGCCGTGTTCGCCGAGATTCCCGCCCCCGAAGGCGCCCCGACTGTCCTGCTCTACGCCCATCACGACGTGCAACCTCCCGGTCCGAACGAGGAATGGTCGACTCCGCCGTTCGAGCCGACGGAGCGGGACGGACGCCTCTACGGGCGGGGCACGTCGGACGACAAGGCCGGCATCGCGGTCCATCTCGGGGCGGTCGGCGCCTTCGGCGGGCGACCCCCGGTCGGCGTGAAGGTGCTCGTCGAGGGCGAGGAGGAGATCGGATCGCTGCATCTCGTCGACTTCCTCGAGGCCTACACCGACCGGCTCGCCGCCGACGTGATCGTGATCGCCGACTGCGAGAACTGGCGCGTTGGGGCACCGGCTCTCACCATGTCGCTGCGGGGACTCGCCGACTGCGTCGTGGAAGTCCGCACCCTGCAGACAGCCGTGCACAGCGGCATGTTCGGCGGCACCTTCCCCGATGCTCTCACCGTGCTGGCTCGCCTGTTGGCAACACTCCACGACGACGACGGCAACGTGACCGTCGAAGGGTTGACAAGCGGCGACGCCGACGCGCTCGACCTCACCGAGGAGGAGCTCCGCTCCCAGGCTGGCGTGCTCCCCTCGGTCGAGCAGATCGGAGAAGGCACCCTCACCGCCCGCATGTGGCGCAAGCCGTCCATCTCGGTGGTAGCTCTCGATGCGCCACCGATCAACCGGGCGGCCAACCAGCTCGTCCCGGTGGCACGCGCCAAGGTGAGCATGCGCATCGCGCCCGGCGACGATGCCGAGCGTGCCCTCGATGCCCTCGTTGCCCACCTCCGTGAGCACGTGGCATGGGGTGCCGAGGTGACCGTCACCAAGGGCGTTGCGGGAGCCGCCTTCGAACTCGACACGACCGGGCCGGCCTACGACGCATTCCGCGAGGCGCTCGCCGAGGCGTGGGGAACCGCGCCGATCGAGATCGGCATCGGAGGCTCGATCCCCTTCGTGGCCGCCTTCTCTCAGCTCTATCCCGATGCGGCCATCGTCCTCACCGGAGTCGCCGACCCGCTGAGCCGTGCTCATGGGCCGGACGAGAGCCAGCATCTCGACGAGTTGCGGCGCGGCATGCTCGCCGAGGCAATCGCGCTCCGCCTCCTGGCAGGCGGATCCCACTCGTAGCGGCACAAGCCCCATAGAGTGACGCGGGCGATGCACCGCTTCCGTCTCCTGTTCCTCGTCGTCGCAGTCTCACTGATCGCAGCCTGCACCGGAGAGCACGCGCCCGCTGCTCCGCCCGAGACCTTCGCTGCCATGACCTCCCTTCCCGCCACCTCTGCTGCGCCGACACCGACCACGGTCCCGCCGGAGTCGATGACGATTCCCCCGGCACCGGATCTCGGGGACGCCGCGACGATCTGCGACACGCTGGGGGATCCCGTCACGATCGGGACCGTCGCCAATCCGTCGGTTCGCGAGACATCGGGCATCGTCGCCAGCCGCGCCCATCCCGGGATCCTGTGGGCCCACAACGACTCCGGGGACGAGGCGGCGGTCTACGCCGTGAGCACCGACGGGACCGACCAGGGCACGTTCGTGCTCGAGGACGTATTCGCCTTCGACTGGGAGGACATCGCCCTCGGGCCCGGCCCCGATCCCGACCGTGACTACCTCTACGTTGGCGACATCGGCGACAACCTCACCATCCGCGATCGCATCACCGTCTACCGCTTCGTGGAGCCAACCCCGGATCCCGCCGGCGCCGTCGTCCGTGACGTCGAAAAGTTCGATCTCGCCTACCCCGACCCCGCCCCCGACTCGGAGGCCATCGCCGTCGACCCGCTCACCGGCGACCTGCTGGTGATCACCAAGCCGGTGAGCGACGGCATCTCGGCCATCTACCGGGCCGCCGCTGCCACACTCGACCCCGGTGCGATCGCCCTACTCGAGCCGGTCGGCTCCTTCGATGCCGGAGCGGGCAACTTCGTCACCGGCGCCGACGTGGACGGTACGGGCAGCGTCGTGGCGTTTCGCGGCTACACGCAGGTGTGGATGTGGCTCCGCACCGATCTCACATTCGTCGCCACCTTCTCCGCCTCGCCGTGCGAGGCACCGTCGCCCGACGAGATCCAGGGCGAGGCCATCGCCTTCGAGCCGGGCGGTTTCGGCTACTACACGATCAGCGAGGGCACCGGCGCCGCCGTTCACTACGTGGCCGGGTCATAGGCCCCTTTCGATCCGTCAGGCGAACGGGCCGCCGCCCGCGAGAGCTGAGGCCGCTCGTAGCCGAGCGTATGGCGCCACGAGACCCCTACGCTGCGGCGGATGGACGACCGAGCAGACACCGTCAAGCAGTTCTTCGAGTCGATGGAGCGACGCGACTGGTCGTCGGCGGCTGCGTACCTGGCTCCCGGCGCCGAGATCTGGTGGCCGGCAACCGGCGAGCGCTTTCGGGGATCGGGCTTCATCGCCATGAACCGTGCGTATCCCGAAGGCTGGTCGATCGAGGTCGTCGAGACTCTGGCGTGTGATCAGCGCGTCGCTGCCCGGGTCCGGGTCACCCAGGGCGAGAGCGTCCATTGGTGTGCGGGCTTCTACACCGTGCGCGACGGTCTGATCACCGGCGGGGTCGAGTGCTGGGTCACCGAGGCGGCGGAGCAGCCGCC
>CAZMSN010000035.1:18020-19688 GCA_964569015.1 uncultured Acidimicrobiaceae bacterium | reverse complement strand
GGGGGCTTGGCGGGAGCCGAGTGAAGCGGATCCTCTCTGTCTGACTGGAGGGTAGTGGGGGTGAGCCACCGATACGCTCACCGAACACGCCGAGCGCCTCGAGGCGAATCACGGTGTCACGGATTGCGTCCCCTCGGCGGGCAATGGGATGGAAGATCCCTTGTGACCTTCTCCTCTGGAACTCAGGGGTGGGGACCCGTAGCCTCGGCGTCAAACGTTTGGGCCGTGCCCGCGAAGGAGATGCATGATGAGACACCGTCGACTTGCTGAGGAGCGGGAGAGTCGGAGGGCAGCGACACAGAACCCAGGTGCATCGTCTCGCCGGTGTGTGATCGCGGGCCTGGCCCTTCTTTGCGCTCTGCTGTCGGCCGTTCCTGCCGGGGCCGTATCCGAGACGCAGGAGATCATCTCTCCGGAACACAATGGCGAAGAGCGGTTCGGTTGGTCGGTAGCCGTCTCGGGCGACACGATGGTGGTCGGTATGCCTGGCGCGAATTGGACCGACGGAACCTGGACTGTCACGGAAGGCGTAGGCGTCAATGCGGGCGCGGCATATGTGTTCGTCCGCTCCGGTGGTGCATGGGTCACGCAAGCGAAGCTGACCACCGGCGAGGACGAGAATGACTACCAATTCGGCCGCGCCGTCGGCATCTCCGGTGACACGATCGTCGTCGGGACCGACGAGCACGACGGTCTGGGAACGAACGCGGGCGCGGCCTATGTGTTCGTCCGCTCGGGAGACACCTGGACCGGACCGATCGAGCTGATCGGCTCCGGGACCGACGAGTACGACCGCTTCGGAGGGGATGTGGCCGTTTCCGGGGATACGGTGGTGGTCGGCGCACGGGGCGTGGACAGCTTCGCCGGAAGAGCGTACGTGTTCGTCCGCTCCGGCGACCTCTGGACGGAGCAAACCTCCTTCACGGGCTCGGATCCTGAGAGCGGGGACTACTTCGGTGCCTCCGTGGCCGTCGACGGTGACACGGCCATCATTGGGGCTTACGGCGACGGCGACAGTGGGACGATGTGTGGATCGGCTTCCGTGTTCGTTCGCTCCGGATCGGCTTGGTCGTCCCAGGACAAGCTGACCGCTGCCTGCGAGAACCCTGGGGACGACCACAGCGGCGCCGTCGGTGATTTCTTCGGGTTCTCGGTGGCTCTGGATGGCAACGTCGCTGTCGTCGGGGCACCACACGATGACGATGCCGGGACCGACGCGGGCTCGGCCCATGTGTTCCTGCGGTCGGGATCCACTTGGAGTCCTACGGCCATCTTGCTCCCCGACGACGGTGACGCCGAGGCCGAGAGCTTCGGCTACGACGTCGCGGTCGAAGGCGATGTCATCGCCGTCGCCGCGCCATCCGACACCACTGACGGCGAGCCCGGATCGGCATATGTGTTCGATTGGTCTGGGAGCGATGCGCAATTCCGGTCGAAGCTGGAGTCCGCATACGAGGACCCGCACGTCGATGGGGACGACGAGTTGTTCCGCTCCGTCGGCTATTCGGAATCGATCGTTGTTGCCGGTGCTTCGAAGGCGGACGGCTTCGTCCAGGACGGTGACGTCCTGGAACTCCATCCCGACATGGGGGTCATCTTCTCGTTCGATCTCGTCGCCGATATCCCTGACGACCCCAGCGGCACGTTCGTTGACGACGACGGGTCGGT
>CAZMSN010000035.1:0-17920 GCA_964569015.1 uncultured Acidimicrobiaceae bacterium | reverse complement strand
TTCTGTCCCGACGAGAGCGTCACTCGGGGTCAGATGGCGGCGTTCCTGCACCGTGCCATGGGCTGATCAGGGTCAGCCGTGCTGCGGGATCGGCCGAGTCACGTTCCGCCGGCGGACACCTGACAGCCTGTGACCTGGGCCTTCGCTATTCCGCGTCAGCCTGCGAGGCGGAATCTGGAGGACGCGGAACCGGCCGGCGACTGCCGTGGCGGCTGCCGGCGCGTCATGTGATCACCTCAGGGTGATGGGCGGGTCGTCAACGACTCGGGATTGACTGCGCCTGCTTCATGGTCGGGCGGGTGAGTTGCGGAACGTCGTCAGCACGATCGTGGACGCCGCCACCATGGCTGCGATCTCTCCGACGCCGAATGCGATCGCGACCCGATGCTCGGCGCTGCCGGAGCTCAGCATCACGACCACCAACGCCACCGTCAGGCCGATCATCCAGGCGGCCGCCAATCGTCCGGTGGCGGCGCGGGCCACCAGCAACTGGCCCAGGATCTGAGCAGTCGACGCGGCGAGGATTCCGGCGGCCGCCCAGGCAGCCAATCCTGAGGACGGCTCGACATCGGCGCTGTAGGCCAATCGCACGATCCACGGCCCGAGCAACCATCCGGCCGCCCAGCCCGCCATGACGAGAACGGGTCCGACAGCCGACAGGCGAGTCGCCGCCTTCCACAACAGCTCATGCTCTCCGGCCTCATACCTCCTCACCAGGCTGGACAGCAGCCGGCTCTGGAGCGAGAGGATCAATGTCATCGGCGCCCGGAAGAAAGTGAACGTGATGAACACGATGGTGGCCGCGGCGGCTTCGCCACCCAAGATCTTCACGACCAGGGGCGCCGACGCCAGCAACATCTGAGAGGCGCCACTCCCGAGGACATAAGCGCCGAAGAACGGGACGGCCGGCGCCGGCGGGGCGCCCGATTTCGTCTGCGGCTTCCCGAGCCACCCCAGCAACACGAAGGCAGCCATCGGCGCCACGGCGAGCGACCAGCCCACCACATCGGCGTTGAGGGTGATCAAGAGGAGCAGGTACAGCGCCACGATGCGGATGGCGCCTTCTGCGATGAGCAGGATCCCCACCTCTCGGAAGTTCCTTCGTCCGGCGAAGATCCCCTTGGCGAGCGCGTACCAGGCGAAGGCGGCCAGCAGCATGGCCAAGATCCACGAGAAGGCCGCAGAGCCCTGAAACCAGAGGTCCCGACCGAACCATCCGGCGGCCAGTCCGACGGCGACGGCGATCGATGCGATGACCGTCACCACCTTCTTCTCGTCGCGGAGGGGATCGAGCCCCCGGCTCACTTCGCGGGTGGCGTATTGCTCGAGCGGAATCAGCAGCACGGTGGCGGTGACGTACATGACCGTCCAGGCGTTGCCGATGGGCTCGAAACCGACACTGCCCATCCGGTCGACGCCGATTCTCTGGAACAGCCAGGCGAGGATTGCCCCGATCAGGGATCCGGCGATCATCCAGCCCGTCCCGGCGCGCGATGCCCGGGCGATGCCCGGCGGATTGGTCTCCCTGCGAATCTCAGTCATCTCGCTTCCCGCTTGTGCCGGCCGCGGCTCGGTCGCAACCGCCGTGAGGTGGCTTCCCGGCGGATGTGACAGTGTATGGGCAGCATCTTTGCGGCTTCTCGCTCATCGTCACAGTCTCTCATGCGCTCCCGCCCGCGGCGGGAGCCGTTGGGTGAGCCGGCAGGATCCTCGTCGCGATCGGCGACCGGTGCACAATCGGGAGCCCCTCTCCCCACCCATGTCGGCGACGGCTCGCAAATCCGGCACGATCGGGGCGGAGGCCGATCTGGCCGCTAGCCTGGCTTCATGGCAATCGAAGAAGAGCGTATCGGCCTGTTCATCGACTACGAGAACCTCGCTATCGGGGCGAGGGAGGATCTCGGGGGTATGCAGTTCGACTTCAAGCCGGTCGCCGACGCCCTGGCCGAGCGGGGCCGGGTCGTCTTCCGGCGGGCATACGCCGATTGGAACTCGTTCGAGGCCGATCGCCGGATGCTCGCCCGCAATCACGTCGAGATGATCGAGATCCCGCAGCGCATGGGCGCCGTCCGCAAGAACGCCGCCGACATCAAGATGGCGGTCGACGCCATCGAGCTCGCTCTCGAGCGCGACTACGTGACCACCTTCGTCATCTGCACCGGCGATTCCGACTTCACGCCGCTCGTGCACAAACTACGCGAGCTGAACAAGCGGGTCATCGGCGTCGGGCTCAAGGCCTCCACTTCGGCACTGCTGCCTCCGGCGTGCGACGAGTTCCT
Source organism: uncultured Acidimicrobiaceae bacterium (assembly GCA_964569015.1). Taxonomy (GTDB): domain Bacteria; phylum Actinomycetota; class Acidimicrobiia; order Spongiisociales; family UBA5794; genus CAYQEC01. Next base: position 15,641 of record CAZMSN010000035.1, on the reverse strand, counting down.
CTTCTACGAGCGACTCGACGGGGTCGAGCTGCCGCGCAGCAAGCCCGCCAAGAAGCGGTCGGAGCCCGAGGCGGAGGACACCCCGCCGGCCCCGGCGCCGCAGGATCTCGACCAGCTCTCGGTGTCGCTCGCTCAGACCCTCGCCGGTCTCCAGCGCAGCACCGGCGGCGGGGTGCGCTCGTCGTCGCTGAAGCGGGCGCTGCTTCGCAAGGATCCCACCTTCAACGAGGCCGACCACGGCTTCCGGGCGTTCGGCGAGTTGCTACGGCACCTCGAGGAGCGCAACGTCTTCGCCCTCGAGGACTCCGACGCCCAGGGGGATCCCACGGTGGACTTCCCTGAGGCGGGCAACGAAGCGGCCGGATTCGTCCTGCTCCACGACGTCGTCACCGAGCTGCAGCGCGCCGGCGCCGTGCCGGTGCTCTCGGGCCTCAAGAACCGGATGCAGAAGCGCCAGCGCAACTTCAGCGAACGCCGGCACGGCTTCAGCGGCTTCCTCCAGTTCGTCCGAGCCGCCGCGGCCCACGGCTTCGTCGAGCTGGAATGGGACGACGACCTCGACGACTATCGCCTGAGTGTCCCCGAGGCCTGAGCCGCGGTCACTCGAGGTCGAGATCCGAATCGGGATCGAACCAGTCGATGGTCTGGAGCACGGTCGGGGGTTCCTTCCGCTCGTGATCCTCCTCGTCGGGCTGATCAGTCTCGACTTCGCTCTCGATCGGCGGCTCTGCTTCATCCTCGGTGACCTGGGGCGTTTCGGCCTCGCCGGGTTGATCTTCGTGTGCCTGGCGGGACACCTTGTGGATGCCCAGGAAGCCGCGGAGACGCTTGCGAGCGATCTGGAGGGATTGACGGGGCGCCTCGGGATGCTCTCGGAGATACTCGGGCACTCGACGGATCCAACCCACCGCGATGAGGGTCCCGATCATGGCGGTCCCGGTGAGGGCGATGATGCCGACTCCGGCCAGCAGCACCACGAGCCGCGGGAGGCGCAGCTCGAAGAAGTCCTGTGACCCGCCGGTGAGGAACAACAGCACGACGAAGCCGGCCATCGAGCCGATGAGCACCCGTTTCCAGAGAACGAGCGGCCGGGCGACGACTCCGAGGGCGAAGAGGCCGATCGCCGCCAGTACCAGGGTCGCCACGGTGCGGGCCTCGTTGAGTGGCGTTTCTTCGGCCATGGCGAGCTCGTAGGCGCCGAAGCTCGCCAGCCCGGCCGCCACCCCGGTGGGGATGGCGAAGCGAAGGACACGCAACACGAATCCCGGCTTGGCTCGCTCCGCCGACGGGGCGAGGGCGAGGAAGAACGCCGGGATACCGATCGTGAGTGACCCGACCAGGGTGAGGTGGCGCGGCAGGAACGGGAACGGCCGGCCCACGAGGCCGACGGCGAGAGCAACGAAGATGGCGTAGACGGTCTTGGTGACGAACAGGTTCGCCACCCGTTCGATGTTCGAGATGACCCGCCGTCCCTCTCCGACGACGCCGGGCAGCGTGTCGAACTCCCCGTTGATCAGCACGAGTTGGGCCACCGATCGCGAGGCAGCGCTGCCGGAGCCGATGGCGATGCCGACGTCGCTGTCCTTGAGGGCGAGCACGTCGTTGACTCCATCGCCGGTCATCGCCACGACGTGTCCCCGCGACTGAAGGGCGCCGACCATCGCCCGCTTCTGGTGGGGCGTGACACGGCCGAATACCGTTGCCCGGTTGACCACTCTGGCGAATGCCTCCGGATCGGTCGGCAGGTCTCGTCCATCGACCACTTCGGCCGAACCGGGCACGCCGACCTGGCGGGCGATGGCGGCCACGGTGTTGGGGTGGTCGCCGGAGATGACCTTGGCCTGGACGCCCTGGCGGGCGAAGTAGCGGAGGGTCTCAGAGGCGTCCTTGCGCACCTTGTCTCCCAGCACCACCAGTGCCACCGGCTGGAGGCGGCGGGGGAGCCGGTCCCCCTCGATCCGGTAGTCGGTCCAGGCGAGCAACACGACTCTGCGCCCCATGGCAGCGTGCTCGGCGGCACCAGCCGCCACCCGCTGGTCGGCCGGAGTCAGGATCTCCGGTGCACCCAGCACCCAGGTGCCCGAATCTGCAAACGACGCTGCGCTCCATTTTCGTGCCGAGGAGAAGGGGATGGCGGCGTCGGCGACCCATCCCGGCGGTTCGGCAAAGGAGCTGCCGATCGCCCGCAGCGTGGCGTTCGGGTCGGGTTCGGCGGCCGCCAGCGCTGCCAGAGCGGGGGCGGGGTCGATGTCGCCGAGCTGGTCGATCGCCTGCACCACGAGCTTGCCCTCGGTGAGGGTACCGGTCTTGTCGAAGCAGATCGTGTCCACCCGGGCGAGTCCCTCGATGGCGGGAAGCTCCTGGACGAGCACGTTGCGCTTTCCAAGGCGAACCACGCCCACCGCGAAGGCGATCGAGGTGAGGAGCACGAGCCCCTGGGGGATCATGCCGACGGCGCCGGACACGGCCGATCGCAGGGCTTCCCGGTAGCCAACGTCGGCTCGATGGGAACTCCACACCAGCAGAGCGATCATGGGTCCCACCGCCCAGCTCACACCGCGGATGATCCAGTCGACGCCGTCACGCAGCTCTGAGCGCACCAAGGTGAAGCGCTTGGCCTCCCGGGCGAGCGCCACTGCGTAGGCTTCGGCGCCGATGCGATCGGCGCGGTAGAAGCCACTCCCGGCGACGGCGAACGACCCCGAAAGACAGATGTCCCCGGGATTCTTGAGCACCGGGTCGGACTCGCCGGTGAGCAGCGACTCGTCGATCTCCAGGCCCCGGGTGGCGAGCACGGGTCCGTCGACGGGAAGCTGGTCGCCGGTGCCGAGGGCGATCACGTCGCCCCGCACGATCTGACCGACGGGAACGTTGATCGGCCTTCCCCCGCGCACCACCCGGCTGGTGGGCGCGGTGAGGAGGGCGAGGCGGTCCAAGGTGGCCTTCGCCCTCAGCTCCTGGACAATGCCGATGGCGGCGTTGGTGACCAGCACGATCCCGAACAGCGCATCCTTCGGCTCCTGCACGATGACGAGGATCACCACCAGCAGGATCCCGAGCAGGATGTTGAATCGGGTGACGACGTTGGAGCGGATGATCTCGGCGGTGGTCCGGCTCGGACCCTCCTGGATCGTGTTGACCTCGCCGCGAGCCATCCGGTCACGGACCTCGGCATCAGTGAGGCCGGTGAGGGCATGATCGTCGAGGATCGGCGCCGCCATGTCAGCGAGGTTACTCAGGGCTCACCGGTTCAACGGGTTTCAGCGTCTGCTTCCGGCAGGGCGGGCGGTCCCCTGGTAAACTACACGGCTGTAACTCTTGGAGTAAGGGGTACACCATGGCAATGGCCGTTCAGCCTGCACTGCGTAACGTCGACCGGGTCATCTCGAGCGCGCTCGACTCTTATGCCGGGCATCATGATCGGGCAATCGAGGTCCCGTTGACCGAAGTGTGCGATCGGCGCCTCCCGGCCGAGATCTCCGAGGTGCTGTGCGTGGTTGCCGGGGCCCAGCGGCTCGTCGAGATGGTGGTCGACTACGAGCCGGACTGCGAGGTGCTGGTCCCAGCCGTATGGGCGCTGGCGGGGCGAGGATGGGACACCGTGGCGCTGGTGCCTCTCGAGCGTCTCGGCGAGGCTCACCAGGCGCTGCGCGGCGCGCCCTGCAGGCTCCAGCCTTGGTGGCTGGAGGGCGACGACATCCAGTTCGGGTGCTGGGAGATTCCCTAGCTGTACCGGCCCGCAACGCGAAGCCCTAGGCTTCCTGAGATGCCTGTCCCGCTGCACACTCAGACCGTCATCGCCTTCTTGTGGGACTTCGATCGCACCCTGATCCCCGACAACATGCAGGGCCCGATCTTCGATGAGTACGGCGTCGACGAGGCGCAGTTCTGGCAGGAGGTCGAAGGCCTCGTCGAGTACCACCGCTCCCAGGGCGAGGTCATCAGCCGCGACATGGCATACCTCATCCACATCCTCACCTACGTCGAAGCGGGGATCTTCGGCGACCTCACCAACGCCAAGCTCCGTGAGCTGGGCGCTCGGCTCGAGCCCTGTCCCGGCATTCCGGAGTTCTTCGAGGCGAGCCGGGCGCACGTGCAGGAGGTCCCGGAGTTCGCCGCTGAGGGAATCACCGTCGAGCACTACGTCGTCTCCACCGGGATCCGCCCGATGATCGAAGGCTCCCCGGTCGCCGGCTACATCGACGGGATCTGGGCCAACAGTTTCATCTCCCACCCGGCGCCGCCCGGGTATCTCGACCGGCTCGCAGTACCCGGCGAAGACGGTCTCATCAAGTACGTGGCGGAGCCGATCGGGCACACCTCCAAGACCCGGGCGGTCTTCGAGATCAACAAGGGCGTCAACAAGAACCCGACCGTCGACGTCAATGCCAGGATGTCGGAGACGCAACGCCGGGTGCCGCTGCGCAACATGATCTACATCGCCGATGGGCCCAGCGACGTGCCGGTCTACTCGATCTTGAATCAGTACGGGGGTAAGACGCTCGGCGTGTACAACCTCGAGCCGCGCAGCAACCACAAGCAGGTCAAAGAGCTTCAGGAGCAGGGCCGGATCCAGGGCATGGCCGAGGCCGACTACCGGCCGGGAGAGGCCGCCTACCTGTGGCTGATGGACAGCCTGGAGCAGATCGCCTACGAGATCGTCGAGAACCGGCGTCAGGCCTTCGCTCAGATCAAGAAGCCGCCCGGCCACGTCTGAGCGACCCTGCTGCCAACCCAGGGTTGGGGTATACGGTTTCCAGAACTGTGAACCCAGGGTTGGGGTATACGGTTTTCAGAACTGCGAACCCAGGGTTGGGGTATACGGTTTTGCTGATTGCGGGCCCACGGTTCGGCGGTTGGGTTCTGTTCGTGGTGAACTGTGGGCTGTGAGGTAGGGTTTTCAGAACTGCGAACCCTGGGTTGGGAAAAGGGGTGCTCAGGGTTCGGCCAGCACCGCGCCGTTGGACTCGAGCACACGCTGGAGTTGGTCCTTCTTCACCAGGCCGGAGGTGCGCCAGCGGGAGGTGATCCTGCCCTCGGTCGCCGGTCCCTCACGGCGCGCCGCCTTCTTCTTCGACTTCTTGACGGGAGGCCGTCCGAGCAGCACGAAGGTAGGGGTGGAGCGAATCTTGAAGGCCTGGACGGCGCCCGGCACCTTGGCGACGTCGACCTTGACGATGTGCGCCGACTCTCCATACTCACGGGCCAGCTCGTTCATGATCCCGTCCATCACCTGGCACGCCTGGCATCCGACCTGGAAGAAGTCGAGGAGCACGGGTCGGCCGGATTTCAACAGTGGCTCCAGCTCGTCGAGCTGCTGGAGCTTGATGGCTCTCGGCTTCTTGCTGAACAGGGCCATGGGCCTTCTCGCCGCCGGCGTCGTCAATGTGGCACGACCTGTGAGTATCGTGGGCCGGTGTCGTCCCGCCGAAACCGGAGTGTTACCGGCACGCCCCTTCGTCGTCGGTCGGTATCGCCACTCCATCCTCATCGAACGTCAACCCGAACGACCACGACGCCAGATCGGCGAGGGTGGCGACTCGCTCGGCTTCAGTGGCGGGGCGGGGCCGGCCCGACTCGATGCGCATCGGATGAACCCGCAGTGAGATCTCTTCGGTCGACACGGTGAACTCGAACAGGGCGGTGATGGCGCTGGCGGACCGGGCCGAGGGGAAAACGAAGTTCCCGGTCGAGTGCACCAACCACGCATCCCCGATCCGCTCCACCCCTTGGAGCACGTGGGGATGCCCACCGATGATCAGATCGGCGCCGAGCTTCACCCAGGCCTCGGCCAGCTCGCGCTGATATGGCTGTGGGCAGTGGTCGCCCTCGATACCCCAATGGACCATCACCACCGTGAGGTCGGCGCCGGCGACTGCCTCGGCGACTGCCGGCAGGGTATCGGGGACGAAGGCGTCGCAAGTCCAGGCGACCTCCGGCCGGGTGTTGTTGCCCGCAGCCGCCCAGTCGCACGGAACACGCGAGAACGCCACCACGCCGATCGTCCACCCGTCGACCTCGAAGAAGCGCGGGGCATAGGCGGCTTTGGCGTCGGCGCCTGCGCCGACATAGGGCACGGCGCCCTCGTCGAGCAGCTCCAGGGTGCGCAGCAGCGCCGGCGTGCCGAAGTCGAGGGTGTGGTTGTTGGCGAGCTGCACCCCGTCGACACCAGCAGCGGTGAGCAGCTCCACAGACCGGGGTGGGGACTTGAACGTGAACCGCTTCGGCGCCGCCGAGCCGACGTTGGATTCCGCCACGGTGGTCTCCAGATTGACCAACATCAGGTCGGGTCCGGTCAGCAGCTCCGCGGCGTCACCGAGGGGATCGCGCCCGTCGAGCCCGTGGGTGAAGGAGGTGTCACCGGCGAAGCCCAGCACGATCGGCGGCAGGGTTGTGGTCGTTGTGGTTGTCGTGGTCGTAGTGGTGGTTGTCGTGGTCGTCGTCGAGGTGGTGGTCACGCTGGTCGTGGTGGTGGTCTCGGCGGCGATGGTGTCCTCAGAATCGGCCGACGACGAGGAACTACATGCCGCCACCGCCAGCAGGGTGGCCCCGCCGAGCACGAGGCGGACCATGGAGATGGATCGAGCACGCACGGCGATCAGCGTACCTGGGGGCCGATCCCAGGCAAGCTTTCCTACACGACGGCCAACGCCACCGCCCCGGCAATCACGCAGTAGACGCCGAACGGAACCAGCCCAATGCGCCGGATCAGCGCCAGCAGAAGGGCGATGGCGGCGTAGCCGGAAACGGCTGCCACCAGCATCCCGACGAAGACCGCGGCGCCGATGCCGCCCTCGTTCCCGGCCAGCTCGATTCCCTTGAAGAGCCCGGCTCCGGCGATCGCCGGGATCCCCAGCAGGAACGAGTAGCGGGCTGCCTCGGCGCGCTCGAAGCCGCGCAACAGCCCGGTCGAGATGGTGGCACCCGACCGTGAGATCCCCGGCACGAGGGCCACAGCCTGGCTCAGCCCGACCAGCAGGGCGTCACGATCGGTGGAGTCCTCGACCTGCCTCGTACGCCGTGCGATCGCTCTGGTGGCGAGCAGCATCACACCGGTCACCATCAGCGCCACGGCGACGGCTCGCGGGGTCTCCGACAGCCGGTCGAAGAAGTCCTCGAACGCGATCCCGAGGATCGCCGCCGGGATGGTTCCGATCACCAGCAGGCGCAGCAGGCGCTTGCCTTGCTCGGTGAAGCGGATCATGTCGAGCAGGTCACGGCGAAAGTAGGCGAGCACCGCCAGCAGCGTCCCGAGATGGAGCATCGCTGAAGTCGCCAGGTCGGGGGGCTCAGTTCCGAGCAGCGCGGGTACGAGCACCAGGTGGCCGCTGGAGGAGACGGGGAGGAATTCGGTGAGGCCCTGGATGAGACCCCAGAAGGAGGCTTCGAGCATGGCGGCGAAGATTAACCCTGCGCCGGGGTTTCGTCGTCACGGGGCGATGAGGAGTACCACGTCGTGGGCTGCCGCGGCTGACGCCACCTGTGAAGCCGAGTCGCCGGGGAAGGCGGCGAGGCCGATCGAGTCGTAGTCATCGGGGGAGGCCGGCTCGACCAGCACGCCGTCTGCCACGGTGGCTCCACTTCGCAGCACCGCCCGGATCGGAGTTCCGGGCACGGCACGAACGGGGACCGGGAGCGAGATCATCCACCAGCCGGACGGGACCGGTGGCGCGATCGTCACCGAGGAAGGCAGGAGCGGTTCTCCGGGCTCGAGGTCGTGAGCGGCGACTGCCCCATCCAACCCGGGCGCGGGCAGGAGACCCTCAGGAACCTCCCGCCACTCGATGTCGCCGGGTGCGACGGCGGTTCCCTTGGCGATCGCGATCGCCACGAAAGGATGCGAGCTGGTCGGTGGTGCGCTCAGGTCGACGTAGGCGGCGACGGCCAAAAACAGGGCAGCGGCGGCCCAACGAAGATGAGCGGGGCGGCGCAGCCAGTACACGACGATGAACGTACCGCAACGCCGCCGTCGGGAGAAGGGGTCTGACCCTCCCCGTGTCCCTCCCTCACGAGGAGGGAGGGAGCCTCACGCAAGCAGGGGGAATGGTGGGGGACTTGCGGTCGGCAACACGGGGAGGGAACTGTGATGTGTCATGGAGTCAAGCCCCGATCCGTGAGCAAGGTGCTCTCTGCACCACAGGGACTCCCATGGTCGGTATCCGGCGAGGCAACGACCCGACGGGTATCCAGGAGAGACGTTGCCAGCCCACTGGGGTCGGTTCGGACAGTCCAGTTGTGAAAGATCCCCATCCGACCGCCCCCAATACGGTGACTGACTTTGCGTCATTAATCATTGTAGTGACGAGTCGGTCACTCGCGGTTCTTTTCTTGATCACCCTGCGTTGTTTCGCCGCGTTTCGGATCGCGCCTCTCCGACTGTCCCCGCTCCTAGACTTCGCCTTCTTGGAGACCATTGTCGCCCTCGCCGCCGCGTACCTCATAGGGAGTGTCGATTTCGGCGTGATCGTGCCGCAGCTCGCCGGCGTCGACATCTACACCCACGGAAGCGGCAATCCGGGCGCCTCGAACGTGCTGCGGACACTCGGCAAGAAGGCTGGTGCCGCCGTGATGCTCGGTGACGTCGTCAAGGGCATGGCGGCGGCCGGATTGGGCGACCTCTGGCTCGGTGAGGCCGGAGGATTCGCCTGTGGCCTGGCGGCGGTGGTCGGGCACGCTTTTCCCATCTGGCACCGATTCCGGGGAGGGCGCGGCGTCGCCACCGCTCTCGGTGCCGCCATCTGGATGGAGCCGTGGTTCGGTCTGATGCTGGTGGCCGCGTGGGCGGCTGTGGTCGCTGTGACCAAGATGGCGTCGCTGGCTTCGCTGGTTGCGATGGTGGCGTACGTTCCCGGCTTCGCGCTCTTTGGGCACCGTGACTGGTCACTGCTTTGGGTCGCCGCCGCAGCGCTCCTGGTGGTCGTTCGCCACGCCCCCAACATCCGCCGGCTTCTGAGTGGTCAGGAGCGCACCGTGGAGGCCATGTGAAACCACGGCGAGAAGACCAAACATGCTCGATGCGGTGGCGCCACTGCCGGTGGTCGAGGCCGCGTTGCAGGAAGCACCGGGGAGATGCCTGACGCTCTGACTCACCTCGAGACCGAGGGCCGTGTCCGCACGATCGAGGTTCACGGCAAGGACAGAACCGAGGGGGTTGCCGTCACCGAAGGGGACGGAACGCCCGCCGCGGAGACGCCCGATGGGATCTCTGCGGGAGACGCGCCCGACCGAGATGCCGCGGATGTGGCCCCGATCGCGGCCATCATGGGGGCAGAAGAGACTCTGCTATCGGCGCCGCGGCGTCCCTTCGACACCGCCGAGCCGACGATGGCACGAGCACAGACGAGAACGGACATCCAGATGGAAGCGAAGACGGCGGTGGGAGCGATGGCGATCTACTACACGGTGAAGTGCCTGGATCGGGGTATCGGGATCGGGCCGGGGCGATTGCTCGGCGAGAGTGGAGGACGCTCGGGAGGGTGGCAATGATGAAGGCTGCGGTGATCACAGTGAGCGACAGCGTCAGTCGCGGCGAGGTCGAGGACCGGCGCGGGCCGGCAGCGGCTGCCGCTCTGGAATCGTACGGATTCCAGGTGAGCGAGCAGCGTGTGGTGCCGGATGGTGTCGAGCCGGTACGCGACGCGCTGCGGATGCTGATCGATGAGGTGTCGCTCATCGTCACCACCGGAGGCACCGGATTCTCGCCACACGATCTCACCCCGGAGGCCACGACCCTCGTTGTCCAGCGCCGGGCTCCGGGTCTCGCCGAGGCCATTCGTGCGGCCGCCTGCTCCGAGAATCCGCACGGGATGCTGTCGCGCGGCGTCGCCGGCATCGCCTCTCGCACGCTGATCGTCAACCTGCCGGGTTCGGTGAGCTGCATCGAGGAAGCACTCGCGGTCATCGGGCCGGCGCTTCGGCAGGGTGTCGAGTTGGTGATCGCGACACAATCCGACCACAATGCGGATTACTCGTGAGGAACGAGCGAGGCGGTCCTTGGACCGTGGTACCCAGGTGCCTACTCTCGGTTGCGAACTGAGTAAGGGAACAGATGGAAATCCTCGCCTTTGTGCTGATCGGGGGGGTTTGGGCAGCATTCCTGCTGCCTTCTCTTGTTGAGAGCCGGCGAAGGGCTCCCATCAACTCGACACGGCACTTCGCCCGTTCGACGGCACTGCTGGCATCGGTTGCCGGGAACAGCGCGCACGACGTCATGGTGCGACGGCAGGCGCAAGAGCGACGCCGTCAGGTGCTGGTCGCTCTCGCCGGTGGTGCCCTCGTCACCCTGGCTGTTGCCATCTGGCGCGACAGCGTTCTGTGGTTGGGACTGACGATCGTGTTCGACCTCAGCCTCGCCGGGTACGTGTCCTTGCTCCTGCACTCCGGTCAGCGAGGCAGCAGCATGGGCCGGGTATTCCCGCTGCGGGCCTACCGCGAGCCGGCCGAGACGGTACCCGAGCCGGAGCCGACGGTTCGTGTCGTTGCCGGCTGACGGGCGAGTCGATGGGTAACGAGCCGGTCGACCTCGATGCGCTCGAGACCGCGGTCCGCGAGGAACTCGACGGCAAGTACGAAGCCCGTGAGCTCGCGCTGAAGAACTGCCGCAAGATCATCCGGCAGTCGGCCAATGCCATCCGGGCGCTCCATCGCAACGACCGGCCCACCGCCGAGGCGCTACTGATCGAGGCGCGGCAACTGATCGCCGAAGCCGAGGCGCCGTTGCAGGAGCACCTCGACATCTATTACGCCGGGTTCTTCTACGACGCCGTCAAGGAGTTCGCCGAGGCCGAGCTGACCTCGGCGCTTCTCGCCGGTGAGCCGCTGCCGCTCCCCGATGAGCTCCACCTGCACGCCGTGCCGTACCTCAAGGGGCTGGGGGAGGCGGTGGGGGAGCTGCGGCGCCGGCTGCTCGACCTGCTCCGGACCGGGAAGCTGACGGAGGCCGAGGAGACGTTTGCCGCGATGGAGACGATCCACGACCTGCTCACGTCGCTCGACTACCCCGACGGGATGACCGCCGGGCTCCGTCGCACCACCGATGTTGCCCGCTCGTTGATCGAGCGGAGCCGGGCCGATCTGACGACCACCATCGTGCAGGAACGGCTGCGGGCCCGACTCGAACAGCAGGAGTGACCCGCTACACTTGCCTGCTCCCGGGGGTGTAGCTCAGTTCGGCAGAGCACTTCGTTCGCAACGAAGGGGTCACGGGTTCAAATCCCGTCACCTCCACCGGATGCGAACCGTTACGGCGCAGGGGTTCTTATCGCCTCGACCGGCGCCTGAGTCACTCAAATCGGATCCCGTTGTACCATCACCGCCATGTCATCGCGGCTCGCGAAGCAATGGACTCGTCCACTCAGGCTCGTCGTCGTGGCGTGCATCGTTGCAGGGTGCTCGACCTCCGCCGCAGAAATCGAGACCGAGCCCGATGCCGAGGTCGGGCTGAGCGCGGGGACCGAGGCCGCTCCCGAGGTCGCCGACGAGGCCTCGGTGACGGAACGGCCCGACTGGGCATCGCACTTCGCGGTCGAGGGCGTCGTCGGTACCTTTGCTCTTCGCCACGTTGGCACCGTCGAGATCGAGGTGTACGACCTCGCCAGAGCCGAGACCCGTTTCGCGCCGGCGTCGACGTTCAAGATCCTTAACTCCCTGATCATCCTGCAGACCGGGGCGATTCCCGATGTGGACACCGAGTTGCCGTGGGACGGAACGGATCGGGGCATCCCGCTCTGGAATCGCGACCAGAGCCTCCGGTCGGCGATCGAAGTCTCGGCGGTGTGGTTCTACCAGGAACTGGCCCGCGAAGTGGGCGAGGAGGACATGCGCACGTGGGTGTCCGCCGCCGACTACGGCAACGCCGACATCGACGGGGAGATCGATCGATTCTGGCTAGACGGCGACCTGCGCATCAGTGCGCTCGAGCAGATCGATTTCCTCACCCGTCTCGTCGAAGGCGACCTCCCGTTCGACGACGATGTCGTCCAGGCAGTTCGCGAGATTCTCGTTCGGGAGTCGGGCGACGGCTGGGCGTGGTCGCACAAGACGGGGACGATCATGTCGGTGATCCCGAACCGCGGCTGGTTGGTCGGCATCGCCGAGCGAGCAGACGACACGTGGGTGTTTGCCCTCAACATCGACCTGGAGCCAGTCGAATCGGCGGCGACCGAGATCGATCCTCAGGCTCGACAGCGTCTCGCCCGCGCCATCCTCGAAGCGGAGGGAGCGCTTCCTCCCCGGTGAGCCGATCCGGCTACCACGGTCGTGGGACGCCGGTGTTCCATCAAGTGGCCGATCCCGACGCGACGACCGGAAGGCTGGATACGCTGGATCGAACGGCCAAGCAGAGGTCGCACTCGCAGATCAGGCGCGATCACGCAGTACACTGCGATACGACCATGGCCCTCTGGGCAGCCGCCGAACGGCGGGTGGGCGTGTGGTCGGCGTGCCGCTATTTTGAGACGACCCAAAGGGGCCGTGCGCCTGATGCGAAAACCAGTCGATCTCCTGAAACGCTGGGCGACTCCGCTGCGAGTCGCTCTCAGCTCGGGGCTGTTGCTGTTCCTCTTCGTACGGCTCGGAGACGAGCTGTCGTTGCGAAGGGTGATCCCGTGGCTGACCATCGAGAGCGTTGTTTGGATCACCGCTGCCGCCGGGATGCTGGTCTTGAGCTTCGTGCTGTCGACGGTGCGGTGGCGCCAGGTGATCGAGGCTCTCGGCCTGCATGACCGCTTCCGCCGACTGCTGTCCCACTTCCTCGCCGGCCAGTTCCTCTCGAACGCTCTTCCCACCACGATCGGAGGCGATGTCGTACGTGTCGCGCGGCTGTCGCGCGACACCGACGACCCGCCGTCGTCGTTTGCCAGCGTGCTCCTCGATCGTCTCACCGGCTGGATCGTGCTCCCGCTCATCACGATTCTCGGATTCGGGTTCAATCCGGCGCTGCGCGAGCTGGGTGCGCAAACCAGGGTGACCGTCACCATCGCTGCCATGACCTTTGCACTCCTGTTGGTGCTGTTGTGCCTGGCCAACATGAAGCGTTTTGGAGGGCGATTTGCCGGCAGGCCGGGTTGGCAGCGTTTCATCGACGCCGTCCATCTCGGGATCGGCAGGCTGCGTCGCCGGCCCGTCGCCACGCTGCTGGTGTTCGTGGCCGGCTTCGTCTACCAGTTCGTGCTGGTCATCGTGGCGTTCCTGGCAGCTCAGGCGCTGAGGATCGACATCGGACTCACGGCGATGATGGCGTTCTTCCCGGCCGTGCTCATCGTGCAGGTCCTGCCGATCTCGATCTCGGGGCTCGGCGTCCGCGAGTTCACGCTCGTGTGGCTCCTGCGCAGCGTCGGCGTTCTGCAAGGACAGGCGATAGCGCTCGGCCTCGTCATTTGGGTGATGACCGTCGCCACGAGCCTTCTCGGAGCGCCGTCCTACGCCTTCGGTGTCCGGGCCAAGCGGAATCTCCGCCGAGATCTGGTCGGATGAATCCGACGCAGGGCGCCGGTACCGCAGCTCGCGACACCCACCCGAAGAGAAGGTGGTGGCGTGAGATTCTCTTTGCTGTCGCCTTCTACGCGGCGTACACGTTCATCCGCAACCGATTCGGGTCCTCGGCCGTCTCCCCCGATGAAGCCCTGGCCAACGCCCGTCGCATCATCGACATCGAGCAGTTCATGGATCTCTACCACGAGGAGACGATCCAGAGCTGGTTCGTTGCCTCCGCCGGCGGCGGGGTGACGTATGCATTCGCTGGGGCGAGAGTGCTCTTGCAGCTCTTCAACATCCTCTACGGCACGCTGCATTTCATCGTGACGGCAGGGGTGCTCGTCTGGCTCTACCGGCACGTCGGGCACGACTATCCGCGGTGGCGCAACACGCTGGCTTTCACGACGGGGCTTGCTCTCGTCGTGTACGTCCTGTTTCCCCTCATGCCGCCGCGGCTGCTGCCCGACTGTGGTGCCTACGGGGCGTGTCTCGGACAGTACGCCTACGTCGACACCCTCGCCGACGTCGGAGGGCTCTGGTCGTTCGACTCGGGCACGATGCAGAGTATCTCGAACCAATACGCGGCCATGCCGTCGCTGCACTTCGCCTGGGCCCTGTGGTCGTTCCTCGCGCTGCGTCGCAGGCTCACGCACACCTGGTCCCGGGTGGCGATCACGCTGTATCCCTGGTTGACGCTGTGGGTGATCGTGGTGACAGCGAACCATTTCTGGCTCGATGCGCTGGGAGGCGCCGTTGTCTTCGGCTCGAGCTACGCGGCCGCGAGGGCGATCGAGGCCGTGAGACTTCGATCGCCTCAGGTCGCGACGCGCTAGCGAACACCTGCGTGTTGCGGGCAAGAGGGGCCGGTGCCGGCCCAATCCCGGTGGTACATTCTCAACGTGAGCGTTGACGCCAAGGTGACCGCCATGGTTCTTGCAGGGGGGGAAGGCAAGCGCCTCTACCCGCTGACCCGAGACCGGTCGAAGCCGGCGGTTCCGTTCGGGGGCATCTACCGTCTCATCGACTTCGCGCTCTCGAATCTCGTCAACGGGGGCATTCGCCGCATCGCCGTGCTCACCCAGTACAAGAGCCACAGCCTCGACCGGCACCTCTCGCTGACATGGCGCATGTCCCCACTGCTCGGGAACTACGTCACCCCGGTGCCGGCGCAGATGCGGAGAGGCCCTCACTGGTTCGCCGGCTCGGCGGACGCCATCTACCAGAACCTCAACATCCTCACCGACGAGGACCCGGACCACGTGATGGTCTTCGGGGCCGATCACATCTACCGGATGGATCCGCGCCAGATGCTGGCCCGGCACCTCGAAACCGGCGCCAGCGTCACGGTTGCCGGGATTCGGGTCCCTGCGGCCGACGCGTCCGCCTTCGGGGTCATCGAGTCGGACCGGTCGCACCGCATCGTGTCGTTCACCGAGAAGCCGGCCGACCCCAAGCCGCTGCCCGATGACCCGGGCACCGCCTTCGTGTCGATGGGGAACTACGTCTTCGATGCATCGGTGCTGCGCGACATCGTCACTGCCGATGCCGGCGACGGCGACGGCTCTCGCCACGACGTCGGGGGTGATGTCATCCCGGCCCTTGTGGCCGGCGGCGGCGCCTACGTCTACGACTTCATGGACAACGCCGTGCCGGGACAAACCGAGCGGGAGCGGGGCTACTGGCGCGACGTCGGGACGCTGGACAGCTACTACCTGGCCAGCATGGACATGATCTCGGTCGATCCGATCTTCAGCTTCTACAACGATCGGTGGCCGATCTACACCTATCTGCCGTCCCTGCCTCCCGCCAAGTTCGTCTTCAATGTCGATTCACGCTGCGGCTCGGCGATCGAATCGATCGTGGGCCCGGGCGTGATCGTCTCGGGCGGCACCGCTCTGCGGTCCATCCTGTCGTCACGAGTGTTCGTGCACTCCTTCGCTCAGGTCGAGGACTCCGTGCTGCTCGACGGGGTCGACGTGGGCCGGCACGCCGTCGTCAGGCACGCCATCTTGGACAAGAACGTGCGCGTGCTCGAGGGCGCCACGGTCGGCGTGGACGTGGCCCGAGACCGTGCCCGCTTCGCGGTCACCGAGTCCGGTGTGGTGGTGGTGGGCAAGGGCGAGGTGATCGAGCCCTAGCGGCGGGCCCGCCGGGCCGAGAGGCGCAGC
>CAZMSN010000034.1:0-19996 GCA_964569015.1 uncultured Acidimicrobiaceae bacterium | reverse complement strand
CAAATGCGGCTTCGTCCGCACAAACTTCGCCTTGGCCATATCCCTCAATCTCCTTACTCGCCTCGAACCTTGGCCACGATCTCCTGCGCAGCCGTGGTCGGTACTTCCTGATATGAGTGGAACTGCATGGTGTAGTTCGCTCGACCCTGGGTCCGTGACCGCAGGTCCGTGGCGTAACCGAACATCTCCGCCAGCGGCGTGAGCGCCTTCACCACTCGGACAACGCCCCGCTGTTCCATCGCCTCGACCTTCGATCGCCGCGACGTCAGATCGCCGATGACGTCGCCCATGTAATCGTCCGGTGTGACGACCTCGAGCTCCATCATCGGTTCGAGCAGCTTGACGCCTGCCTGCTTGGCCGCTTCCTGGAGCGCCATCGAGCCGACGATGCGGAACGCCATCTCGGAGGAATCCACCGAATGGCTCGAACCGTCGGTGAGCGTCGCCCGCACGTCCACCAGCGGGTATCCGGCGAGCACCCCGCCTTCGAGGGCATCACGCATGCCCTTCTCGACGGCGGGAATGAACTCGCGTGGAACGCGCCCGCCCTTGACCGCGTCGACGAATTCGAAGCCCGAGCCCGGTAGAAGAGGCTCGAGATCGATCACGACGTGGGCGAACATGCCGGCTCCGCCGGTCTGACGCTTCAGGCGGGTGTTGATGCCCTTGACCGCCCGCTTCACCGTTTCCCGGTAGGCCACCTGGGGACGCCCGATGTTGGCCTCGACCTTGAACTCGCGCACCAGGCGGCTCACGATCACCTCGAGGTGCAGCTCGCCCATCCCGGAGATGATCGTCTGGCCGGTGTCCTCGTCGGAACGAACCTGGAAGGTCGGGTCCTCCTCGGAGAGCCTGCCCAGCGCGTTGCTGAGCTTGTCCTGATCGCTCTTCGTCTTGGGCTCGATGGCGACGGCAATCACGGGCTCGGGGAAGGTCATCGACTCGAGCTGCACGGGCGCGGAAGCGGCGGCAAGCGTATCGCCGGTCTTGGTGTGCTTGAGCCCGACAGCGGCAATGATGTCGCCGGTGCGGATTTCTTCCACATCCTCCTGCTTGTCGGCGTGCATGCGCAGCAGGCGGCCGAAGCGCTCCTTCTTGCCGTTGGAGGTATTGACGACCGCATCGCCCTTGACGGCCGTTCCGGAGTACACCCGGATGTAGGTGAGCTTCCCAACGTACTCGTCACTCATGATCTTGAAGGCGAGGGCACTGAACGGCTCTTCGTCGGCCGGGCTGCGCTCCACCAGCTCGGTCTCCTTGCCGGGCCTGAAGCCCTGGATCGGAGGAAGGTCGACGGGCGATGGGAGATACCAGACCACGGCGTCGAGCAGCGGCTGCACACCCTTGTTCTTGAAGGCGGACCCGCAGAGGACGGGGACGAAATCACGGCTGATGGTGCCCCGCCGGATCACCTTGCGGATCTCGTCGGGCTCGAGGTCGTGGTCGGCCAGGTACTTCTCGAGCAGGTTCTCGTCCTCGGAGGCGACCACGTCGAGCATCTTGTGATGCCACTCGTCGGCCAGCTCCTGGAATGCCTCGGGGATATCGACGACCTCGCGTTGCTTGCCTTCCTCGTCATGCCAGACGATGGCCCGCATCACGACGAGATCGATGACCCCACCGAAGTTGCCCTCTGCACCCATCGGGACCTGGAGAGCCACCGGATTGCCGCCGAGGCGCTCGACGATCGATCGCATCGTCGCAAAGAAATCAGCCCCGACCCGATCCATCTTGTTGATGAAGCAGACGCGGGGCACCACGTACTTGTCCGCTTGGTGCCATACGGTCTCGGATTGCGGCTCGACGCCCGAGACCGCATCGAAGACCGCAACCGCCCCGTCGAGCACGCGCAGGGAACGCTCCACCTCGACCGTGAAGTCGACGTGCCCGGGGGTGTCGATGATGTTGATGGTGTGGTCCTGCCAGTTGCAGGTGGTGGCGGCCGAGGTGATCGTGATACCGCGCTCCTGCTCCTGCTCCATCCAGTCCATCACGGCCGCGCCCTCATGGACCTCACCCATCTTGTAGGTGCGTCCGGTGTAGTAGAGGATCCGCTCCGTCGTCGTCGTCTTGCCCGCGTCGATGTGGGCCATGATTCCGATGTTGCGGATCTTCTCGATGGGGATGAGGCGTGCCATGGAAATGCTTCTGCTGCTCGGGGCTACCAGCGGTAGTGGGCGAAGGCCCGGTTGGATTCGGCCATCTTGTGGATGTCTTCCCGGCGCTTCACGGCGAGGCCGGTGCGGTTGGCGGCGTCGAGCACCTCGTTGGCGAGGCGTTCGGCCATGGTGTTCTCCTTGCGGCGGCGGGCGAACTCGACCAGCCAGCGCACCGCCAGGGTCTGAGCCCGGCGGGGCCGGACCTCGACCGGGACCTGGTACGAGGAGCCGCCGACGCGGCGGGACCGCACCTCGATCGAGGGCCGGACGTTGTCGATCGCCTTCTTGAGGGTGGGAAGCGGATCGGCGCCGGTGCGGCGCTCCACGATCTCGAGGGCCCCGTAGACGATGCGGCGGGCGGCGCCCTTCTTGCCGCGCCAGAGGACCTTGTTGATGATCTGGCTCACGAGCACGCTCCGGTAGATCGGATCGGGCTCGACCTTGCGTACTTCGGCGGGTGCACGACGCATCGGCTAGGACTCCTTCTTGGCGCCGTATCGAGATCGTGACTGCTTGCGCCCCTCGACGCCGGCGGCGTCGAGGGCTCCCCGGATGACCTTGTACCTGACGCCAGGCAGGTCCTTCACCCGGCCACCACGGACGAGCACGATCGAGTGCTCCTGGAGGTTGTGCCCCTCACCCGGGATGTAGGCGGTGACCTCCATCTGGGAGGTGAGACGCACCCGTGCCACCTTGCGCAGCGCCGAATTGGGCTTCTTGGGCGTGACTGTGTAGACGCGCGTGCACACGCCGCGGCGTTGCGGCGAGCCGGCGAGACCCAGAGTCTTCGTCTTCTTCGGCTTCGGCTTCCGACCCTGACGGATCAGTTGCTGCACGGTCGGCACAGTGGTTTCTCTTCTCTCTTCGGCGCACCCCGACCCCTCTTCAGGGACGGGTACTTACAGACGAAAATCGGCGCTGCCACCTGTGGCGGCCGCCGCCGACCCCTCGTGGATCTCTTCGCTCACAACAGCGCCGAGGCGCCTCCAGGTAAGCGCGGACCCGTTGGGAAAACCGGGGCGGGAGTATAGGGACCCTCCGGCGAGGCACGCAAGCCGGTGACAGGCCGCCCGAAGACGATTCGGAGGCAATCGAGAGACCCGCCCAGGTGTGACGACCGGGGACGGCCGGTGTAAGTACCGAGAGGCCGCCTACTCCTGCGACCAGCCTGAAACGACCCCGATTCTCGCCGGCGCTGCGGCTGCGGCGCCATCACGAAACATGGAGGCCGCCGACGCGTGCCGGCCATCTCCCACGGCGGTTGCACGTGGCAAACGCTCGCATGGCGGCGACCTCACAGTCGTCTTCTTCTCGCGTCGGCAGATGAACCACCGATCGAAGCGACACCTGCAGGTCCGGCCAGGTTCCCGCCCCAGGGCCGAAACGGCTCAGTTGTCGGTGTGAACCTCGATGACGCCGGTCCTGATCCCGATGACGATCAGCACACCCACGATCAGGGCCAGGCACAACAGCTTCTTCATGGTCACTCCCTGGTGCTCACTGCGCCCAGCGTAGTGAGGTCCCGACCCTTCGGCGCGGGTCCCCCCGGGGCGGAAGGCCGGGTGTCCGCCGCAGCACTGCCGAGGTGGCTCAGATCGGGAACTCGGGTGGCTCCTCGGCGCGGCTCTTCGCCGACCCGGCGGACTGCGAGGCTGTACCGGCCCGGCCCGAGCGTTGCGACCCCTGCTGAAGCCCGGTGACCACGATGAAACCCACGAAGAAGGCCAGGAAAGGAGAATCGAGCACCACGACCGCGGCAACTGCCGCCGCCATGCCGGTAACCACCGACACCACCTTGGCGATCCCCAGTGCCCGCCGGGGAGTGACCATCTCGAGCAGGCTCACGACCATATGACCGCCGTCGAGCGGAAGGATCGGGAGCCAGTTGAGGATCCCCCACACCAGCGCAACGTAGATGAAGCTTCCGATGGTGACCCAGGCGAAATCCGAGGTCGAGTCGAACCAACCAGCCGATCTGGCGAGCAGGAGCGCGCCACCCAGGGAGACCCCGACGGCGGAGCCGGCCGCCGAGATGACGAAGCGCTTCCCGGGAGAGAGCTCCGTGGTGGTCGGGAACGTCGTCACGCCACCGAGGGCGAACAGCGTGATCGCAACCGATTTGGCCCCGTAGTGTCGCGCCGTGAAAGCGTGACCGGCCTCGTGGGCAAGCACCGCCAGGAAGGCGGCGGCAGTCCACGCCACGATCTCAGCGCCCTCGAGTTGACCGAGGGCCAAGACGGCGATGAGCGCAAACGAGAAGTGAACCCGCACCGGGATGCCGAGCAGGGAGAAGGTAATCACGGCGCCGACCGCTCCTGCCTCAACTCGCGCCGGGACGTTTCGACGCGCCCGACCGATGACGGCCCACCGGTGGGGCGTCGGCGGCGCGTCGGCAATGCCGGCAACAGCCACCGGGCCACGCCAGCGCCCGCCCACATCGGCCGCACATCACGAACAATCGCATGTGAGTCCCATGCTACAGCGGGGCAGGTGGGCCGGCGGAAAACATACCTAAGGTGGCAAGACCGGTACGCTCTGTGAACGTGAATCCAGCCGATCCCACCCGACGTCGATTGCGGCGCCGCTCCCTCGGGACGGCGATGATCCTGCTGACGGGCATGCTCGTGCTTTCCACCCCCGCCACCGGCCAGGAGCCCGTACTCGTCGAACCGTTCGAGAGCGACGAATGGCACGACACCTGGATCGATTGGCGCGCCGCAGACGAGGCCAACGCGGTCATCTCCGAGGGCTACCACGGGAACGGCCTCGCCGTCACCATTCCGCCCAACCAGCGCCGCGGCACCGGTCCTCACTACCGGCTTCCCGAGGAGACCAATGAAGCCTGGTTCCGGTACCACATACGCCTCGACTCATGGGATGCCATCACCGGGGGGAAGCTCCCCGGTTTCGCGGGAGCGCCCAACCGGACCGCCAAAGGCTGCCTCCCCTCGACACCGGAAGAACCGGGCTGGTCGGCGCGCATGCAATTCGCCGCGGCCGGCACCGAGGGCGCAGAGCCGGGCGAGGTCCCCCTCGGCTACTACGTCTACCACCTCGATCAGGCCGGCCTCTGCGGTGACACCATGCTCTGGAACACCAGAGGGATCCTGGAACAGGAGCGCTGGTATTGCATCGAGGGTCACATTCGCCTCAACGACCCCGGCGAGGCCAACGGCTTGCTCGAGGGTTGGGTCGACGGGCGGCTGGCGTTCTCCCGCGACGGGCTGCAGTTCCGACGCGCCGAGGAGGGCTGGCTGACGGTGCGCACCTTCTGGCTCAACGTCTACTTCGGTGGGTCGACCATTTCCAACGACCAATCGCTGGGGCTCCGCATCGACGACCTCGAGCTGAGCACCACCGGGCCCATTGGCTGCCTCACTCGCTTCACCGACGACGACGAGAGCCCTCACGAGCCCGACATCGAGTGGATGTTCAACGCCGGCTACATCTACGGCTGTGGCGGCGATCTCTACTGCCCGGATCGGTCGCTGAGCCGAGCAGAGACCCTGGCGATTCTGGATCGAGTCCTGCAGCCACTCCCGGCGACCCAGGATGCCTTCACCGATGACGACGGGCACTGGGCGGAAGATGCCATCAACCGGCTCGCACCCCTCGGCATCGTGCACGGCTGCGGCGAGGACACGGTGTGTCCGGACGAGCCGGTGACGCGCGGCCAGCTCGCCGCATTCTTGATGCGCGCCTTCGACCTACCCGCCTCGCAGGTCGATGCCTTCGTCGACGACGACGGCATCATCTTCGAATCGGACATCAACGCCATCGCCGCCGCTGGCGTCACCCTCGGCTGCAACGACGACCACACCCTCTACTGCCCGCGGCGCAGTGTCTCCCGCAACGAAGCGGCCACGTTGCTGGCACGCTCGATCCGGCTGTGGATGGCCACCAGCTCCTGAGACCGACACCCCGAACAGCGAAGGGTCCTCCCCCTCAGGGGGAGGACCCTCGACACTACCGCCCGCTGCCTCGGGCCTACTCGTCGTCCTCGTCGCCGGGCGCGGCGTTGGCTTCTCCCTCGGCTTGGGCGCCCAGGCTGGCAAGCCACTCGGCGGGGTTGGTCGGGAGCGCTTCTTCGGCCGCTTCCGGAGGCGTGTCTCCAAAGAGGCCGAGCGCACTCACCACGGTGGCGTCCGGCAGCGACGGTTGGATCGACTGGTAGGTCTCGCTCCCCGTCCCGGCCGGGATCAGCTTGCCGATGATCACGTTCTCCTTCAGGCCACGCATGAAGTCCGATCGGGACTGCAGTGACGCCTCGGTGAGCACCCGTGTCGTCTCCTGGAACGACGCCGCCGACAGCCAAGAGTCGGTCGCCAGCGACGCCTTGGTGATACCCATCAGCTCGGGTCGGCCCTCGGCCGGCGTCTTCCCGTCCTCGACGAGGTGCCGGTTGGCCTCACGGAAGTCCTGATGATCGACGAGTTCGGCCGGTAGGAACCGGGAGTCCCCGGAGCTGACCACACGGACCCTGCTCAGCATCTGGCGCACGATCAGCTCGATGTGCTTGTCGTGGATATCGACACCCTGGCTGCGGTAGACCTCCTGCACCTGATCGACCAGGTAGCGCTGGCAGGCCCGCACGCCCCGGATCTCGAGCACCTCCTTGGGATCGAGCGGCCCCTCGGTGAGCTGCGCTCCCGGCTCGATGACATCCCCGTCTGCCACCCGGAGTCGCGCTCGCCTGGGCAGCGGGTACTCGGTCTCCTCATCCTTGTCCGCTACCGCAATGCGTCGCCCCTCTTCGTCCTCGACGATGCGCACGGCCCCGCCGTGCTCGGCGAGCAGCGCTTTGCCTTTCGGAGTGCGCGCCTCGAAGAGCTCGACCACGCGGGGAAGACCGTGGGTGATGTCCTCACCGGCGACCCCGCCCGTGTGGAAGGTGCGCATCGTGAGCTGGGTGCCCGGCTCTCCGATCGACTGTGCAGCCATGATCCCGACCGCTTCGCCGGGCTCGACCATCAGGCCGGTCGCCAGGCTGAGACCGTACGATTCCCGGCTGATCCCGTAGCGAGACTGATCGGTGAGCGGGGAACGAACCCTGATCGTCTGCACGTCGCTGGCCTCGGAGATCGCCTGCATCGCGGCCCGGTCGATGAGTTCCCCCGCTCGCAGCTTGATGCCATTCTTGGTCTCGACCAACGACCGGCCGACCTTGACGTCCTCGGCCAGGATCCGGCCGTAGATCCGATTGCGCAGGTTGCGGATCGGCTCGCCCCCGGCATCTCGGACCTCGATCAGTAATCCGGTGTCGTCACTCGGCTCACCGTGGATGATGACCTCCTGAGAGACATCTACCAGGCGCCGAGTGAGATACCCGGAGTCGGCCGTCCGCAGCGCGGTGTCCGCCAGCCCCTTCCGGGCGCCGTGGGTCGAGATGAAGTACTCGAGCACCGACAGGCCCTCACGGAAGTTCGCCTTGATCGGCTGAGGAATGATGTCACCCTTCGGGTTCGCCACCAAGCCACGCATACCTGCGATCTGGCGGAGCTGCATCATGTTTCCCCTGGCGCCGGAGCGAACCATCATGTCGATGGGGTTGAACTTCTCGGTCTCGAGATTCGCCTGCATGGCGTCCTTGACGTCGTCGGTCGCCTCGGTCCAGATCTCGATCAGCTCCTGGCGCCGCTCGTCGTCGGTGATCACGCCCTTCTGGTAGAGGGACTCGACCTTGGCCGCCCGGATCTCGAACGCGTCGAGGATCTGGGCCTTCTGGGGCGGGGTCTTGACGTCCTCGAGCCCGATCGTCAAGCCGGCCCGGGTGGCGAAGTGGAACCCGAGGTCCTTGATGGCGTCGAGGGTGCGGGCCACGTCCGGCTTGTCGTAGCGGCCGATGATCTCCTCGATGAGCAGCCGCATGTCCGCCTTGTAGATCGGCGAGTTGACGTAGGGAAACGACTCCGGGAAGACCTCGTTGAGCATGGCGCGGCCCACGGTGGTCTCGAGCAGGGCTTCGCCGTCGACCGGCTCGTCGGTGATGAGGTCGCCCACCGCGTCCTTGAACACGGCGTGCATCTCGGGGTCGCCGGCGAGGTGTCCCACGCGGAGCTTGATTGGGGCGTGCAGGCCCAGGTCGCCGATGTCGTAGGCCATCCGGGCCTCTTCGAGATCGGTGAACGCCCGGCCGGCGCCCAGCTCGCCCTCGACGACCTCGGAAAGGTAGAAGACGCCGATGACCATGTCCTGCGACGGCGTCACGATGGGACGGCCCGAAGCCGGGGAGAGCACGTTGTTGGTGGACAGCATGAGCACCCGGGCCTCCGCCTGCGCCTCGGCCGACAGCGGGAGGTGCACCGCCATCTGGTCGCCGTCGAAGTCGGCGTTGAAGGCCTCACAGACGAGCGGGTGGATCTGGATCGCCTTGCCCTCCACCAGCATCGGCTCGAACGCCTGGATGCCGAGGCGGTGCAGCGTCGGAGCGCGGTTGAGGAACACCGGATGCTCCTGGATCACGTCGCTCAGCACGTCCCACACCTGGGGACGGCGCCGTTCCACCATGCGCTTGGCGGCCTTGATGTTCTGGGCCAGGTCGAGATCGACGAGGCGTTTCATGACGAACGGCTTGAACAGCTCGAGCGCCATGATCTTCGGCAGGCCGCACTGGTGCAGCTTGAGTTGGGGACCGACCACGATGACCGACCGGCCCGAGTAGTCGACCCGCTTGCCGAGCAGGTTCTGGCGGAACCGCCCCTGCTTGCCCTTGAGCATGTCGGAGAGCGACTTGAGGGGACGGTTGCCGGGCCCGGTCACGGCGCGGCCGCGGCGACCGTTGTCGAAGAGGGCGTCGACCGCCTCCTGCAACATGCGCTTCTCGTTGTTGACGATGATCTCGGGCGCCCCC
This sequence comes from uncultured Acidimicrobiaceae bacterium, assembly GCA_964569015.1. Classification (GTDB taxonomy): domain Bacteria; phylum Actinomycetota; class Acidimicrobiia; order Spongiisociales; family UBA5794; genus CAYQEC01. The sequence goes on along the minus strand of CAZMSN010000034.1, from coordinate 10,987 downwards.
AGGTCGAGCAGCCGCTTGAGGCGGTTGTTGCGGTTGATCACCCGCCGGTACAGGTCGTTGAGGTCCGAGGTGGCGAAGCGGCCGCCGTCGAGCTGCACCATGGGGCGCAGGTCGGGCGGGATCACCGGGATGGACTCGAGGATCATGCCGCGGGGATCGTTGCGCCCGTCGGCGAACGGCGAGACGACCTTGAGCCGCTTCATGGCCCGCTGCCGCCGCTGTTGCGAATTGGCCTCGAGGTCCTCCCGCAGCAGGTTGATCTCCTCCTGGAGGTCGAGGCGGGCGATGAGGTCCTTGACGGACTCGGCGCCCATGCCGCCCACGTAGTAGTCGCCGTAACGGTCGACGATCTCGCGCCAGAGCTGCTCGGACTCGACGAGTTGCTTCGGCTTCATGGTGCGGAAGGTGTCGAAGGCTTCCTGGAGCAGCTCTTCCTCGACCTGGGACCGTTCCTCGCGGTCCTTGACCTCGCGCTCCACCTCGCGGCGGCGCCCGCTGACCTCCTGGGTCTTGGCCCCGGCCTCCTCCATCTGCGCCAGCTCCTCCTCAAGGCGCTCGAGGCGAGCTTCCTTCCACTCCTCGAACTCGGCCTTGATGAGCTCGAGCTCGTGGCGGGTGGCCTCCTCCAGGTCGGGGAGGTCGGTCTGGCGCTTCTCGTCGTCGACCCAGGTGATGAGGTAGGCGGCGAAGTAGATGACCTTCTCGAGGTCCTTGGGCGACATGTCGAGCAGGTAACCGAGCCGGCTCGGCACGCCCTTGAAGAACCAGATGTGGGTGACGGGCGCGGCCAGCTCGATGTGACCCATCCGCTCCCGCCGCACCTTGGCCCGCGTCACCTCGACCCCGCAGCGCTCGCAGACGATGCCGCGGAAGCGGACCCGCTTGTACTTGCCGCAGTAGCACTCCCAGTCCCGGGTGGGACCGAAGATGCGCTCGTCGAACAAGCCGTCTTTCTCCGGCTTCAGCGTCCGGTAGTTGATCGTCTCCGGCTTCTTCACCTCGCCGTAGGACCAGGAACGGATCTGATCCGCGCTGGCGAGGCCGATCCTCAGTTCATCAAACAGCTGTGGCACGTTGCGCTCACCTTCTCCAACGATTCATTATCCAAAGATCTCAAGTGGTGACCTCGGCCCGCTCGGGACGCGAGATGTCGATCCCGAGCGACGCCGCGGTCCGGAACACGTCCTCCTCGAGCTCCTTGAGCTCGACTTCCTCACCCGCCGACAGCATCTCGACGTTGAGGCACAGGCTCTGCATCTCCTTGATGAGCACCTTGAAGGACTCGGGAATTCCCGGTTCGGGGATGTTCTCCCCCTTGACGATCGCCTCGTAGACCTTGACCCGGCCCCGCACGTCGTCCGACTTGATCGTCAGCAGCTCCTGCAGGGCGTAGGCGGCGCCGTAGGCCTCGAGCGCCCAGACCTCCATCTCGCCGAAGCGCTGCCCGCCGAACTGCGCCTTCCCGCCGAGCGGCTGCTGGGTGATCATCGAGTACGGGCCAGTGGACCGGGCGTGGATCTTGTCGTCCACCAGGTGCACCAGCTTCAAGACGTAGATGTAGCCCACCGTGATCCGGGAATCGAACGGCTCGCCGCTGCGGCCGTCCATGAGGCGGGCCTTGCCGGCGTCGTCGATGAGCCGGTCGCCGTCCCGGTTCGGCTTCGACACCGAGAGCAACTTGAGGATCTCGGTCTCGCGGGCCCCGTCGAACACCGGGGTGGCCACCGTCGTCCAGGGCTCGGCGCCTCCCGACGCCGGGCTCTCCAGATCCTCGAAGGCCTCCCAGCCCTGAGCGGCGGCCCATCCGAGATGGGTCTCCAGCACCTGGCCGAGGTTCATCCGGGAGGGCACGCCCAGCGGCGACAGGATGATGTCGACCGGGGTCCCGTCCTCCAGGAACGGCATGTCCTCCTCGGGGAGGATCTTGGCGATGACGCCCTTGTTGCCGTGGCGGCCGGCCAGCTTGTCGCCCTCGGAGATCTTGCGCTGCTTGGCGACGTAGACGCGCACCAGCTCGTTCATGCCGGGCGGGAGGTCGAAGCCCTCGTCGCGGCGGAACTCCTTGATGGCGATCGCCTTGCCGCTCTCACCGTGAGGAACCTTGAGCGAGACATCGCGCACCTCGCGAGCCTTCTCGCCGAAAATGGCCCGCAGCAACCGTTCCTCCGGCGTCAACTCGGTCTCGCCCTTGGGCGTGACCTTGCCGACCAGGTAGTCACCGGCGCCCACTTCGGCCCCGATGCGAATGATGCCCCGGTCGTCGAGATCGCGCAGGACCTCTTCGGCGACGTTGGGAATGTCCCGGGTGATCTCCTCGGCACCGAGCTTGGTGTCGCGGGCCTCGATCTCGTGCTCCTCGATGTGGATCGAGGTCAGGATGTCGTCCTTGACCAGTCGCTCCGAGATGATGATGGCGTCCTCGAAGTTGTGACCCTCCCACGACATGAACGCCACGAGCAGGTTGCATCCGAGCGCGAGCTCACCGTGATCGGTCGACGGCCCGTCGGCGAGGATGTCGCCCACCTCCACCTTCACGCCCTCGGCGATCCGGGGCCGCTGGTTGATGCAGGTGCCCTGGTTCGAGCGCTCGAAGGCGCGCAGCCGGAGGGTGTGCTTCTTGTTGGTGCCACTCTCCTTGATCACGATCTGATCGCCGGTCACCTCGACGACCTCGCCCGCGACCGGGCTGAGCAGCACGTCGCCGGAATCCTCGGCGGCCTGTGCCTCGACGCCGGTTCCCACCAGCGGCGCCTCGGACTGCAGCAGCGGGACCGCCTGGCGCTGCATGTTGGATCCCATGAGGGCGCGGTTGGCGTCGTCGTGCTCGAGGAACGGGATCAGCGAAGTCGAGACCGAGACGACCTGCTTGGGCGACACGTCCATGTAGTCCACTTGCACCGGGGTGACGTATTCGACCTCGCCACCGGTCTTGCGCACGAGCACCCGGTCGTTGACGAACGACCCGTCATCGTTCAGCGGCGCGTTTGCCTGGGCGATGACGTGCGACTCCTCGGCGGAGGCGGTCAGGTAATCAACGGCGTCCGTCACTCTGCCGTCCACGACCCGGCGGTACGGCGTCTCTATGAACCCGAAGCGATTGACCCTGGCGTAGCTAGCGAGCGAGCCGATGAGGCCGATGTTGGGCCCCTCCGGAGTCTCGATCGGGCACATCCGGCCGTAATGCGAAGGGTGCACATCGCGAACTTCGAAACCGGCCCGCTCCCGAGACAGGCCGCCGGGGCCCAGCGCCGAGAGGCGGCGCCGATGGGTCAGGCCCGCCAGCGGATTCGGCTGGTCCATGAACTGGCTGAGCTGACTCGTCGCGAAGAACTCCTTGATGGATGCCACGACCGGTCGGATGTTGATCAAGCTCTGCGGCGTTATCGCCTCGGGATCCTGAGTGGTCATTCGCTCCCGAACGACGCGCTCCAATCGGCTGAGACCGACTCGTATCTGGTTCTGGATCAGCTCGCCGACGGTGCGGACGCGACGGTTGGCGAAGTTGTCGATGTCATCGACACGGAAGCCGTCCTGGCCGGTGTGTAGTGCGATCAGGTAGCGGATCGTCCCGAGGACGTCGTCCTGACTCAGCAGCCCGTTCTCGTCGATCCGGTACTCATCCGACATCGTCGGCTCACGCCCGAACTTCTGCTCCAGCTTGTAGCGGCCGACTCGGGTGAGGTCGTAGCGCTTGGAGTTGTAGAAGAGGGTGTTGATGAGGCCGCGTGCCGACTCGACCGTGGTCAGCTCGCCCGGACGCAGCTTGCGGTAGAGATCGAGCAGAGCCTCGTCTCGGGTGGAGGTGGTGTCTTTCTCGAGGCTGTTGCGAATGACCTCGGCGCCGTCGAACAGCTCCAAGATCTCCTCGTCGGTCTCGCCGAAACCAAGCGCTCGCAGAAAGGTGGTGACGAGCTGGCGGCGCTTGCGATCGACCCTCACGCCGACCGTGTCCTTCTTGTCGATGTCGAACTCGAGCCAGGCTCCCCGCCCCGGGATCACCTTGGCGGCGAAGACGTCCCTGTCGGAGGTCTTGTCGATCGACTGGTCGAAGTAGACCCCGGGAGACCGAACGAGCTGGCTGACGACGACGCGCTCGGTGCCGTTGATGATGAACGTGCCGTTGGGCGTCATCATCGGGAAATCGCCGAGGAAGACCTGCTGCTCCTTGATCTCGCCCGTCTCACGATTGAGGAAGCGGGCCGTCACGAACAGCGGCCTGGAGTAGTTGGCGTCCTGTTCCTTGGCCTCGTCGATGCTGAGAGGGGGATCGCCAAAACGATGGTCCGTGAGCTCCAACGCAAGATTGCCGGTGAAGTCCTCGATGGGCGACACCTCGGCGAAGATCTGCCTCAGGCCATGCTCGAGAAACCAGAGGAATGAATCGTGCTGAACGGAGAGGAGATCGGAGAGTGGTTGGACCTCAGGGATCTTGGCGAATGACAGACGGCGGGTGCGCGCACGAGGCAACGGCGATCCTCCTCATGGTCAGGGCGAGCGTGTCGGAGCGGCCAACAGATCGGTTGTGGAAACGAGCGGGTCAGAGCGGGCAAGGACGACAGAAAGGCCAGGTTAGCACACAGCTAACCCGGCTCTGCAAGGCGAGAGTCGCGGAGTACTTCTTCAACTGGTACCTCGAACATACAACGCGCCGACCGGAGGTGTCAAGGCCCCGTCACCCTCACCGGAGAGCGTCGCGACGCGAATCCACCCTTGGAGCCGGTGGCCGACGGGCGGCAGGGGCCGCTGAAGCGACCCCTGCGCGTTCTTCTCGCCGGGGTGAAGCCGGCTACTTCAGCTCCACGGTTGCGCCGGCCTCTTCGAGGGCGGCCTTCGCCTTCTCGGCCGTTTCCTTGTCAACGGCTTCGAGCACGGCCCCCGGTGCCTGGTCGACAACGTCCTTCGCCTCTTTGAGGCCGAGGCTCGTCAGGGCGCGCACGACCCGGATCACCTGAATCTTCGCGGCTCCAACCTCCGCGAGCACGACGTCGAACTCGTCCTGCTCCTCCTCGGCTGCCGCCGCCGCATCGCCGGCGGCAGGCGCTGCCGTGACCGCCACGGGAGCGGCGGCGGTCACGTCGAACTTCTCCTCGAACGCTTTGAGGAACTCGGAGAGTTCGAGCACGGACATCTTCTCGAAGACGCCCAGGAGCTCCTCTGTGGTCATCTTGGCCATTGTCATTCCTCCTCGGCCTCTTCAGCCGGTTCATCATCGGATTCTGCATCCTCGCCTTCGGAAACCTCGGGGACTTCAGACTTCGCCGCAGGCTCGACCTCCTCAGCCGCCGCAGGCTCGACGGCGGCCGGCTCCGGGGCTCCGGTGGTGTCGCCGGCCTCCTGCTTCCTCTCGACCAGCTGCAGCATCATCGACGCCAGGTTGCGCGGCATCGCCGCCAGCAAGCCGGCCAGCTTGGTCATGGGAGCCTTCATCGTCCCTGCCGCCTTGGCGAGCAGCATCTCACGGGGCTCGATCTCGGAGAGGGCACTGATGCGCTCCGGGGTCAGGAACTCGTGACCGAGCAGCCCACCCTTGATGAAGAAAGGCTCGTGATCGGCTGCAAATCTCTTGAGGGCCTTGGCAGCGCCCACGGGATCGCCGTCGGCAAATGTGAGGCCGGTCGGCCCCAGCAGCAACTCGTCGAGTGCGGGAAGATCGAGTTCGGCGGCGGCTCGACGTGCGAGCGTCATCTTGACGACTCGGAACTCGGCCTCGGCCTCTCGAAGCCCTCGCCGCAGCACCTGCTGATCCTTCATCGACAAGCCCGCATACTCGGCGAGGAACACGGCCTGGGCGCGCTCGAGTCGCTCCTTGATCTCGGCGACCGCCTGGACCTTCTCTGGTCTTGGCATCCGTCCTCCTCCTGCTTCGTCGCGATACATCCCCACCCGAGTGAGCCCACCAATTGAAGCGGGCCCCCGGCGGCGAGTCGCAAGCGGGAGCCCTTCGAGGAAGAGCGACCTGCGCCGGCGTCACGATCGTGAACTTGCGCCCTGCCGGGCACCTGCGGTCTCGGGCCGAGGTATGGGTTGTGCGAAGCGGGATGCTACGACCGGCCGCTACCGACGTCAAAGCCGACACCGCGACTGCCGCTCCGGCCGCGGCGAGATGATTCCTCGCCACTGAGAACGCGCAGAACGCCCGGGTGCTCCGAGCGCTCTACGACAAAGGCGGGGAACCCGTGGTCCGGGAGAGCGGGTTTCGCTCATTGAGGATTCGGGCAGACGGCGGGCCAGGAAGCCATCTACACGTACCGCTCCAGGTCTGGCCAGGGTAGGGGCCGGCCAAGGAATGGAGCGGCCGAATTCCGCCCTCGGAACGGTGGTGGATCGTCCCTGCCACCGGCCTCGGGTTCCCCATGTCTTGTTAGAGGGAACTATCGCGGAACTTGCCGGGGATGTCCAGTGGGAAATCCCCCTGCGGCGCTCAGCGCATCTCCTTGATGAGCCCCTCGACGTGGGTGGGGTCGATCCGGACGCCCGGTCCCATGGTCGACGACACCGCGACCTTGCGGATGAACCGGCCCTTGGCGGCGGCCGGCCGGGCCCGCATGATCTCGTCGGCGACGGCCCCGAAGTTGTCGACGAGCTGCTCCGCCTCGAACGAGACCCGGCCAATCGGGACGTGAACGTTGCCGTAGCGGTCGTTGCGGTACTCGACCCGGCCCGCCTTGAACTCGGACACCGCCTTGGCGACGTCCTGGGTCACCGTGCCGCTCTTCGGGTTCGGCATCAGCCCTCGCGGGCCCAGGATCGGACCGAGTTTGCCGACCACCGGCATCATGTCGGGAGTGGCGACCACGACGTCGAAGTCGAGGGCGCGGCCCGCCGCGATCTCGTCGGCCAGCTCCCGGCCGCCGATGACGTCGGCGCCGGCGGCCTCGGCCTCCCGGGCGTTGTCGCTCTCGGCGAAGACCGCCACCCGGACCGCCTTCCCGGTGCCGTGGGGAAGACCGACGGTGCCGCGCACGAGCTGGTCGGCCTTGCGGGCGTCGATCCCGAGCTGGAAGACGGCGTCGACTCCCTCGTCGAACCCGGCATAGGCCAGCGTCTTGACGAGGTCGACGGCGTCACGCGGCCCGTAGAGGGCGAGTTTGTCGTAACGCCGGGCCGCCTCGAGGGCCTTCTTGGATTTGCCTGCCATGGTGTTTCCTCCTGTGGTCCGGACGGAGCCGGAGCTCCTCCCACGTGCGTCTCGTCGCCGGCCGCAGACTCAGCCGGCGACCTCGATTCCCATCGACCGCGCCGTTCCCTCGACGATCTTCATGGCGGCGTCGATGTCGTTGGCGTTGAGGTCGGTCATCTTGGTCTCGGCGATGTGCCGCACCTGGTCTTGGGTGACCTTGCCCACCTTCTCCCGGCGAGGCTCGGCCGATCCCTTCTCGACCCGGGCGGCCTGCCGCAGCATCACGGCCGCCGGCGGCGTCTTGGTCACGAACGTGAAGCTGCGATCCTCGTAGATCGAGATCTCCACCGGGACGATCGTGCCGATCTGGCTGGACGTGGCGTCGTTGTACGCCTTGACGAAATCCATGATGTTGACGCCGTGCTGACCCAGCGCCGGCCCCACCGGCGGCGCCGGGCTCGCCTGCCCGGCGGGAATCTGCAACTTGAGCGTCGTCATCAATCGCTTGCGGCCCATTCTGGTTTCCCTCGCTTGGCTCAGTACTTGAGGATCTGATCGAAGTTGAGCTCGACCGGGGTCTCCCGGCCGAAGATGTCGACGAGGACCCGGACCTTCGACTGATCCACGTTGATGTCCTCGATGACGCCGTTGAAGTCGGCGAAGGGCCCCTCGACGACCCGCACCGTCTCCCCGACCTCCCAGGCCGGCTTGAACCGGGGCTCCTTCTTCTCCTCGTCGTCCTTGCGGACCCCGAGGATGCGCTCGACCTCACGCCGCGACAGCGGGGTCGGCTTCGAGCCCGATCCGACGAAACCGGTCACGCCCGGCGTGTTGCGCACCGCGTACCAGGAGTCGTCGTCCATGTAGAGCCGCACCAGGATGTAGCCGGGGAACTTCTTCCGCATGACGTTGACCTTGCGGCCGGCCTTGAACTCGACGACCTCCTCCATCGGAATCTCGACGTCGAAGATCTTGTCCTCCAGGTGCATCGACTTGATCCGGGTCTCCAGATTGGCCTTCACCTTGTTCTCGTAGCCGGAGTATGAATGCACGACATACCAGCCACCGGGCAGGTCATATGGGCTGAGCGGCGCTGGAGCCTCCTCGACCACAGCCGGAGCCTCATCGACCACGTCCACGGCCTCATCGACCACAGCCGGAGCCTCATCGACCACAGCCGGAGCCTCATCGACCACGTCCACGGTTTCCTCGACCACGTCCACGGCCTCATCGACCACAGCCGGAGCCTCATCGACCGCGTCCACGGTCTCCTCGATCAGCTCGTCGTTCTCTTGAGCGGTTTCGGTCATTGCTACGCCGTCGCACTGAGCAGATCGAGAATGCTCTTCTTGAACGAGAAGTCGAGGCCGAAGGTGAACCCCGTGACGAAGACGGTCACGATCAGCACGACGACAGTGAAGGTGATCGTCTCCTGCCGGGTCGGCCAGGCGACCTTCTTCAGCTCCTGCCTCACCTCGTGGAGATACTGCCGGATCCCAACGCGATCACGTTTGCGCTGACGCGGGCCCTCTTGGCGTCGCTTCTTGGCGCGCTCCTCCTCCTTCTGCTGGAGGCGTCGCATCTCTCGATTCACGTGCTGATCCTTCCTTGGTGCGCAGGGGCGGCGGGACTCGAACCCGCAACCTCCGGTTTTGGAGACCGGCGCTCTGCCAATTAGAGCTACACCCCTCCAGGAGGGCCGTGGGCCCGGGCGGGGAGTATATGAGCCGGACGGACTCAGTGTAAAACCCCGGAACCCCTACTGGTGAGACGATCGGATTCGCCGCGGCAACGGTCTCAGGTGGCGCCGTGAGCTCGTCGCCACGCGATCACCGCGGCCGCTCCAGCGACCGCGGCGGTGACGGCTCCGGCGGCGGCGACGGCTCCGGCCACTCGGGCACGGACCCTCGCCGGCTCCCCGATCTCACCGCCGATGGCCTTCTCCACCTCGGCAACGAGCGAGACCGGTGCCGGTTCCGTGACCTCGGCCAATTCCCCGAGCCCTCGGTGGAGCTTACGATAGCGAGCCGTCTCCGCCTGACAGCGCAGGCACGTCGCGGCATGGCGGCCCAGTCGGCTCTCTTGCCACTCGATCCGGTCCATCCTGGGAAGGGTCAGTCGCATGACGGCGCAGTGAATACTCATCGAGCCGCCTCCATCTCGTGCCACAGGCGATCTCGGAGCTGGCGCCGTCCCCGGTGGAGCCGTACCTTGGCGGCCGTCACCGAGATGCCGAGGTGATCGGCGATCTCGGCGTGCGGCCAGTCGTACACGTCCTTGAGCACAACGACGGTCCGCACCGGATCTGTCAACGTCTTCAGCGCCTCGAGTAGACGGCCGCGCAGATCGGCAGACTCTGCCGCCCGTTCCGGTGAGAGATCTCGTGATGCCGGCTCCTGGAAGCCCGCGTCGAGAGGGTCGGCCCGATGACGAGCTACCCGTCGCCGCTGGGACCATGCGGCGTTGACGGTGATGCGGTGCATCCATGTCGAGAACCGCGCTTCGCCACGGAACCCCGGCAGGGAGCGCCATGCCCGCACGAAGGCCTCCTGCGCGACATCGGCGGCGAGATCACGGTCGGCGACGAGACGAAGGGCCAACGTGTACACCTCGTTCTGGTGGATTCTGACCAGCTCGGAGAACGCCGCTCGGTCGCCGTTCCTGGCTCTGAGCAACAGATCTCCGTCTTCGGGTCTGACCTCTCCTGGTGTCATGGGGTTACCGCGTTCTCGCCGTGGCGCGGCCGGTGACGAGCCTTGCGCCGTCACACCGTACCGCCACCTGGAGTGTTGCCGTGTCGGCTTCGATCGTCTCCACATCGGCGCTCACCAAAGCGGGTGCCCCGGGACGAAGGGGAGCTCGGAAGCGGAGCCGGAGATCAACCAGGGGATCCTCCCTGGCGGTAGCGGCGGATGCAGCCTGGGTGACCCAGGCCGCCAGGAGAAGCCCATGCGCCACGACACCCGGGAGCCCGGCGGCCACTGCGGCCCGGTGGTCCAAATGGATCGGGTTGAAGTCGCCGGACGCACCGGCGTAGCGGACGAGATCGGCCCGGCTCGCCGACTTGGCGAGCTGTGGCAGAGCACCGCCCACCGCCGGGAGCGGAGCCGGCACCGGAGGGTCGGTGCGGGCGCGATCGTTCACCGGAGGCTCGGGCCACTCCTCGATCGTCTCCTGCGCCGGCTCGGACCCCATGACAAACTTCGAGGTCGCCTCGATGAGAGGCGAGCCGTCCTCGACCGTCACCGCGGTCGAGAAGGTGACAAGGGACACCGGGCCGCGGTGGCGCACCCGCTCGACTCTCCCGGTCACTTGGACCTTCCGACCCACCGTCAGCGGCTGGTGCCAGCGGAACACCTGATCGGTGTGGAGCAGCACACGGGTGTGCTCGATGACGTCGGGGGCAGAGACGAACTCGGAGGCCACCACGAACAGCAGCAAACCGGCGAACGAGGGTGGAGCCGCGCCCCTCCAGCGATCCGGATCGTCACCGGTGGCCGCCACGTACTCGGCGATCTTCTCCGGAACAACACGGCAGGTGCGCGGACCGTACGTCTTCGATAGCAGATGATCGAGCGACATTGCGGTCGAGGGTAGCTCCGCCCTCCGGGGGCGGATGCCGAATGACCCGACGACCCGCCAATACCATTATTGGTCAGCGGGTCTCGCGGTGCACCGTGTGCGTGCGGCACCAGCGGCAGTACTTCTTGAGTTCCAGCCGCTCGCGCGTGTTCGTCTTGTTCTTCGTGGTCACGTAGTTCCGTCGCTTGCAATCCTCGCAGGCGAGCGTGACCGGAGGTCTCTTGTCAGAAGCCATGTGGTGTCCTCGTTACTTCAGGATCTTGATGACCCGGCCGGCACCCACCG
>CAZMSN010000033.1:21144-23451 GCA_964569015.1 uncultured Acidimicrobiaceae bacterium | reverse complement strand
TGTCGACGATGACCATCTTGGCGGCCCGGCGGGTGGTGCCGCCCGACTTGATGGCACCGGCGGCGCGGTCGCCGACCTTCAGGAAGCTCATGAGCCCGGACGACTTTCCGCCTCCCGAGAGCGGCTCGCCCTCGGCGCGGATGTGTGAGAAGTTGGCGCCCGACCCGGCTCCCATCTTGAACAGGCGCGCCTCGCGCACCCACAGGTCCATGATGCCGCCCGGGTTCACCAGGTCGTCGTCGATGCCGTTGATGAAACAGGCGTGAGGGGCGGGGCGACTGTAGGCGTCGGGGGAGGCGACGGCCTCCTCGGTCTCGGGGTCGACGTACCAGAAGCCCTGCTCGGTGCCGGTGATGCCGTATTGGTGGTGGAGGCCGGTGTTGAACCACTGAGGCGAGTTTGGTGCCGCCATCTGGTGCAGCAGCATGTAAGCCAGCTCATCCTCGAAGATCTCGGCGTCGTTCTCGGACGCGAAGTAGCCGTGCCTCTCGCCCCACCAGCGCCAGGTCGAAGCGAGCCGCTTGATCACCTGGCGGGCGGAGCGCTCCGGGCCGGTGATCATCTTGCCGTTATCGTCGAAGGTGGGGTTGCCGCGCTCGTCGAGCTGGGGTACGCCGGCCTTGCGGAAGTACTTCGACGCCATGATGTCGGAGGCCACCTGTGACCAGTGGGCCGGGACCTCGGCGTCCTTCATCTCGAAGACGACCGATCCGTCGGGGTTGGTGATCCGGGAATCGCGCTGGGTCCATTCCACCGTGTCGTACGGGCTGATCCGCTCCGATGTGAACCGACGTTCGATCCGTAGACCCTCGGCCATATGGTCCCTCCCTGGCTAGCGGCCCCCTGAGCGTTAGGGGCAGGTCTTCTCCACACAGATATCCACAACTACAACATGTGGGGGTGGGGAAGGGGATGTGGCCCCACATATCGCATAGGGAAGTCCATCTTAGTTACACCGCTGTAACTACGTCAAGGGAATTCAAAGCGCGTAGCCACTGCAATGCAATGACGGGGAAGACAGGAGCTTTCTAACGCCGGAAGCGGTTCCAGGGCAAGCGCTCCCGCTGGTTTTGTTTCGCGAGGGGGATCGCGTTTTCGCGATCGCGCCGTTGTACCCCCTCGGCTCGAACGCCGCCTGCGGTGGCTCCTGGCCGGTCGCCCTCTCAGCAAAGGGGAACGAGCGATGCCAATCCGGAGGTCGGGACGCTGGTACCGTGATCGGAAGATCCCGGAGTGCTCAGCGGGAGGAATCGCTCATGCGTGATCTCGAATCAAGTCTCGATTCGTGGACGGCCGCGGGACTGATCACCCCCGAGCAGGCGGAGGCGATCCGCGTCGCCGAGGCCACAGGGCGTTCGGCGGAGCCGAAGACGGGTCGGATCCCGATCGTCACCGAGGTCCTCGGCTACGTGGGGGCCGCCCTCGCGTTCTGGGCGGTCGCCATCCTGACGGCCGATGTGTGGGCCGACATGGAGCCGTGGGCTCAGGCAGGGCTCTTTCTCCTGACGGCGGCCGTGCTCTTCGGGGGCGGATGGCTCATCAGGGCGTCTGTGGAACCGGCGGCCGATCGACTCGCCGCGGTGCTGTGGACCTGCTCGGTTGCCGCGTTGGCGGCGGCGGCCTGGATCACCGCTTGCGATCTCGTCGAGTGGTCCGAAGAAGTGACGACGATAGCGACCGGCGCGGTTGCCGTGGTCTACGGAGCGGCGCTGTATGCGATGCACCGTGGTGTGCTCCAGCACCTCGTCGTCTTCGCGAGCGTGGCGTTGCTGGTGGCAGGGATCATCACGGTCAGTGACCTGGACTCACAGGAAGCGGCCGGTTTCACCTACTGGGCGCTCGGCGTGATGTGGCTTCTGGCCGCTCGGCTCAGCGCGCTTCCTCCAGGAGAAACGGGAATCGCAGTTGGCGCGGCCATGTCACTGTTCGGGGCGCAGCTCGTGGCAGGGTCTGATCTGGAAGCGATCGGCTTGACCTTGGGCCTCGTCACCGCGACGGCGCTGGCCGCCATCGGCTTGATCGACGACCGCAAGAGCGCTCTCGCACTGGGCGCGGTCGGCATCTTCCTCTTCGTGCCCCAGACCGTGTTCCACTTCTTCGGCGACGCCGCCGCGGCCCTGGTGGCGTTGTTCGTCGTCGGGATCGCCCTGGTGACGGGCGCCGCCTTGTGGGCGCGTCACCGCGTTCGCACCGGCATCTGATCAACTCCCCGGCGGCGCGCCGACGACAACGTCACCTCTCGTGGCGCCGTCGAGGAACGAGATCGCTACTCGGTGGCTTCCTCGATCTCTTTCTCAACGTCGACGG
>CAZMSN010000033.1:3045-21044 GCA_964569015.1 uncultured Acidimicrobiaceae bacterium | reverse complement strand
GAGGAACGAGATCGCTACTCGGTGGCTTCCTCGATCTCTTTCTCAACGTCGACGGCCTTCTCGACCTCTTCTTTGGTTTCGACGGCTCCCGTGACCTCTTCTGCCGTCGCAGCGGCTCCCGTGACCTCTTCTGCGGTCGCAGCGGCTCCACCGGCCTTCTTGCGGCCCAGCGGCGCCAAGAAAGCGAGTACCAAGCCCACGATCATGAACAGGACGGGCAGCCCGATCAGGCTCATTCTGTCGAGTGGCCAGACGCCCCACAGCATCAGCGTCAGGGACAGGAAGAGTCCGAAGAACAGCCCGGCGACGGCACCCAGGATCGGTCGTCCCCTCATCATGGCCTCCCCACGCCCGGCCGGGCGAACGCCGCGAAGGCGAGCCCTGCCCCGGTCAGGACCAGGCCGCCGAGGGCGACCCATCCGACCGGATGCGACAGCGGATTGCCTTCGATCTTGATCATGGCGAAGCCCGAGCACTCCCCGCCTGAGGCGGTGTGCGAGCCACTCACGATCCAGATCCCCGGCACTCTGCCGAACGGCACGACATCCTCGATCTTCTCGAAGGCGTCGTCGAGCTCGTAGGTGCCCGAGGCACCACGGTCGTCGGCGGTGTTTGCATCACCCCAGTCGGCAATGGCGATGTCGAAGCCGGCGATCCTCACGCCGATCTCGCCGCTGTGGTGCGTGTTCTCGAAATCCACCGTCCCCTCGTAGTCGATCAGGATGCCGTCCTCGTCGGGGAGCGGAATCGCGTTCGACGGAGTGTCGTTGGCCGGCGTGTACGTCACCCCCTTGATGGTGGCAGTGCCCCAGCACGCCCCCTCGGGTTCCACGCCGGCTCCGGCGATGGATGGGACCGCTGCCAGCAGCATGCCGGCGGCGAAGACGAGGAACACGAGTCTTCGTACCATCAGAACCCCTTCCCACTCGGCTGCGCGTCGGTCGACATTCTACTGCGAGGGTTTCCCGCGTGGCGATCGAGCGACCCGGTTGCGAAGGGTCGCTTCGACCTGCCGGATGTCCCCCGGAGACGTCTGAGCCGCCCTGGCGTAGCAGTAGCCGGTGGGGAGGAAGAACACCTGAAACATCGCAAGGCCGACCGCCCAGTTGAGCGGCGGGGGGAAAGCCCGGGTGAACCCGCCGGCGGCAGCCGCCGTCAGGACATTGCCCGCCGAACGTCCCAGCCCACTGGCGAAGTGGCCGAGGCCGAAGACGGTTCCCCGGTGCTCGGGGAGGTTGACATCGGAGACTAGCGCGAACCAGTTGGGCGAATCGGCGGAGGTGAGAGCCAGCGCGGTCAACGAGGTGAAGAAGGCAGCTGCCACCCAGGGATTCGTGACCAGGGCGCGGAGGACCTCGGGTACCAGGGTGGCGGTGCTGGCCCCGTTGGTGACCTCGAGGCCGCGGAGGGGGATGAAGAAGAACACCAGGAAGAAGGGAACGGCGCCCAGGATGCCGACCGTGCTCACGATGGCGCGCCCGCTCAGGGTGCGGCGCTGCATCCGGTCGCCGATCACTCCGGCGAGAATTGAGAAGAGACCGCCGAGCCGGAGGATGGCAGCCATGAGGCCACCCACCTTGGTGGCGGTCTCGATGTCATAGCCGAGTGCCACGATCTTCTCCTGGTACAGCAGCGGCACCCAGATGAGTGAGCCGTAAGCGAACTGGGCGCTCAGTCCCTGGGCGATCAGCCAGACGTTGGTGCGCCGCTTGAAGAGATCGGGGAGCTGCCCGACATCGATCCGGTGCTCGTAGGGATCGCCCGCCTCGTGCATGGCCCGCAGGGCCGGCTCCCGGAAACCCCGTGGGGCGTCGAAGGTGAACAGGTAGAGGACGGCAAAGGCGGTGCCGAGCAGGGCGATGAGTCGAAGCGGGGCGCCGAAGTCCTCGGCTCCGATCTGGCTGGCGAGGAGGCCTCCACCGAGCGTGCCCAGGCCCTCGGCGAGGCCCCAGAAGCTCATCGCCAGTCCGCGGCGGCGTGGGGAAACGAAGTCGCTGATCACCGAGAAGCCGACCGATGCGATGGCGCCGAGCCCGATCGCGGTGAGGATCTGCCACTGGAACAGCTCGCGGTAGCTCTCCGCTCCGGCGCTGAGGTAGGAGCCGAGCGCCCACACCAGAGTCCCGGCGAAGAGCAGCCGCTTGCGATTGGAGCGGTCTCCCCAGTAGCCCCACCCGACTGCGGTCAGCGCGGCCAGGAGGATGACCGTGGCAGTCATGACCCCGATGGCCGTCTCCGAGGTGTGGAGGGCCTCGGTGATCGGCAGCACCATCTGCGGGATGGCAGCGATGGCGGCGTTGTCGAGCGAGGCGAGCGTGACGAACACCACGATGGTCACCACCACGTGGAGGCGCTGTCCCCACCAGCTCGGACGCGAGCGGCCGGTCATGGGGCCGCATTCTCGCGGGCGACGCCGCTGATTCGCTGCATCGAGATCATCTCACCCCTCGGCCGGCGGGGTGTCGGACGCTCCTCTGCCGGATCGGCGCCGGCACCGTCACCCCGGTTGGGTCGCGCGGTGGAATCGATGGGATCGCCCGGCCGCCGATCCCGTGTCCGCTGAGACGTCGGCGGCGTGGCGGCGGCGGCAGCATAGAATCGCCGAGAGGACATCGGAGGAGGGTTGTTGGAGGAGCCGGCCGAGCATTACGCGTCATTGCGCGATCGCGTTCTGGGCGAGCGTGGCGTCATCATGGTGATCGGAGAGAGCGACACCGGGAAGACCACCATGTCCCGATACCTCCTCGACGGCGCTCTCGGCGCCGGCCTCAGCACCGCTTTCATCGACGCCGACATCGGCGTCTCCACGGTGGGCCCTCCCGCCTGTGTCGGGCTCCGGTGGGTCCGATCCATCGACGACCTGGAGAACCTGATCGAGGCCGACGAGTTGCGTTTCGTCGGATCGACTCAACCCCAGAGTGTTGTGCTGCCCCACGTGGTGTCAACGGCGGCCCTCGTCGACATCGCTCGCCAGGAGGCGGATTTCATCGTCCTCGACACCTCCAGTGTTGTCTCCGGCGTGCTGGGCCAGACCCTCAAGTACCACCTCATGGAGGTGTGTGCCCCGACGCTGGTCATCGTGATGCAGCGTGGTGAGGAGATGGAGCCGATCGTTGGCATGCTGAGGCGGTTCTTGTCGGCCCGTATCGCCAAGGCGGCTCCCCCTCCGGATCTCATTCCTGCCAGCCCGGTGGACCGGCGTGCCCGCCGCATCGAGTCGTTTCGGCGGGCACTGGAACCGCCGCTGCCGCGCTGGCGAGTGCACACCTCCGTCTTCGCGCCCACCCTTCCCGAGGCCTTCGACGTGTCGCGCCTTGCCGGCATGCTCGTCGGGGTCCAGGACGGTGATGGCCGGTGTCTGGGACTTGGCGCTCTCGAGTATGACGAGGGAGTCGTTCGTATCGCCACCCACTTCGGAGAGCGGATGAAAGGCCTGCGTCTCGGTTCGCTCCAGATCAACCTCGACACCTATGAGACGACCCGGATCAGGCTGAACGATCTGATCTTCGGGTTCTGAGGGCCGTGCAGTGGGCTGCAATCCGTTACGGGAGGCCACCGTTCGGCGCCAAAGAGAGCAAAGCCCAAGGAACCCCCGCATCCGTTCCCCGCACTTCCCCGAACGAGGTCTGGGTGCTCGAGCCCCTTGGGCTTCGCCATCCGACCTTACGAACACGGGGCGGACGATTCAAGCCTGTCAGATTCCGGATTCTGGCCCAGAATCGGTCCGGCATTTGTTGATCGTCGCGTCAACCGGCATCACTTGACGTTCCCAATCCGGGGTTCTCCACATATCCACAGCAATCCACAGGGTCTTGTGCACAACGACGTGTCGACAAGTCCCGCACCGCTTTTTTTCGCGTGTCGGGCTTCCCGGCGCGGGCCGTTTCGAGAGCACGATGATGACCTCGGCGAGCCGGGCCGAAACGACCGCGATGAGACCCGGTCATTTTCCGGTGATGCCGTGGTACAGCTCGACCAGGTTGTCGGCGGTCTTCGACCACGAGAACCGCTCGGCGAAGTCGATGCCGCCGCGCGACAGCTTCATGGCGAGCCCGTGATCAGACAGCACCCGGGTGACGGCATCGGTGTAGGCAGCGGGATCGTGGCCCTCCACCAGGTAGCCGGAGCGGCCGTCGTCGACGACGAAGCGGAGCCCCCCGACCGCGGCGGCGACGACGGGCAATCCGCAGGCTTGTGCCTCGGCTGCCACCAGCCCGAACGATTCGGTGCGAGACGGCATGATGAGCACGTCGGCCGCTTGGTAGAAGCAGGCGAGCTGATCGTGGGGCTGCGGCGGGAGGAAGTGCACCCTTGCGGCAACACCGAGCGCGGCGGCGAGCTCGTGGAGCCGAGCGAGCTCCATCTCGCCGCCGGGGCCGCTCGGGCCGCCGACGATCACGAGGTGGGGCGGGCGGGCGGTGGCCTCTTCGGGAATCCCGGCGAAGGCGGTAATGGCGACGTCGATGCCCTTGAGGACTTGGATGCGGCCCACGAAGAGCACGACGGGATCGTCGCCAAGAGAAGGGTCGATGCCGGTCCGAATCCGGGCGGCAGCACGATCATCGGGCCGGAAGAGACCGTGGTCGATGCCGGGAATCGATGTACAGAGCCGCTCGGGGCTGGCGTGGTAGTGCTCGAGCAGGTCGTCGAACTCGAACGGGGTCGAGGCGATGACACAGTCGGAGCGGGCGATGACTTCCTCCTCGGCCATGGTGCGCATGCAGCCGGCTCCGGGCTCGTCGGGACGGCGGTTGAGATCCTTGATCCTGCCCAGGGTGTGGAATGAGTTGGCGAGGGGGATCCCGAGCCGCTCCTTGAGGATCACCCCGGACCAACCGGAGAGCCAATAGTGGCTGTGGATCAGATCGAACGAGAGGCCGCTGGCGTCGATCCAGGCGAGGGTCTCCTCGGCGAACTCGCCGACGAGGCCGGGCATGTCGTGCATCGGGACGGGCGCCGCCGGGCCGGCGGTGACGTGGACCACCCGGTAGCCGGGCCGGACATCCAGCACCATCGGGTGGGCGCCGTTGCATCGGGTGAAGACGACCACCGCGATGCCGCGTCGGGCGATGGTCTGCGCCAGCTCGTTGATGTACACGTTCATGCCGCCGGCATCGCCGGCGCCCGGTGGCTGCACCGGGCAGGTGTGGAGCGACAGGTAGGCAACCTGCGTGATCATGATCCGCTTCCGAAGATGCCGGCGACGCGGTACAGCGGGCGAGGGCGCGCTCCGAGACGGAGCTTGTAGGGCTCGTTTCCCTTGAGGAAGTCGAAGCGCCCCTTGCCGCGCTCGATGGTGTGCTCGATGAGCGAGTCCACCAACACGATCCCCGGTGAAGCGGCGGCTGCCGCAGGCTCGTACGCCGAGTTGTAGAGGTAGTACCCACCCGCGTCCTCGAAGCCGAACGCCGCTGCCACCGGTGCGCCGTCTCTGCCACAGAGCAGGTCGATGACGGCGCCGGCGTCCCGGTGCAGTGCGGCGAAGAAGCCTTCGCGGACGGTGGTCATGAAGTCGCCCTTGTCCCCTTCGGAGCGGCGGTGCATCCCCGCGAAGGTCGCCACTGCCTCCCGTCCCGATTCCCTCCGCAGGCGGGCATTCCCGACGACGGCTTCAAAACGTCGCCGCTTGCGCCGCATCTCGTGGCGTTGTTTCTTGTCGAGGCTGTCGAGGTAGTGATCGAATTCGCCGGGGAGGTCGAGCACGGCGGCTGCCTCGTGCTGCTCCGGCTCGGCGGTGATGCCTGCGTCTGCGAGGCCGGCGACGATCATGTCGGCGGCCTCGCGGGGAAGGCTGTCGAAGGCGAAGGTGGTGCCGTCCGGAACCTCGCCGACCAGCTTGGACACGGTGGCAGGCACGTTCACTCCGAGCGGGCTGTGGTAGTCGGTGAGATCGGCGTCGCCGAGGAACTCGAGTCGCCCGGCATTGAGGTACAGGGGAAGCAGCGTGTCCCCGTTATCGGCCAGGAACAGGGTTGCGCCGTCGGGCCGGCAGTGCTCCCACCACGCTCGGAGCAGGTCGCGACGCGGGAACGGGCCGGTGTGGGCCGCCACGGGGTCGAGATCGAAAGAGGCCGTCGCCCAGTTGCCGTGAACGTGCATCCCATCCCTTGCTGAGCCCGTGCTCATCGTTCCGGTTCCGGCTCGAGCGAGCCAACCGAGAGCCCACCGCCCAGCACCGAGGGGAGGGCGACGTCGCGAAGTGAATCCCAGGCTGCCCGAGGCAACAGCTCGAGACGGCGAATTGTTTCCATCAATGCCGTGACCGCCACCGAGTACGAGCCCTCGTGGCTCTTGACACCGATGCCGATTCCGTGGCGTCCGGCGGCGATCACGCCCTCTGCCCCGACCTTGACCGGACCGCCCCACCAGGCGCCGAGCCGCCCGTCGCCGCGCAGGTTGTCGGCGACCAGCGCCGGATAGCGGCGCATGGCGGTGGCAGCCTCGGCGAATCTCGCGTCCTCGGTGAGCCGGGCGAATGCCTGCGCCAGCCCGCGCACCGAACCGCGCAACGTGGGCGCTCCACAGCCGTCGACGCCAACGGGTTCCGGGTCGACGCCGCTTGCCTCGGCAACGGCGACGCGTATCTGCACTTGGAGGGGATGGTCGGGCTCGAGATAGGTGTCGAGCGGCCAGCCGCTGCTGCAGCAGGCTCGGAGCCAGCCAGCGTGCTTGCCGGAGCAGTTGTGGAAGAGAGGAGAGGGGGCGTTGTGACCGCGGCGCAGCAGGAGATCGCGGGCGGATTCGGCGAGGGGCCATGTGGGAGGGCAGCCGAGCGCGGCCGTGGTGAGGCCGGCTTCGGTGAGCATCGAGGTGACGAGCGCCAGGTGCACGGGGAAGCCGGAGTGACTGGCGCACGCCAGCGCCATTTGCTCCGGCGCCAGACCGGCACCGGCCTCCTGGCCGACGGTTGCCTGAAACGGCTTGATGGCGGAGCGGTAGAAGAAGGGACGATCGGGATCACCCCAGGTGGCCAGGATCCGGCCCGAGGAATCAACGGCCACCGCGCTGGCGCGATGAACCGCTTCGGAGAGTCCTGATCGCATTGTTCGGATGAGCAGGGGGATCACTCAGCCGGGTTTCAGCAGCTCGTCGACCGAGGCGAGACCCTCGCGGTAGCGGCGGATCAACTCGGCTTGTATCAACTCGTGAGCCTCGTAGACGCCGCGACGCTGCTGGGAGACCTCGCCCTCGACTTCAGTGAGGGCCGCTTGGATGTTCTCCAACTCGGCGTCTTCGATGCCCGGGAGGTGTGTCAGGAAGTCATCGCTCAGCGCCCGGTCCACCCAGCGCCGGCCGGTGGCGGCATGCGCCGGCGGGTCGATCGGTAGCACTTTGGATAGGGTCGTGCGTTCAGAGCCACCGTCGGCATCGGTCCCGGCCAGGATCTCGGGGAGCGCGTCGATGAGGCTCCGTTCTTCCTCGCCGGCGCGACGTCTCATCTCGAAGGCGAGGAGATCCATGCGGCCGTGCAGCAGCCGCCGGTAGTACGAGAGCTCGGTGTCGAGTCCGTCGCACAGCCTGCGACGGTCGCGCAGCTCGTCGAGCGGGACGGTCTCAAGATCGTCGACGAATTCCGGTTCGAGAGCGATGTCGATGCGCCTGCGTTGCCGATTCAGAGCTGATCCTTTCTGTGCCGGGCCGAGGCTACCAACAACCCGTCACGGGCATGCCGCCCGGAGGGTCGGATAGGGGTTCACGGGGCTGCCGCCTCCAGGATGAAGCTGGAAGTGAAGGTGAGGGGAGGTGCCGATGGCGTTCCCGGTGTTGCCTACGTAGCCGATCACCGTGCCCTTGGTCACGCGTTGCCCGGTGGAGATCCCCGGCGCGTATCCGTCGAGGTGGGCGTAGTAGTAGGTCGCCTCGGCGCCCACGAGATAGGCGACGATGCCGCCCAGGCTGTTGCTCCTGAGCCGGACGGTGCCGTCGGTGACAGCGACGACCGGGGTGCCACGTGGGGCGAAGAGGTCATTGCCCTTGTGGGTCCGGCCGCCGGAACGGGGAAACCCCCAGTCGTTGATGAAGCTGGCGCCACTGGGGATGGGGCAGATGAAACCGGGGATGGCGCCCTCGGGGAGGCCGCCGGCGGCGCCGCGTTTCTTGGCGGCCTCGGCGATCTTGCGGGCTCGCTCCGCCGCCTCGTACTCGGCGTAGGTCTCGGAGTAGTTGGTCTTGGCATCGGCATAGACCTGCGCCTTCGTCGCCCTGGCCTCGTCGAGTTGGCCGACGTTCTCCTCGGCGAGGGCGCTCAGGTCGGCCACCAGGGCTTCGTCTTCGCGGAGAGCCTCTTTCTTGCGATCGAGGTCTTGCTGAAGGGCCTCGAGGCGGTCGAGCGTCCCCAGGTTGTGGTCGCTGGCGCACTCGAGGAGTACCTGCCTCGTCAGCACCTGCTGGATGGAGTCGGCGTTCATGGCGATGTCGAGGATCCCGGTGCCGCCGTTCATGTACGCCTCGACGACGAGATCCTGGGCCAGCTGCTTGAGATCACGCACCTCCGCCTCGTCGTCCTTGATGCGATCGATCATTCTCGTGATGCGGTAGGTGAGGTCCTCGAGCTGGGCATTGATGTCCTGGTATTCGGCGAGTGCCTCTTCCAGCGCGGTGTCCGCGCTCTGGAGTTCCGAGAGAGCGGCGTCCTGCTCGCGCTTGGCCTGATCGACCTGGCTCTTCGTCTGCGCGAGGGCGCCAACCGGCACGGCCAGCAGGCTGAGGAGCAAGAACGGGGTCAGCGCTCGAATCCAGCGCGTGAATCGCATGGCAGGGAGTGAGGATAGCCCTTTCCCGGCGACTGAGCGCATTCGTGTGGCGCTCGCCGGTGACCCCGAGCGGCGCTCGTGCCCCGGCTCGGCGCCCGCAGGATGCCGGTCCGGTGCGCGGGAAAAATCCTTGAGGTGTCTCGCTCAGGTGGCGGCGCCGGTGCGCTGGCTGGCGACGACGCCGGCGGTGACCAGGGCGATCCCGACGAGCTGGCCGGGACCGGGGACCTCGGAGAGGAAGATCCATCCGAGGATGGCGATCTGGATCAGCATCGTGTTGTTGATGGCGACCGACTCGGCGGCGGTGAGGTGCCGCAGCGAGAGGTTCCACAGGGTGAAGGCGGCCGCGGTGTTGACGACCGCCAGCCACGCGACGATCAGCAGCGCCCGGGCCGTCAGGTGCGGCCAGCCCTCGACGGCCAGGCCGGCGACCAGGAGGGCACTTGCTCCTACGGTCATCGAGACGGTGGTGGTGACCAGGGGAACGGTTCCCTCCACCCGATGAACCCGGCGGCCGAGCAGCGCCGAGAGGGCGTTGGCGATCAGCGCGACGGCGGCGGCGATCATGCCCGCAGTCGTGGCGCCGAGTGAGCCCGAGAAGTAGAGGCCGGCGCCCGCCGCCACCGTGGCAGCCCCGGCGACCTGCCGCCCGGACGGTCGCTCCCCGAGCGACCTCCCCGACAGGACGACGACGACCAGCGGAGTCAGGGAGAGCACGAGACTGGTAGTGGCCGCCGGTTGATGGTCGAGTGCGACGAACTGGGCGCCCTGCGTGATCGCATAGAACACCAGGCCGAGGGTCGCCAGCTCCGCCCAGCCACTCCGTAGAACGGACCGGAGCTGCTCGCGGGTGGTCGGCCGCGACAGCGCACCGGCCAAGAGCACGAGGGAGGCAGCCGCGTAGCGGAGCCCCGCGAACGTGATCGGCTCGAGACCCTCGTCGTCGAGACCGAAGCGGATGATCACCCACGACGAGCTCCACAGCACTGTGACCACCAGGGCGAGCCACACCGCACGGCGGAGGTGTCGACGGTCGGGCCGGTGCCGCCCGGCGGAGCGGCCTCTGCCCTCACTCATGGCCTCGTCGCCTCTCCGGATCGCTAGCCGAAGAGCCAGAGCGCCGCCCAGTAGGCAGCCGCTCCGAGGGCGACGCCATCGAACATCGTCAGCAAGCCGGGGGCGCGAGCGGTGTGGACCACCGACCCGGTGCGGAGCAGGGATCCGAGCACGCGGCCGGCGATCATCCCGGCTGCCGCCGCCACCGAGGCGAGCAGCATGAGGCCGATCGTGATGGTGTCGGCCACGAGCCCAACCAGCAGCCCGGCGCTGAGCGCGCTGACCAGTGTGGCCAGATTGGGGTCGAGGCCCGCCATCTCGCCGCCGTTGCGGTGTACGGCCCAGGCCGCGATCCCCGACAGGGCGGCGATGATCAGGAACGCGCTCACCTCGGGGATGCTGCGCATGCGGACGAGCGTGAGGCCGCCGGTCGCCAGCGCGCCCACCGCCGTCACCAGCACCGAGATCGTCACCACCTCGAGGCGGCGATGCCCGGTATCGATTACCGCCCAGATCAGCGTCACCATCATGGCGACGGCGAGGCCACCTGCAAACCCGGCGACTCCCCATCGATAGGCGCCGTTGGCGGCGGCGGTGGCACCGATCATCAGGGGGATGACGCTGAGGGTCGCCCCCCTTCGGTTGAGGGCCTCACCGGCGTCCCAGAGCCAAGCGAGCGCGGCGCCGACGGCGACGAACACGAAGGTCTGTAGGTCGAGGAGGTTGGCGACGGCGACGGCGACGAGCAGCGCCAGCACCAAGGCGGTCTGGATCACATCGCCCTCGGGTCGAAGGGTGACGGCGCCGCCCGATACCGGGGGGATGAGCGCCACCTCGTCGCCGACGGTGACTGAGGTTCCAGCAGCGGCTTGCGTTCCGTTGACCCAGACGCTGGCGGCACTCAATCCCTCGGCGAAGTCGGCTCCGAAGCGGTCCTTGGCGGTATTGAGGACCTGGCCGACGGTCGATCCTTCCACCTCGACGGAAGCCGCTCCTGCGGCCTCTCGGAGATTGGCGAACAACCGGAGAGTGGCCATCAGCGGCGGCCTCGAGGGTTGCCGGGCGTGTCATGCTGGTTCCGCATGGTCCGCCGCAGCGTACTACCGCATGCGGCTCGGTGGCTTGCCGCGTCTCAGGCCGGCTTCGGATTGCTGCGTATGAGCCTCACGAGCTCCGCTTGCGAGTGGACTTCGAGCTTGCGGAATATCGACTTGAGGTGGTTGCGGACCGTGTGCTCGCTGACTTCGAGCCTGGCGGCGATCGAAACCACCCGATGGCCCCGGAGCAGCTCGTCGACGACATCGCGCTCGCGCCGCGACAGACGTTCCAGCTCGGGTGTGGTCGCCATTCCCGGGATGGGCTCGTTGGCGGTGCTCACGATCACGCCGAGGCTGCTCAGCTCGCTCGCGATCCGGCGCATGCTCTCTTCGAGGGCTTGGCGCCGGCCATCGCCGTTCAGTCGTGGCTCCACCGGAGTCGGACTGAAGATCCACATGAGCGCCGTCGAGTTCCCGTTGCCGTTGCGCATCGGGATGAGCTTGAGCTGGGCGCTGATCTGATTCCCGCCGGCGCTGATGA
Organism: uncultured Acidimicrobiaceae bacterium; assembly: GCA_964569015.1. Taxonomy (GTDB): domain Bacteria; phylum Actinomycetota; class Acidimicrobiia; order Spongiisociales; family UBA5794; genus CAYQEC01. The sequence continues at coordinate 9,657 of CAZMSN010000033.1, read as the reverse complement.
GCGACCAGTCGGTGACAATCGTCTCTCGACCGAATCGACCACCGATGGCACGGCTGATATAGCGCTGGTATGCACGCTGGCAGTCCTGTGGGATCCACGCCGGAGGAGTCTCCGGCACCGTTTCGCCGAACGCAGGCATGCCGACGATCTGGCCGAGCGCCGGATTGGTGTAGGTGCACTTGCCGTGTTCGTCCGTGATCAAGACGCCGTCGCTCATTGCATCGAGCAATGCCTGCAACGGCACCACGATTGTGCCTGTTCCGTTACGGGCGGTCATGAGAGTTCCTGCGCCGGCATGTGCGTCGATGCTGCCCCGAGCATCACTCACCCCCTGTGTGTGCCCTACCTGCCGCGCGGGCTTCCGGCCCTGTCCCGCTGGATCGAGGGTAGCCGGCGATGAGGGGGGCCTGGAAGGGGGGTTTCGGGTGGCCCATTGTGGACTAGTCAGGGTATCCTCCCTGGCCGCCACGGCGCAGAGGGTGCAGATCCTTTGGCGCGCCGGGTCGGAAGCCACGATGGGGAGGCCACGGATGGGCGGGTGAGGCCCGGCGGTTCCGGTCCGCTTTTCGTGCAACTACCGAAAGGTGACGATCGTCAGAGACATCCGAAGCAGTTGCCGGGCAATGCGTCATCGGTGCCAGGCGGTGGATGCCTCAGGAATCTCCTATCGTCGCGGTGGCCGTGAACGCCCCCATCTGCTTCCTCTCGGACTTCGGGCGAACCGACGAGTTCGTCGGCATCATCCACGGCGTCATAGCCCGCATCGCTCCTGCAGTGCGAATCATCGACATCGGGCACGACTATCCGCGGGGCAACGTCCGCGCCGCCGCTCTCGGCCTGCTTCGAGCGATCCAATACCTCCCGCCGGGCGTCGCTCTCGCCGTTGTCGATCCGGGCGTCGGGACCGAGCGGCGTGCTCTGGCGGTGCGCACCGAGTGGGGGACCCTGATCGGCCCTGACAACGGTCTCCTGGCGCCTACTGTCGCCGTGGTGGGCGGGGCGGACCTGATCGTGTCGATCGAGAACCCCGAGCTGCGGCTGCCGGCCGAGGGCATCACCTTCGAGGGCCGCGACCTCTTCGCCCCCACGGCGGCGATGGTCGCCTCCGGCCAGGCACTGGTCGAGGATCTGGGGCCGGTGGTTCCTCCCGAATCGATGATCCCGCTCGAGCTCCCGCTCGTTACACGCGACGGGACAGCGCTACTCGGCGAGATCCTGTGGATCGATCACTTCGGCAACGTGCAGACCAACGTGGCCGCCGGCGATCTCGTCGCGGCAGGCGTTCGGCCCGGGGACGACGTTGTGCTGTGTGTCGGTGGTGACGAGCACCGCCTTCCCTGGGTGCGCGCCTACGGTGACGTCGCCAGCGGGGAAGGGCTGGTTCACGTCGACTCGTTTGGCCAGATCGCCTTGGGAGTCCGGGACGGCCGCGCCGACGAGGCATTCCCGGTCGAGGTCGGGAGTGAAGTGACGATGCGGCCGCCTGAGTCGGTCACATCCGCCGAGTCTCAGGGGCCGTCGGCCACCTGAAGTCGCCTGCCAGCCGCTCTGGTGGCGGGGTCCCGGGTGCGAGCACTCCGCACGTGCCGCAAAGGCGAGACCGAGAACTGGGGCGATTCGCGGCGACACTATCCTCGACTCGCGGTGAAGAACCCAATCCCTTCCGCCACGGTGTCTCGGCTCCCGGTGTATCTCCGATGCCTCAGCGACCTGCCGACGACGCAGATGACCTGCTCGTCGGATCAGCTCGGCACGATCGCCGGCGTCAACTCGGCCCAGGTGCGCAAGGACCTCTCCTACATCGATGCCCATGGGGTGCGCGGGGTGGGATACGACATCGACGAGCTTCGCCGCGAGCTGCGCCGGGCTCTGGGGCTCATGAAGAGCCATGCCGTGGCGATCATCGGCGCCGGCAACCTCGGCACCGCCCTCTCCAACTATCCGGGCTTCGCCGGATGGGGCTTCGAGGTGAAGGCGATGTTCGATGTCGATCCGTCCAGGGTCGGGGAAGAAGTGGACGGTCTCCTCGTCGAGCCGCTGTCGGACCTCGAGCGGATCGTGTCCGAGCGCTCCATCTCGATCGGCATCGTCGCTACCCCGTCACATGCAGCCCAGGACGTGGCCGATCGGCTGGTGCGGGCGGGGGTGCGCTCGATCCTCAACTTCGCCCCTGCGATCCTGCGGCGAATGAGCGGCGTGGAGGTGCGGCGGGTGGATCTCTCCACCGAGCTACAGATTCTCGCTTACTACCTCCAGCAGGACTGATCTGCCGCGACCTTTCGCCTCAGGGCGCGGTAGGGTCCGGGTGCCGGCAGACAGGAGCCTGATCGATGCCAATGCGCGTGCTGATCCTCGGCGCAGCCGGGCGTGACTTCCACAACTTCAACACGCTCTTTCGTGCCGATCCGGATTTCGAGGTCGTCGGCTTCACCGCCACCCAGATTCCCGACATCGACGATCGCCGCTACCCGCCGGAGTTGGCGGGGCCCGGTTACCCCGACGGTATCCCGATTCACCCGGAGGACCGGCTCGAGACACTCATCGATGACCTGGGCGTGGATCTCGTGCTGTTCTCCTACTCGGACGTCTCGCACGAACACGTGATGCACCTCGCCGCTCGCGCCGTCGCTGGTGGAGCCTCCTTCTCGCTGGCGGGAGACGCGGCCCTCATCGCGTCGACCAAACCGGTGGTAGCGGTGACTGCCACCCGGACGGGGAGTGGAAAGAGCCAGACCAGCCGGAGGATTCGCCGGATCTTGGCCGGGGCCGGCAAGCGGGTTGCCGTCATCCGCCATCCCATGCCCTATGGCGATCTATTGCGCCAGCGGCTCCAGCGCTTCGTCACCTTCGACGATCTCGACGCGGCGGACATGACGCTGGAGGAGAGGGAGGAATACGAGCCCTACATCCGAGAAGGCGCCGTCGTCTACGCAGGCGTCGACTACGAGGCCATCCTCCGCTCGGCCGAGCAGGAGGCGGACGTGATCTTGTGGGACGGGGGCAACAACGACTTGCCGTTCTACCGCGCCGACCTCGCGGTGTGCGTGGTCGACCCGTTCCGGGCCGGGCACGAGGTGAGCTACTGGCCGGGGGAGGCCAATCTGCGTCGCGCCGACGTCGTGATCATCAACAAGGTCGACACTGCCCCGGCGGAGGGGATCGAGGTGGTGCGGCGGAACGTCGCGGCGGCGGCTCCCCACGCGGTGGTGATCGAGGCGGCATCGCCCGTCGTGGTGGAGCGACCGGAGCTCATCGCCGGCAAGCGAGTTCTCGTCATCGAGGACGGCCCGACCATAACGCACGGCGGGATGCCGTTTGGGGCCGGGGCGGTAGCCGCACGCAGCCACGGAGCCGCCGAGCTGATCGACCCCCGGCCGTATGCAGTGGGGTCGCTGGCGGCGGTCTTCTCCGACCATCCTCACATCGGGCCGGTGCTCCCGGCGATGGGGTACAGCGACGGGCAACTGGTCGAGCTGGCGCAGACGATCGAAGCGGCCGGTCCCGAGGCGATCGTGATCGGAACACCGATCGATCTCGGGCGCATCGTCGATCTCGGAGACATTCCCCGTACGAGGGTGTTCTACGAGCTCGAGGAGGTTTCCGGCCCGACACTGGACGAGGTCCTCGGACCGTTCCTCGGGTGATCGGGGGAAATGGCCAGCCTTCTGCGGCGGGATGGCGCCATCGCCGTCGGCCAGACCGCTTGCCTCTACTGCTGGATCGCGTCGGCTCTCCGTCGGGCGTTCATGGCGCGTTCGAGCAGGTGTACAGGGACGCCGTATCGGGCGGATTCGGCTTCGAGATGGCGGGTGGCGGGGGGCGCGGGGGCCTCGGTCGCCGGTGGGGCGGGTGCGGGTGCCGGGGCCGGCATTTCCGGGGCGGGGGTGGGAACCGTGACGGAGGTCGCCTCGGCTCTCAGCTCGGCGAGGACGTCTTCGACGTCGCGTCCCTCGGCGAGGGCGCGGAACTCGGCGGAGCGGCGCAGGATGTGCTCCGGGACGGTCGGGGCGGGTGCGACGGACTCGGTCGCGGTGAGGGTGGCAACGGGGGGAGCCACCGGTGCTTCGGCAGGCGCCGGTGACGGGGTGCCGCTGGCTTCCCGTCGGGCGTTCATGGCGCGTTCGAGCAGGTGCACGGGGACGCCATATCGGGCGGATTCGGCTTCGAGGTCACGGGCGGCGGCGGGCACCGGAGCCTCGGCCGCAGGGGAGACAGCGGTCGGTGTTTCCGGTACGGGAGGGGCAGCCGCGGCGGAGGTCGCCTCGGCTTTGAGCTCGGCGAGGACGTCTTCGAGGTCGCGTCCCTCGGCCTTGGCGCGGGCCTCGGCGGAGCGGCGCAGGATGTGGTCCGGTACTTCAGGCAACGTCGCCTCCCTCGATCACAGTGCCGAGGACGGCGACGGCCGCGAGGTCGGCCGGGCCGTGTCTCAGGCGTCGCTGGTGGTCTTCGATCTGCACTGTCGTCCTCGCCTGGCGGGCCGCTCGAGCGGAGGGCATTGTAGGCGACCGAGCCCCGAGGACGAGGAAGATTCCCTGGGGAGGAAGGGTGAGGTGACGCCAACCTCGGAGGCGGCCGCCGACATCGGGGCGCCGCAGCCGCATCGGGACCGGACCCTCGCGTGGTCGGTAGCCTCTGTGCGGTGAGTGCATCCCCCGACGTCCTCGTGGTCGGCGGCGGCCCAGCCGGTGCCGCCGCGGCATACTGGCTGGCGCGGGCCGGGGCTTCGGTGCTCGTGGTAGAGAAGCACGGCTACCCACGGGAGAAGGCGTGCGGCGACGGCCTCACCCCGCGGGCGATCAAGCAATTGGCCGACATGGGATTCGACCTCGCCCTGCCGGGGCTGCACCGGGTCACAGGCCTCCGCGCCTACGTCGGCGACCTCCGGATCGAGATGCCCTGGCCGAGCCACACGGTCTATCCCGATTGGGGAGCCGTGATGCGGCGCTCCGACCTCGACGCACGGGTCGTTCGGCTCGCGGAGAGACAGGGGGCAGTGATCCGAGAGCACACCGAGGCGGTACCGGTCGTGCGAGATGGCCGTCTGGAGTCGGTGGAGCTACGAGCGACGAGCAGCTCAGCCGCAGCCGATGTCGAGGTCGTGCTTCCCCGCCTCGTCGCCGTGGCCGACGGCTCGCTTTCCCGCTTCGGCCGCGAGCTCGGTGTCCGGCGCCGCAAGGATTACCCGTTCGGCCTGGCGCTGCGCGGCTACTACTCAAGTCGCAACTCGCGGGACGCCTTCCTCGAGAGCCGTCTCGACCTGCGGGACAGGGAGGGCCGATCGCTACCCGGCTATGGCTGGGTGTTCCCGCTCGGGAACGGCGAGATCAATGTCGGTATCGGCGTCGTCTCGACCTTCCGGGGGTGGAAGGAGATCGGCACCTCGAGGGTGATGGAGGCGCATCTCGACGCGCTCCCCGACCACTGGGAGGTCACCGCCGAGTCGCAGACGTGCGCTCCAGCGGGTGGCAGGCTGCCGATGGCGATGTCGGTGGGGCCCCGGTTCGGCTCCAACTGGGTCGCCGTTGGCGACGCCGCCGGTGCCATCAATCCCTTCAACGGTGAGGGCATCGACTACGCCTACGAGACGGGACGGCTCGCCGCCGGATATCTCACCGAGGCGCTCGCCACCGGGGATTCCGGGTTGCTGGCCGGCTACTCGAGGGCTGTGGATGCCGAGTACTCCGACTACTACCGAGTTGCCCGGCTGCTGGTCATGGCCATCGGCAACCCGCCCATCATGCGGGCGCTCACCCGCGTCGGGATCCACTCCAGGCCCCTCATGGAATGGGCGTTCAAGGTGATGGCCAACCTGCTGGAACCCGAGGAGTATGGGATCTCGGAGCGGGTCTACCACGTCATCGAGAGGGTCGTCGGGCTCGGCCCGGACCCACTCATCGGGCGCTGAGACGTGTCCTGTCGACTCCGGCCGGGCCTTCACCTGAGGGACCGTGTCGCTAGGCTCCAAGGGGCCAGGGCCGGGCCTTCCGGCACACATTGCATGCGTTTTGTCACTGAGGCCGCAATTCCTAGTCTTCGCCACCGGAAGGAGTCCCCCACGAGATGACGCTTTCTGCCTATCTACCGGTCGCCCTGCTGTTCATCGTCGGCGTGGGGTTCTCGGTGGTGGCATTGACGCTCTCGCGGCGGATCGCACCTCAGAATCCGACTCCGGAGAAGCTCGCCCCCTACGAGTGCGGCATCGTCCCGCTCCAGGAGCCGGTCGAGCGCTTTCCGGTGAAGTTCTATCTGGTGGCGATGCTGTTCGTGATCTTCGACGTCGAGCTGGTCTTCCTCTTCGCCTGGGCGGTCCGCTTCGCGGATTTCGGCTGGGCCGGCATCGGCGCGATCGCGATCTTCATGGCGCTGCTGGCTGAAACGCTCTTCTACGCCTGGAAGCGGGGTGCGCTCGACTGGAACATCGCCCGGCGCGATCGCTACCGGCGGGCCGTTGCTCCCGAGAGTGCGCCGCTGAGCGAGGAGGTCGCGTGATGGCCGGCGCCGCCGAGCCATCGGGGTTCCTGTTCACCACCCTCGACAAGGGCATCAATTGGGCCCGCACTCGTTCGATGTGGGGCGCGACCTTTGGCCTCGCGTGCTGCGCCATCGAGATGA
>CAZMSN010000033.1:0-2945 GCA_964569015.1 uncultured Acidimicrobiaceae bacterium | reverse complement strand
ACTCGTTCGATGTGGGGCGCGACCTTTGGCCTCGCGTGCTGCGCCATCGAGATGATGGCCACCGGGGCGGCGCACAACGACCTGGGACGCTTCGGCATGGAGGTGTTCCGGGCATCGCCGCGACAAGCCGATCTGATGATCGTTGCCGGGCGCGTGTCGCAGAAGATGGCTCCGGTGCTGCGTCAGGTCTACGACCAGATGGCAGAGCCGAAGTGGGTGATCTCGATGGGGGCCTGCGCCTCGACGGGCGGCATGTTCAACAACTACGCCATCGTCCAGGGCGTTGATCAGGTAGTGCCGGTGGACATCTACGTCCCGGGTTGCCCGCCCGGGCCGCAATCTCTCATGCACGGCATCCTCACGCTGCATGACAAGATCATGACCGGCGAGATCCGGCACGAGGCGAGGGCGACGTGACCGACAACGAACTGCCATCCGATGCCGGCGCCGCGGCTCCGGCATCCACCGGTTCCCAGGACCCGGTGTTCTCCGATCTCGCGCTGCTCTTTCCAGGCGCGACCTTCGAGCGGTTCGAACCGCTCGCCGGTCCGGCGCAGGACGTCGTTCTCGTGCCCGCCGAGGACTACCTCGATCTTGTGACCGCCGCCCGCAATGCCGGCTTCGACACGTTCGTTGACCTCTGCGCCGTCGACTACCTGCGGCGTGAACCCCGTTTCGAGGTTGTCATCAACCTGGTCTCGGTGGAGCTTCGTCGCCGCCTGCGGATTCGTGTCGGCGTCGACGGCGCCCGGCCCACGCTCCCCACCCTCACCTGGGTCTTCACCGGGGCCAACTTCTACGAGCGTGAGGCGTTCGACCTCTTCGGGATCGACTTCGACGGCCATCCTGATCTGACCCGCATCCTGCTTCCCGATGACTGGGAGGGACACCCGCTGCGCAAGGACTACTCGGTGGGGTCGGTGCCGGTCCAGTTCAAGGGAGCACACAGAGCGCCATGAGTGACACCCCGAACGTCGTCACCGGAAACCTCGAAGCGCCGACCGTCGCACCTCCTGCCGCCGACGAGACGCAGCGGTCTAACACGGCCGATCGTCGCCGCGAGATCCACGAGGTGTGGGTCTCCGGGACCGAAGAGCCGGCCTGGGTTCGACAAGCCACCGATGAGGGGTCTCAGGAGATGCTCATCGGTGGCGCCGAGCAGGCCATGGCGGTGCAAGAAGGCACCATCGTCACCGACGACTATGTCATCGAGGACGAGAGCGACGTCGAGGAGCGCCAGATCCTCAACATGGGGCCGCAGCATCCGTCGACCCACGGCGTGCTTCGGCTTCACCTCGAGCTCGAGGGCGAGACCATCCGCAGAGTGAAGCCGATCATCGGCTACCTCCACACCGGGATGGAGAAGACCGCCGAGACGCTGACCTATCTCCAGGGTGGCACCAACGTCACACGCATGGATTACCTGTCGTCGTTCCACGTCGAGCTGGCCTACTCACTCGCCGTCGAGCAGCTCCTCGGTATCGAGATCCCGCCGCGGAGTCAGGCAATTCGGGTACTTCTCACCGAGCTGAACCGAGTCTCGAGTCACCTCATTTGGCTGGCGACCCAGGGCATGGACCTCGGGGCGATCTCGATGATGCTGTACGGCTGGCGCGAGCGTGAGCTGTGCCTGGCGTTCTTCGAGAAGGTCACCGGCCTGCGCATGAATCACAACTTCATCCGTCCCGGAGGGGTTGCCGCCGACCTGCCGGACGGGTGGGAGGATGACATCGAGCACATGCTGAAGGCGATCCCAGCCGGGATCGCCGAGTACGAGGAGCTCCTCACCGAGAACCCGATCTTCCTGGATCGCACCGTCGGCGTGGGCGTGATCACCCCCACCGAGTGCAAGGCCTACGGCGTCACCGGGCCAATCGCCCGGGCGGCCGGGCTCGGGTGGGACCTGCGCAAGGTGTTCCCCTACTGCGGGATCGACCGGTACGAGTTCAACGTGCCGATCGGCGAGCACGGCGATGTCTTTGACCGTTACCTGGTGCGCCTGGAGGAGATGAGGCAATCGCTGCACATCGCCGGCCAGGTACTCGAGACCATGCCCGCCGGGGACTATCGCAGCGACGACCGCAAGGTCACCCCGCCCCCGCGCAAGCGCATCGACGAGTCGATGGAGGCACTGATCCACCACTTCAAACTGTTCACGGACGGCTTCAAGGTCCCGATGGGCGAGGTCTACCAGGCGGTCGAATCACCCCGCGGTGAGCTGGGTGTCTACCTCGTCTCCGACGGGGGATCTCGGCCATGGCGCCTGCACGTCCGGGCGCCCTCGTTCAATCATGTGCAGGCGCTTCCGGTGATGTTGACCGATTCGTTGGTTGCCGACAGCGTGGCCACCCTCGCCTCGATCGACCCGGTCCTCGGAGACGTGGACCGATGAGCTCGCGGCGCCCCGATCCTCTCGCTTCGATCTCGGAGTGGAGCGAGCCCAATCAGGAGCGGGCTCGCACCGTCCTCGACGCCTACCCCGAGCGACGCTCAGCCCTGATGCCGCTGCTCTTCCTCTCCATGTTGGAGAACGGGCACGTCACCGAGGAGGGGATGCGCCAAGTCGCCGGGCTGACCGGACTCACCACCGCCCAGGTGTATGGGGTCGCCAGCTTCTACACGATGCTCAAGAGGGAGAAGCCAGGGCGCTACCTCATTTCGGTGTGCACCTCCATCTCGTGCTACCTGCGGGGCGCCGACGAGGTGCTCGCGGCCATCGTCGACGAGACCGGGACCCCCGATGGCGAGGCCTCCGCCGATGGACTGTTCAGCGTCGAGCACGTCGAGTGCAGCGGCGCCTGCGGCGGTGCCCCGGTGGTGCTCGTCAACTACGAGATGATCGAGGGTGTCACCCCGGACAAGGCCCGGGCGCTGTGCCGCTGGCTGCGCGACGGCAGGCCCGAGGTGGTTCTCGCTGACGAGATGCAGCAGCTCTTCGGCGGCCG
>CAZMSN010000032.1:0-23554 GCA_964569015.1 uncultured Acidimicrobiaceae bacterium | reverse complement strand
CCCCCTCGGCTCGCCTGCCAGCTTCGCTGGCGCCTCGCCGGTCCCCCCTTTTCGCAAGGGGGGACGACAGGAACGAGGCTGCTCTAGAACAGCGAGCCCTAGAGGTCGAGCTGGATCGCCCGCACCGCCAGCACTCCGTCCACGTCACGCAGCCTGGCCACCAAGGCATCCTCGACCGGGACCACGAGCGCGATCCCGATCATCGCCCCGCCCTCGGGATGGCGGCCGACCGCCATGTCGGAGATGTTGAGGCCGGCATCGCCGACGCAGGTGCCGACACGGCCGATGACACCGGGCACGTCGCTGTTGCGGATCAGCAGCATGTGCGGGCTGAGCGGCAGCTCGATCTCATAGCCGTCGACGTCGGTCAAGACCTCGCCCTTGCGCTCCAGCACCGTCGCCGACAAAGAGCGCGCCTTCCCGTCGATGACGCCCGACAGCGTGATCAGCACCCGGTAGTCGCGGCTCTGCGCCCGGGATGCCTCCCGAATCGAGACCCCGTGGCTCTCGGCGAGGAACGGGGCATTGACATAGGACACCGGCCCGTGCACGACGGCCCCGAGGGCGCCCTTCAGCGCACCCAGCGCCAGGGGACGCAATGGATGCCGGGCGAGTTCGCCTTCGACCGTCACCGTCAGCTCCGATGGCAGGCCTCCGGAGAACATGGCGAAGATCCGGCCCAGGTGCTCGGCGACCGGCATGAATTCCTGCACCTCGACGGGGACGTCCGGGCCGAGATCGACGTTGACGGCGGAACGCACCATCTCGCCCTGAAGAGCCGCGAGCACTGACGCTGCCACCGAGGAGCCGGCCTTGTCCTGCGCCTCGCGGGTGGAAGCCCCGAGGTGTGGCGTCACCACCACCTGCGGCATCGAGAACAGCGGGCTCTCGGTCGTGGGCTCGACCGCGTAGACGTCGAGGGCGGCGCCGGCCACCTTCCCCGACTCCACGGCCTCGGCCAGCGCCTCCTCGTCGACGATGCCTCCCCTCGCCACGTTGACGAGGCGCACGCCCGGCTTCATCTGCGAGAACGCCTCCCGCCCGATGAGACCTTCGGTGTCTCGGTTGCGGGGAAGGTGGATCGTGATGAAATCGGCCTGGGAGAGCAGATCCGGGAGATCCATCAGCTCGGCCCCGAGCCTCGCCACCCGCTCCTCCCCAACGTACGGGTCGTTCACCACAATCCGCATCCCGAACGCCGAGGCCCGCTGAGCAACGAGTGTCCCGATGCGACCCAGGCCGATGATTCCGAGCACCTTGCCGTAGAGCTCGACACCCTTGAACAGCTTGCGGTCCCAGCGCCCGGCGCGCAGCGACGCGTCGGCTTCGGGAATACGCCGTGCCTGTGCCAGCAGCAGAGCGACGGTGTGCTCGGCCGCGGAGACGGTGTTGGCGTCGGGGGCGTTGACCACCATGACCCCGTGCTCGGTGGCGGCGGCGAGGTCGATGTTGTCAACGCCTATCCCGGCGCGCCCGATGACCCTCAGCTTCGGCGCGGCAGCGATCATCTCGGCGTCGACCTTGGTGGCCGAGCGCACGATGATGGCGTCCGCTTCTGCGACACGATCAATGAGCTCCTCGCGGGAAACGCCCGAGGCGTCATCCACCTCACACGTTTCCCGCAACGCCGCCACGGCTGCGTCGGCGATCTGCTCGGCTACGACCACTCTTGGCTGTGACACGCGAACCTCCGAATTGAAATTGGGCGCCATCTTCTCACCACAAAAGCCAACTCCTAAATCGGCGGCGACCGGTGCCCCGGCAGGCCACAATCGGGCGGGAGAGGCTACTGCTGGAAGAAGAAGAACCAGGCACCGGCAGCCACCAGGCCCCAGAAGATCGCCATCTTGATGGCGCTCTTGAAGATCGAGAACACGAACCCGACGACAGCCAACACGCCGATGACGGCCAGCACGGCGGCGAACTTCGGGTTCGACGACGCCAAGTCGAGGAGGCTGTTCGGGATCTTGTCCTGGACGCTCTGGGGCAGCTGATCGACCACGTTGTCGGGAATCTTGTCAATGACCCCGTCCCGCAGCTGATCAACGAGGCAGCTCGTCGACGACCTCGGATGGCAGCTCGTCGACGTTCACCTGAGCCAGGAGTGGGATGAACGTGTGCATGGCCAGGAGACTACCCCGGCTCGCCGCAAAGGCATCCCGCCATCGACGAGAACCGGCCCAGATCAGAGCTGCTCCTATGCTCTGGCGGATGACGCCCTCCGCAGGCACCGCAGCCCCCAATCGGCCTGGCAGAGGCATCGTCGCGGCTCTCGCCTCGGCCGTCGTTCCCGGGACCGGTCAGCTCATCGCCGGCGAGCGGCGGCGGGGCTGGACGCTGTTCGCGCTCACCTGTGTCCTCGCGGCCGGAGCCGGCTGGATGCTCCTCGCCGAGTGGCCCACCCTGCTCCGCTGGTCGGTCCAGCCACGGGCACTGCAATGGCTGCTGGCCGGCAACGCCGCCCTCCTCCTGTTCCGCGTCTATGCATCGGTCGATGCCTACTACGCGGCGGCCCCCGTCGAGCGGCGGCCGCGGGGGGGAATCGGCGTCACGCTTGCCGTCTTGCTGGCCCTGGTGTCGGTCGCGGCGCTGGTCGTGCCCCACACCGTGGCCGCCTACTACGACGTCGTGCAGTACGACCTCATCACGACCGTGTTCGCCCCCTCGACCACTGTTCCACCCCCGCCGACCACCACCACGACGGCCGATCCGTCCACCACCGCGGCGGCTGGAGAAGAGACAACGACCACGACAACGACCACGACAACCACTCTCCCGCCACCCCGGCTGTGGGACGGCAAGGACCGTCTCAACGTCCTCCTGCTCGGAGGCGACGCCGGAGTGGGTCGGAGAGGCGTCCGCACCGACACCGTCATCCTGGCGTCGATCGATCCGGAGACGGGCAACATGGCCATGTTCTCCATCCCGCGCAACCTGGCACGCGTGCCGCTCCCCGAGAGCCTCGACATCTGGTCGTGCGACTGCTTCCCACAGATCATCAACGAGCTGTGGAAATACGGAGAGGAACACCCGGATCTCTTCCCCGGCACGGGCCCTCCCGGAGCCGAAGCGCTGAAGCTGGCGATCGGAGAGATGCTCGATCTCGAGGTGCACTACTACGCCTTGGTCAATCTCGACGGCTTCGTCGGAGTCGTCGACGCCCTCGGGGGCGTCGACGTCACCGTGCCCGAGCCGGTGTATGACGCCAACTACCCCCACGAGGACGGCACCACCGAGGTCATCGACATCGCTCCCGGCGAGTACCACATGGACGGCCACCTGGCGCTCGCCTACGCACGATCCCGGCACGGCTCGGATGACTATGACCGCATGGGCCGCCAGCGTTGCGTGCTTCAAGCCGTCGCCGAGCAGGCATCTCCGGTCGACATCATCCGCTCGTTCCCCACCATCGCCGAGGCCATCAAAGAGAACGTCTCCACCGACATCCCCCTCGAGAGCCTTCCCGACCTGGTCGATCTCCTGACGAAGATCGACCCGCACCAGATCGTCTCCATTCCCCTGGTGCCGCCGCTGTACACCGGTCCCCGCACTCCCGACGGCTACAACACCCCCGACCTCGCCGTGATCAGGAGTCACGTCGCCATCGCCCTCGAACTCCCGCCGGAGCAAGCCATCGAGGAACTGGGACTCGAGCCCATCGACGACGCATGCGGTGTGACGGTTCCCGCCGAGCCTCCGTGGCATTGACACCGGCGACTTGCGAAGACGTGGCCTGAGGCCGGACGGCTCAGGTCATTCCGAGCCGGCGCAACACGAGGTCGGCTTCGAGCCTCGACACCGTCGGGTAGCGGGTCACGTCGACGAGGCCGCGATCGACCACCATCACGGGCACCCCGGCCGCGGTGGCGGCATCGGCGCCGATGGCGGTGTCCTCGATGGCGAGACACGACTGCGGCCGTGATCCGACGGCTCGAGCCGCGGCCTGGTACAGATCCGGCGCCGGCTTCCCCCGACGAACCTCGTCCCCGGCGACCGTGGCCGCGAAGTACCCACCGAGCTCGAGCACCTCGAGCTTCCGGTCGAGATTGCGCCGGCTACTCGACGTCGCCACCGCCAGCCGCACTCCCACCATCGTCAGGTCTTGGATCGTGGCAATCGCATCGGGGTAGGCGACCAGATCCGTGAGGTAGCTCTGCCAGCGCAGCTCGTCAACGGCCTCCAGCACCTCCTCGTACGCCGGCAGCGTCGCCTTGGGGGCGAAGTGGGCGTAGGTATCGCGGCTGTTGGTACCGGTGCATCGCTCCACGTCCTCATCCACCACGGCATAGTCATGGGTCGCCAGCACCCGGCGCCATGCCGACCACGACAACGCCTCGGTGTCGGCGATGACGCCGTCGAAATCGAAGAGCACCGCGGTCACGAGCGCAGGACCCGCTCGACTCGATCCAGCATGCGGCGAAGGCGGCGCACCGCCCCTCCCCGCCACACATTCGCCAGCCAGGAACCGACCTCGGCCACATACTCGATCGCCAATCTGGCGGACGCCCCCTCCGGTTCCACCTCGGCCGTCACCACGACCCCGAACCGCCGCTCGGAAGCCGCCCGCCCGTCCGGCATGCCGCAGCGGTAGCGATGGCCGGCTTCCCATTCGAGGATTTCGACGCGGCGTGCCCTTCTGGTGGGAAGAAGACGATTGGCAACGAATACCGCCTGGCCGACATCGGGCAGCTCGGTCCCCATGTAGCCCACGGTGCGCACGCCTGCCCACTCCCCGACCCGGGCAGGATTGGCCACCAGTGCCCACACCGCCGAAGGATCGACGCCCTCGAGCAGGCGGCCGTCGCGGGCAACGACCCGCGCCATCGTCACCCCTCTGCTCTCCGGCGCAGGATGTCGGAGACCATTCTGGGATCGGCCTTGCCGCCGGTGGCGCGCATCACCTGGCCGACGAGGAAGCCCAGTGGCTTCATGTCACCTTCCCGCATTCGATCGAGCGCTTCGCCGTTCTCCACCAGGACCGCATCCACGGCTTTCTCGATCTCGGCGGCGTCACCCATCTGGATCAGGTCGTGCGCCTGGGCGACGTCGGATGGGCTTCCCTCCCCCGCCATCACGTGGTCGAGCACTTCCTTCGCCGCCGTCGCCGAGAGATCCCCCCCGGCCACCATGGCACTCAGCTCGGCGAGATGCGCAGGCCCCAGCACCGTATCGCCGAGCTCGACCCCGCGGCGTCGAAGATGGGCCACCACGTCGCCGCTGAGCCAGTTGCCGGCCATCCGCGCGTCGGCGCCTGCTGCGACCGCCGCCTCGAACAGCTCACCAAGGTCTTGCGCCTCTCCGAACAACTCAGCCGTCTTGGCATCGATGCCGAGCTCGACATAGCGGGCGCGTCGCTGCGACGGCAGCTCGGGGAGGGACTCGTGCACCCGCCGGCGCCACTCGTCGTCGACATGAAGCGGCACCAGATCCGGTTCCTGGAAGTAGCGGTAGTCCTCTGATTCCTCCTTCGAGCGCATCACCGAAGTGCTCTCGACATCCTCGTCCCAGTGCCGGGTTTCCTGGAAAACGACGCCTCCCTCTTCGAGGACCGCTATCTGGCGGTCGATCTCGAAGACGATCGCTCGCTGGAGTGACCGCAGCGAGTTCACGTTCTTCACCTCGGTGCGGGTGCCGTATTCGCCCTGCCCCATCGGCCGGACCGAGACGTTGACGTCGAAGCGCATGCTGCCTTCCTCGAGCCTGGCATCGGAGACGCCCAGCGATCGCACGATGCGCTGCAGCTCGGTCCCATACGCCCGGGCCTGCTGCGCGGTTCGGAGATCCGGCTCGGAGACGATCTCCACCAGCGGTACCCCGGCCCGGTTGAAATCGAGCAAGGAGTACTCGGCGCCGTGGATGCGGCCTCCCTCGCCCACGTGGAGGCTCTTGCCGGTGTCCTCCTCCATGTGAACGCGGGTGATGCCGATCGATGCCTCATCGCCGTCGACCTCGATCACGATGCTCCCGCCGACACACAGCGGAACGTCGTACTGGGAGATCTGGTAGTTCTTTGGAAGGTCGGGATAGAAGTAGTTCTTGCGATGGAACAGGGATCTCTCCACCAGCTCGCAGCCGAGAGCGGCGCCGATGCGAAGGATCCCCTCGATGGCGGCTTCGTTGGGCACAGGCAGTGCCCCCGGCAGCGCCAGACACACCGGGCAGCAGGTGGTGTTGGGCTCGGCGCCGAATGAGACCGGGCACCCGCAGAACATCTTGGAGTCGGTCTGCAGCTCGACGTGGGTCTCGATCCCGATGACCGCTTCGTACTCGCTCACGGCTCGGTCACCTCCGAGGTGGCGAGAGCCGGCCGAGCCTCGAAGCCCACGAGCCGCTCGATCTCGGCGGCCGCCCGGAACATCGTCTCCTCGCCGAGTGCCGGAGCCATTACCTGGAAGCCGATCGGGAGACCGGCGTCGTCGAGGCCGACCGGCACGGAGATACCCGGATCACCGGTGAGGTTCAACGCGATGGTGCACACGTCGGAGTAGTACATCGCGATCGGGTCGGCCGTCTTCGCCCCGATCGGGAAAGCCGTCGTTGGGCTCGTCGGCGACACCAGCACGTCGACCTGCTCATAGGCACGCCGGAAATCGTCGCGTACCAAGGTGCGCACCTTCTGCGCCTGGCCGTAGAAAGCGTCGTAGTACCCGGCGGAGAGGGCGTAGGTGCCGAGCAACACCCGCCGTGTCACTTCCGGCCCGAAGCCCTCGGCGCGGCTGGCCGCCATCATCTCCTCAACGGTCTCGCCTTCGACGCGCAGTCCGTAGCGCACCCCGTCGAAGCGCGCCAGGTTGGCGGAGCACTCAGCGGGGGCGATGAGGTAGTACGCCGAGAGGGCGTACTCGGTGGACGGCATCGACAGTTCCACGACTTCGGCGCCGGCATCCGACAGGGCATCGAGAGTGGAGGCCACGGCAGCCGCCACCTGAGGATCGACCCCTTCGCCGGACAGCTCGGTGACGACACCGAATCGCATCCCTCTCACGCCGGCCTGGAGCGAGCGGGTGATCGCAGGCACCTCGCCCCGGTAGCTGGTGGCGTCGTGGATGTCGAAGCCGGCCACGGCCTCGAGGAGCACCGCGGCGTCCTCGACGGTACGCGCCAGCGGCCCGATCTGGTCGAGCGAGGAGGCGAAGGCGATGAGCCCGTACCGGCTCACGAGACCGTAGGTGGGCTTGACACCGACGATGCCGCACAGAGAGGCTGGCTGGCGAATCGAGCCGCCGGTGTCGGACCCGTAGGCGCCCAGGGCCGAGCCGGCGGCTACCGCCGCAGCCGCCCCTCCGGATGATCCCCCCGGCACGGTATCGGTGTTCCAGGGATTCCGGGTCGGCCCGTATGCGGAGTTCTCGGTCGACGAGCCCATGGCGAACTCGTCGAGGTTGGTCTTGCCGAGGATCACCGCGCCGCCGCGGCGAAGCCGGGTCACGATCGTGGCGTCGTAGGGGGGAACGTACCCGGCGAGGATCTTGGAGGACGCCGTCGTCTCTATTCCTCGGGTGCACATGTTGTCCTTGAGGGCCAGCGGGATACCGTGCAGAGGACCTTTGTCGTCCCCGGCCGCGAGCGCCGCATCGGCCTCGGCGGCGGCGCTCCTCGCCCCGGCCTGATCGAGCGTGAGGTAGGCGTGGAGGTGCGCCTCGGTGACCACAGCCCGACGCAGCGCCGCGTTGGTCAGCTCGAGCGAGGTGATCTCACCGCTGCGGAGCTTGGCTCCCGCCTCCGTGACACTCAGATCGGCGAGATCAGTCACTCCTCCTCCAGGATGCGGGGAACGCGGAAGTAGCCGCCTTCCGCTTCGGGTGCCTGGGAGAGCACGACGTCGCGGTCGAGTGATCCTGTCACCTCGTCGGGGCGGAAGGCATTGACCATCGGCAGCGGGTGCGAAGTGGGCACGACGCCTTCAGTGGGGAGCGCCTGCACACGCTCGGCATGTTCGAGGATGTCGCCGAGCTGCCGGCCATAGAGCTCCAACTCGTCGTCGGTCAGCGCGATCCGCGCCAGCCGGGCGACTTTGGCGATGTCGATGTCAACGGGCATGACCCGCGATGCTACCCGAGCGACCAGGGACTGCCGACCGGACTCCCTACTCGGCGAGGAAGGTGTGCAGCGCCGCGTACGCCTCATCGACGCTGGCCAGCGCCACCGACTCGTCGACCTGGTGGGCCTGCAGCGGATCCCCGGGCCCGAAGTTCAAGGCGGGGATCCCGCGGTGGGTGAGCCTGGCGACATCGGTCCACCCCTGCTTGGCCAGTCGCTCTCCTCCGACGATCTCCTCGAAGTGACGCAGGTACGGATTGTCCTCCGGCACGATTCCGGCCGGAGCACGATCCTTGATGAGGATGTGATCGCCGGCCGCCGCCACCTCCCGCAGCCGTGCTTCGGCCTCGAAGAGCGAGTACGAAGGAGGGAAACGGTAGTTCAGGTTCACCGTGAAAGTGGCGGGGAGCACATTGGTGGCGATGCCGCCGTCGGCCTTGGTGACTGAGAACACCTCGGTGAACTCCAGGCCACCGACGTCAACGCTCCGTGGCTCGCGCTCGTGCATCTCGGCGAGCCACACCCCGGCCTTCGTCACGGCGTTCTCGCCCAGCCAGGGACGAGCGCTGTGGGCCGCCTTGCCTTCGAAGATGACGTCGGCATTGATCGCTCCGTTGCACCCCAGCTCAGTCTGGAGGTTCGTCGGTTCCAGGACGATGCCGAGCACGCTCTCGTCCAGCCACAAAAGGCGCGTCAGGACGGTCTCCAACCCGTTGTCGTCCATCGGGCCTTCTTCACGGTCGTAGAAGACACCCACGACGTCGTAGGGCCCGCTGCGCACCTCCTCGTCCTCCATCAAGTGAACCATCACCGCCACACCCGACTTCATGTCGGAGGTGCCGAGACCGAACATGCGGTCGCCTTCGATGCGCGGCGCAGCGTTGTCCTGCTCGGGGACCGTGTCGAGATGGCCGTACAGCGTGATGAGAGGCCGGCCGGTTTGCTGACCGACGATGAGACTGTTGCCAAGTCGGCGAACGGCCTGCATGGTCCACAGGGGAAGGAGACGCTCCGCGATCGAGGTGCAGATCCGGCCCTCGTTCCCCGTGACCGACGGGATCGACACCAGATCGAAGAGTGTCTGGTGAAGCGGATTCATGGCTGGACTCCAAATACCCTGAGGGCCTCGTTGAGCGATGTCTTGCGGTCGGTCGACGCCGAGCGCCGGCCGATGATGAGGGCGCAGGAAAGATGGTAGCTGCCCGCGGCGAACTGCTTCGGCCGCGTCCCAGGAACAACGACCGAGTTGGCGGGAACCCTGCCTCGGGTCTCGACCGGCTCGTCCCCGGTCACGTCGATGATCGGAGTCGACGCAGTGATGGTGGTGTGAGCCCCGAGCACGGCCCCCTCCTCGACCACGCTCCCTTCCACGACGATGCTGCGGCTCCCGATGAACGCACCGTCCTCGATGATGACGGGACGGGCCGACACAGGCTCGAGCACACCCCCGATCCCGACGCCGCCCGAGAGGTGTACGCCACGGCCGATCTGTGCCCCTGAGCCCACCGTCGCCCAGGTGTCCACCATCGATCCGGACCCGACCCGGGCGCCGATGTTCACGTAGCCGGGCATGACGACCACACCCGGCTCACAGAACGCGCCGTAGCGGATCGTCCCCGGAGGCACGACCCGGATCCCGGCAGCTTCCAGGTTGCGCTTGGTCGGGATCTTGTCGCGGTACTCGAACGGGCCGATCTCGATCGTCTCGAGTTCGGCGAGCCGAAAGTAGAGAATGATCGCCTGCTTGATCCACTCATGGACGATCCATTCGCCGTCGACCTTCTCCGCCACTCGCACCTCTCCCCGGTCGAGGGCAGCGATGGTTCGCTCCACGGCGGCGGCCGCCTCCGGAAGCGCCGCGAGGTCTCCGTAGGCAGTCTGGATCAGATCGCGATCGCTGTTCACTTCAGACACCGTTCCAACACCTCCACCGCCTCCCGGCACTCCTCGGCTGACGGAACGAGGGCCAGGCGCAGGTAGCCCTCTCCCCCCTTCCCGAAGAAGCGGCCGGCCGAGACCACGACCCCTTCGTTCAGCAGGCGTTCGGTGGCGACCAGGTCGTCGTCCACCTCGACCCACAGATAGAGGCCGGCGCGGGAGGCGATGGTGCGCAGGCCAATTCTCTCGAATGCGGAGCGGAGAATCCGCCGCTTCTCGGCGAAGACCTCACGTCGCTGTGCGGCGTGGGCATCGTCGGACCAGGCGGCCGCCGCTGCCGCCTGGATGAAATCGGGGGAAGCAGTGCCGGTGGCGGTGCGCAGCCTCTTGAGGGCTTCGATGGCCTCGGCGTCGCCGACGATCGCCCCGGAGCGGTAGCCGGTCATGCCCGAGCGTTTCGAGCAGGAGAAGAACGCCACCACGCCATGAGCGCCGGGACCGGCCGCCTGCAACACCGAGGCCGGCCCGTCGGGGAAGGCGTCGGGCTCGTAGACATCGGCGTAGCACTCGTCTGAGAGCAACAGGACGTCGGCGTCGCGGGTGCGGTCGACCATGGCGAGGAGATCTGCGAGCGGCGTGACCGCGCCGGTGGGGTTGTGGGGGGTGCAGAGCCAGAGCAACCTGGCGCGGTCCCACACTTCGGCCGGCACCTGATCGTGGCGCAGGATGAAGTCGCCCGAGAGCGTGACGGGGCAGACGTCGGCCCCGGCGAATCGGGCCCCGCGCTCGTAGATCGGGTATCCAGGTGTGCCGTAGACGACGACGTCCCCGGCGGCGCGATCGACGAAGGCCAGAGCCGTGCTGAACACCGCTTCCTTGGCCCCTGAGGTGGGAATGACCTGAGTCGCCGGATCCACGCTCACCCCGAAGCGCCGCTGGAGGTAGTCAGCGATCGCTTGCCGCAGCTCGCCGGTGCCGGCGGTGAGCGGATACTGGGACACGCGGGGAATGGCCCGGCGCATGGTCTCGGGAATGAAGCCGGGGGTCGGCTCACGTGGATCGCCGATCGAGAAATCGATCACCGTCTGACCCGCGCTGCGCATGGCATGGGCCCGCTCGTGGACGACGGCCATCGGGTAGGCGCCGAGTTCAGCCAACACCGGATTCAATCGCATGGTGCAACGGTAGTTGCTCCACTCGGGACCGTAGTCCCACCCTCGGTGGCCGGGTTCACCTCGTTCTCGCCCCGCCGGTCTGGTTTTGTTCTCGCCCCGTCTTCGCCCGGTGCGACGAACCCGGCGCCGGCCGTCGCCGCGTGCCGGTCAGCGCTCCTCCGCACCTAACTGGTCGAGCGCATCCGGTCCCCCGGCGAGAAGCTGCCTGAACGCCGCCTCGTCGAGCACCGGCACCCCCAGCTCCTCTGCCTTGCGCAGCTTCGATCCCGGGGCTCTTCCGCCGACGACGGCGGTGGTCCGGCGCGACACCGAGCCGGCCACCTTCCCGCCCCGTTCCTCAACCGCCGCCTTCGCCTCGTCGCGGCTGAGCCCCTCCAGCGTTCCGGTGAGGACCAGCGTCACACCCTCCAAGATGGCACCGGCCCCCGACGTCTCCGCCTCCGGGTCCCCGAGACGGACACCGGCCGCCGCCAGTTTGGAGACCAGCGCCACATTGTCGGGGTCTTCTGCCCACTCCCGAATCGATCCCGCGATCTCCGGGCCGACGCCGTCGATGGCCGTGATCTCCTCGGGCGCCGCCGCCATGAGGCACTCCAGGGTCCTGAACTCGCGCCCGAGGAGACGGGCCACGGTCCCTCCGACGTGCGGGATTCCCAGCGCGGTGAGCAGACGCGCCAGAGGCCGGTCCCGCGCCGCGTCGATGGCCGCCATCAGGTTGTCGACCGAGGCGTCGCCCCAACCCTCCAAGCCGAGTAGCCGTTCCCGGTCGAGCGTGAAGATGTCGGCGGGGTCCCCGATGATGCCTTCTCTCAGCAGCAGATCGACGGTCCTGTACCCGAGACCTTCGATGTCCATGGCGCCACGCGAGGCGAAGTGGAAGAGGTCCTCGCGCAGCCGGCCCGGGCAGGCGTAGCCGCCGGTGCAGCGGGCCTTGGCTTCGCCCTCCGGCCGCACGATGGGACTGCCACAGAAGGGACACGTCTTCGGCATGTGCCATTTGCGTCTCCCCGCCGGGCGCGCCGCCAGCACCGGGCCCACGACCTCCGGGATGACGTCGCCGGCCCGGCGGACGATCACCGTGTCGCCGGGCCGCACGTCCTTGCGGTGGATCTCTCCTTCGTTGTGCAAAGTGGCGGCTCCCACCGTGACACCACCGACGAAGACCGGCTCGAGAACAGCGTACGGAGTGACCGCGCCGGTGCGGCCCACGTTGATCTCGATGGAGCGCAACAGCGTGTTCTTCTCCTCGGGAGGAAGCTTGTAGGCAACGGCCCAGCGCGGACTCTTGGCCGTGAAGCCGGCCGCCCGCTGTTCGGCCAGCTCATCGACCTTGATGACGACCCCGTCGATCTCGTAGTCGTATTCATGCCGCCGCCGTAGAGCCTCGGCCACGTACTCCTCGACGGCGGCGAGATCTTCGACTCGGCGGCTGGCCGGATTGACCCGCAATCCGAACCCACCGAGCCACTCGAGGGCATGGTGGTGGCTGGCGAGGTCGGGGCCTCCCTCCAGGTAACCCACCTGATACGCCCAGATCGACAACTTGCGGGATGCGGTCACGGAAGGGTCCTTCTGCCGCACCGACCCGGCCGCCGTGTTGCGGGGATTCGCATAGGGGCGGAGACCCTGCTCCGCCTGCCGGGCGTTGAGCTCCTCGAACACCGAGACGGGCATGTAGATCTCGCCGCGCACCTCGATCACCGCTGGTGGGTCTCCTCGGAGACGCAGCGGAACGGCGTCGATGGTGCGCACGTTGGCCGTGATGTCCTCCCCGGTCACGCCGTCGCCTCGGGTAGCCCCCTGCACCAGCACCCCGTTCTCGTAGGTCAGAGAGACGGCGAGCCCGTCGATCTTGAGTTCACAGACGTAGCCGCCGGGCTCCCGGCCGAGCATTCTCACGAGGCGGTCCCGCCAGTCGTGGAGCCCTTCGGCGGAGTCGACGTTGTCGAGGGAGAACATCCGCTCGAGGTGTTCGACCGCGGCGAAGACGCCAGCGAGCGGCGCGCCGACCCGCTGCGTCGGCGAGTAGGGCGTCACCAGCTCCGGGTGCGCCGCCTCCAGCGCCAGCAGCTCGTTGAAGAGCACGTCGTACTCGGCATCGGAGATCACCGGATCATCGACCACGTGGTAGCGATGCAGGTGGTAGCGGATCTGCTCGCGCAGCTCCTCGACCCTGGCCTCGGTGTCAGCTGCCATCGATCTCTCCTGCGATGCCGTCCTGCAGCCGTACGCTACCGGGCGAGAGCGACGTCTCGACGGCCGAGCGGCGTCTCACAGCTCTCGAAGCGCCTCGACGATCGTGCCACCGCCCATCACTTCCTCGCCGCGGTAGAAAACCGCCGCCTGGCCAGGAGTCACCGCCTCCTGCGCCCGCTCGAAATGCACGCGCCACGACCCTTCCGGCTCCGGGGCGATCGTCGCCGGCGCCGCCGTCGAGCGATAGCGAACCTTGACCCCGACGTCCCTGCCGGAGGGCGGGCGGCCCGCCACGAATGACACGTCCTCGACCCGGCATCCCGCGGCGAGCAGGCGTCGTTTGGCACCCACGACGACCGTGGCCTCGGCCGGCTTGATGTCCACCACATAGCGGGGCTCCCCGACCGCGATTCCCAGCCTGCGACGCTGGCCGATGGTGTAGTCGATGATCCCCTCGTGGCGCCCCACCACTTCGCCGTCTTCGGTGACGATGTTCCCGGGCCGGACGGCATCCGGTAACCGCTCCCTGAGGAATCGCCGGTAGTCGCCCTCGCTCACGAAGCACAGATCCTGACTGTCGGGCTTGGAGGCGCTGCGCAGCCCGAGACGGCCGGCACGCTCCCTGACTTGGTCCTTGGTCATCTCGCCGATGGGGAGACGAAACCGGGCCAGCTCCTCCTGGCCGAGCATGTACAGCACATAGGACTGGTCCTTCCCGGTGTCGGTGGCGCGTAGCAGGTGAAACCCGGCGGCGTCGTGGCGAACTCGAGCGTGGTGCCCGGTGACGAGAATGTCGCACCCGAAAAGCGCGGTTTGCTCCAGCAGCACCCTGAAACGCACCCGGCGATTGCACTCGATGCACGGGTTCGGGGTGAGTCCCTCCATGTAGGCGTCCCCGAACCGATCGACTACCGCCTCGGTGAACTCGTCCACACAGTCAACGATGTGGTGCGGCACGTTGAGGCGGGCGGCGATACTGCCGGCATCCGCGGCATCCGCGCCATCCGCGCCATCGGCGGGCGGATCGCGGTCGGCATTCGTCAGATCGCCGCCGGCACCCTCGAACAGCGTGAGGGTCACGCCGACGACGTCCCATCCCTGCTCGAGCATCAACGCCGCCGCCACCGAGCTGTCCACCCCGCCCGACAACGCCACCAGCGCTCTCACCTCAGGTCCTTCGCCATCGGCGTAGCGCGACGAGTCGTCCCGGAGACACCGGAGGGATTGCCGAGAACCTCGTCGACGAAGGGGGCCATCACTTTCCGGGTCTCGGGGCGCACCATGGTCCTCACCACGTGATCCAGGGAGAGCATGCGTCGCCATTGTCGCAGAGCGACCGGTCGAACAGGACGCAGCCCCCGGCTCCTGGCTCCGAGAGGCGAACGCCGCCGTCGCTGAGAAGGGAACGGTCCTCGTCTGCGATCGAATCGGCAGCGCTCGATGCCCCAAACCGCCAGGAGCTCCCAGTCCGCGAAAACGTTTTCAAGGAATCCAGAAAACGTTTTCAATCCTCTGCTAGTCATAGGGACAGGAGCCGTGCGCGGAGCGGGACAGAGGAGAAGGGGAGACCAATGAAGCTACGCAGAGCGATAGCTCTTGTCGGCGCGTTCGGTCTCGCCATGTCGGTGCTGCTGCCAGCAACCACCGGGATGGCCGAGAGCGAGACCGTGCTGACCAACGACTTCGAGGACGCAACGACCCAGGGCTGGTTCGGCCGGGGCGACGCCTTGGTGGAAGTCAGTGGTGATGAGGCCCACGCCGGGGCCGCCAGCCTGCTGACGACCGGTCGCACCGACACCTGGCAAGGCCCCGGTCGCGACATGAACGACGTGCTCGTCGCGGGAGCCACCTACGAGATCGAGGTCTACGCTCGCTCGGCCGGCGGAGACGGCGACGTCACGATGACCGTCCAGCGAACACCGGCCGGAGGGGACACCGCCTACGAGACGGTCGCTTGGCAGGTACCCGTGACCGACTCGGAGTGGGTGCGCGTTGCCGGGAGCTACAGCTTCGACACCGCCGACAACGATGAGCTCCAGCTCTACGTGGAGAGCCCCGACGCCGGCTTGTCGTACTACATCGACGACGTGGTCGTCGTGATGACCGCTCCCCCACCCGGCGGCTCCGAGGTCCTGGTCTCTACCGATTTCGAGACCGGCACCACCGAAGGATGGAACTCGCGCAGCGGCAACGAGGTGGTGGAGGCGTCCGATCTCGACGCCCACGAAGGCGACTACAGCCTGCTGACCACCAATCGCACCGAGACCTGGCACGGCCCGGTATTCGAGGTGACGACGCTGCTGGAGGTCGGCAAGACCTACGAATTCGACCTGTGGCTGAAACTGGCGCCCGGCCAGGAGCCGGCAGATCTCAGGTTCAGCATCCAGCAGGACTCCGAAGGGGAATCGACCTACACGACGCTGATACCGAACACCGAGGTCGGTACCGACGAGTGGCAACAGATGAGCGGCACCTTCACCTGCGGAGCCGAGGTCGACGCCGCCTTCGTCTACGCCGAATCGGCCAGCGAGCCGGTCGACTTCTTCATGGACGACTTCGTGATGTCGGTGCAGATTCCACCGGAGATCCAAGACATTCCCCCACTCCAGGACGTGCTTGCCGACTCCTTCGTGATCGGGAGCGCCATCGACGAGCGGGAGACCTTGGGGGCTCCGGCCGAGCTGCTGACGCTGCACTTCAACTCGATCACCGGCGAGAACGCCATGAAGCCCGAGTCGATCCAGCCCACCGAAGGCAACTTCACCTTCGAGGAAGCGGACGCCCTGGTGGAGTTCGCCGAGGCCAACGACATGCTGATCTACGGCCACACTCTGCTGTGGCACAGTCAGACGCCCGAGTGGTTCTGGCAGGACGAGAACGGTGATCCCCTCACCGACAGCCCGGAGGATCGCCAGATCGCCCTCGATCGCATGGAGGCCCACATCCAGGCCGTCGCCGACCACTACGGTGACCGGGTCTGGGCATGGGACGTCGTCAACGAGGCGATCGACGAGAGCCAGGCCGACGGGCTGAGGCGAAGCCCGTGGTACGAGATCATCGGTCCCAACTACCTCACCTACGCCTTCGAGTTCGCTCGTGAGGCGTTCGGGCCCGACGTCAAGCTGTTCCTGAACGACTACAACACGGAGTTCCCGGCCAAGCGGGAAGCCATGTACAACGTGGTCGCCCAGTTGCAGGCCGACGGTGTGCCGATCGACGGCGTGGGCCACCAGTTGCACATGAATCTGGTACGGCCGGTTCAGTACGTCGACGACACCCTGACCCGGTTCTCAGATCTGGGTCTGCTCCAGGCAGTGACCGAGCTGGACGTGAGCATCTCGACCTCGACGTCCGAGTCCCTGCCGTCGCCACCGCCCGATCGGGTGATCCGGCAGGGCTACTACTACCGGGATCTGTTCGAGGTGCTGCGCAAGCACGGCGACCAACTGGCGTCGGTGACCATGTGGGGCCTCTACGACGCCCGCAGCTGGTTGCGCTACTGGCCGACCAGCCGCCCCCACGAGGCACCTCTGCTCTTTGACGACCAGCTCCAGGCGAAACCGGCGTATTGGGGCATCGTCGATCCCGAACAACTCCCCCACTACCCGCAGCACCTCAACATCCCCGGCGCCACACCGGTGGTCGACGGGGAACGCGACCTGGTGTGGGAACTCCTCCCGGAGACGATTCTCAAGGGTGGAGAGGAAGGCGAGGCCGGAACCGGGTTCCAGGCACGCTGGGACACGGGCAGTCTCTTCGTGATGGTGGAGATCGCCGATGATTCCATCGACGCCGGCGATCGGGTCGATCTCTTCGTAGACGACACCAACGCCAAGTCCGGCGAGTACGGAGAGGGTGACACCCACTACGCGGTGCTGCGCGACGGAACCACGGAAGGCGCCGTCACCGCCTCCGTTGTCGAGACCGATGTGGGATACCGCGTCGAGGCGCTCATGCCGCTGATGACACCCGCCGATTTGGGCCGTGAGATCGGATTCGACATCCGGGTGACCGAAGCCGGCAGCGGTGAGCTGGTCTCGTGGAGCGATCAGGATCACGCCCAGGACACCGACACGTCCCGCTGGGGCACGCTGACGGCGATCGAGGCTCAGAGTTATGTCGACATCCCGTACTCGGCCGCCGCGCCGGTGGTCGATGGTGTGATCGACGACGTTTGGGAAGACGCCTCCATGGTCACGACCAACGTCCTGGTCGAGGGCGACGCCGAGGGCGCCAAGGGCGACTTCCGGGTGCTGTGGGATGACACCCATCTCTACGTGCTCGCCGAGGTGACCGACCCGGTGCTGGACGCCGAGAACTCGAACGCCTGGGAGCAGGATTCCGTCGAAGTCTTCGTCGATCCCGGCAACACCAAGAGCGGCGCCTACAAGCCGTCGGACGGCCAGTACCGAATCAGCTTCGAGAACCTCACGTCGATCAACGGCGATCTGTCGGTGATCGGTGAGAGCCTCGAGAGCGCCGCCGTGGTCGTCGACGGCGGGTATCTGGTCGAAGTCTCGATCGACCTGGTGGGTATGACGCCCGAGCCTGGTGCGTTCATCGGCCTCGAGTTCCAGGTCAACGACGCGACCGACGGTACGCGGACGGCGGTACACACCTGGCACGATCCCACCGGACAGTCGTATCAAGACTCGTCACGGTGGGGTGTCGGCCACCTCATCGAGCCGGCGCCGGTGTGCGACGTGACGATCGACGGCCTCCACCGAGGCCCGCTCAAGGTGCGCAGCGGCGTGACGTGCCTCACCGAGAACGCCGTCGTGCGCGGCCCGGTGTCGGTGCACAACGGAGCTTCGTTGATCGCCGACGGCGGCAAGGTGATCGGACCGATCACCACCCGCAGGGCCGACACCGTGATCCTGAAGGGCGTCCGCGTGATCGGTCCCGTGACGATTCTCAGAACCCAGGGCGAGGTCGTGATCTCCGGCAACGTCGTGAGAGGCCCGGTGGTCGTGATCAAGAACGCCACCGGCGACAATCCGATCGTGGTGTCGGGGAACAAGGTGGGAAACATCCTCGCCTGCTACGTCAACGAGCCGGCGCCCACCAACAACGACGAACCCAACGATGTCGGGCTGTTCGGGCTCGGACAGTGCCGGGACCTGTGATCGGCTGACTGTCGGTTGCGACAGACATGAGCGGGGCCGGGTGCCATCGGGTGCCCGGCCCCGTCGCCGTCGGCTATTGACCCTCCTCCGGCACCACGGTTGTGAGGAAACCTGCAACCGCCTCCATGTAGCGGGTCGGGTCGACGTTCCAGAGCGCATCGTGACCCGCCCCCTCGAACCGCTCGTAGGTGACGAGGTCGGGTCGTTGCTCGGCCAGAGTGTCGCTGGCCTCGATGGGAATCACCGCGTCCTCGCTCCCGTGCATCAGCAACACGGGGACATCGAGCTCCGACGCTCTCGTCAGCTGATCGAGATCGTCCCACTCGATCCCGCTCCAGATGCGCACGATCGCCTTCGCCAGGCCGGCGAAGATCCCCGGGATGCCGTGGGAGCGCACGGCCTCTTCGGCGAGCCGGCCGATGACGAGGCCGGGGGAATCGAGCACCACACCGCGCACCAGACCCGCACTGTCGCTCTCGTGCAGGAACATCGAGATGATGGATCCGCCCATCCCGTACCCGTACAACACATAATCCTCGGCGCCGCGCTGGAGCCCGAAATCGAGGGCGGCCTGCACGTCGAGCCACTCCGAGAGCCCCCACCCGTAGCGGGCCGGATCTGCGTCGGGCGCCACCCCGTCGTTGCGATAGCTGATAACGAGAACCGGAAAGCCGAGATTCGCCAGGGTCGGCAGGATGCGCAGCGCCTGCCTGCGCTCGTCGAGGCCCTTTCCGTGCACGAGCACGATCCAGGTGTCACGCACATTGGGAACGAGCCACGCCGGATTGACTCCCAGCTCGCCGGGAATGCGCACCTCCTCGAAGGCGAGCCCGGCCGCAACTGCAGGATCCTCGTTGAAGGCGTAACGATCGAGGCGAACCTCCTCACCCGGGAAGAACTCTCCCTCCATGGTGCGGAATCCGTGCTCGACGGTCGCCTCGCGAACCGCGACCAGGCTCGTGATCTGGCCGTACCCGGAAGACCCCATCACGCCCCAGATGCCCTCCTGCTCGGTGAGGTCGGTGCGGGGAAGCACTATTCGGCCCGCCTCGACGCTGATCACCTCGAGATCGAACTCGGGATCGCTCGCCACCGGCACCAACAGGTCTGCGTTGATCGCGGCGGCCCCCCACCACGTGCCGATGATGCCCCCAACGACGGCGACGGTGGTGACCAAGACCGCCACTCGTCGCAGCCAGATCTCGAAGCGGGTCGGCTCCATACCGGCAGGCTAGGAGATCGCAGCGAGATCCAGCGGCGGGCGCCGGCGGAGCGCCGCCCCGAGACCTGAGTCCGGCGGCGAGCGCAGCCTCGAACTCGGGCAGGACCCACCTGTCCCCCACCAAGCGGTGGGGGTGCCGCCCGCGACCTCCCCCCTTCCGTCGTGGGGTGGGAAGCTAGATCCCGGCTCCCGCCACGAACGTGTCTTCGCCGTTCCTGGTGGCAGACGGGAGGGCGCCGTTGACCCGCAACTCCAGATCCTGGACCCGATCGACCAGGACCTCGATCACCGTCGAGTCGTGGTCGCCCCTGCTGCGCGAGACCGAGACCTCCGTGTCGTGGTGTTCTTCACGCTCCAGCACCCGGCCGGCCACACCGACCACGGTTGCGCCCGCCAGCACGTCTCGCACGACGATGGCACCTGCTCCGATCTTGGCGCCGGATTCGACGGTTACCGCCCCCAGGACCTTCGCCCCGGCTCCGACGATCACGCCGTCACGAATGGTCGGATGCCGCTTCTCCTTGGCGAGAGACGTGCCGCCCAGGGTCACCGCCTGATACAGCACCACGTCGTCGCCGATCTCGGAGGTCTCTCCGATCACCACACCCATGCCGTGGTCGATGACAAATCGTCGGCCGATGGTCGCTGCGGGGTGAATCTCGACCCCGGTGAGCTGGCGGGCCAGGTGACTCAACAGTCGGGCGGAGAACCGACGGTTCCATCGCCACAGCCGGTTGGCGACGCGATACATCCATATCGCGTGCAGGCCCGGATAGGTGAAGATCACCTCGGGCTTGGATCGGGCGGCGGGATCACGATCGAACACTGCCTGTATGTCCTCGCGGATTCGGGTGCGCAAACCGGGATGATCAGTCATCGGCGAGCCCTTCGAACAGCGCGGTGGAGAGATAGCGCTCGCCGGTATCGGGAAGCACCACCACCACGAGCTTGCCTGCATTCTCTCGGCGACTGCCGACCTCGACGGCCGCCGCCAGGGCGGCGCCGCCCGAGATTCCGGCCAGGATGCCTTCCTTCCTCGCCAGCTCGCGGGCAGTATCGATGGCCGTGTCGTTGGAGACGGGCACCACCTCGTCGTAGACGTTGGTGGCGAGCACTTCGGGAACGAAGCCCGCCCCGATCCCTTGGATCTTGTGAGATCCCGGCTCGCCGCCTGACAGGACCGGCGAATCCGCTGGCTCGACCGCCACCACATACAGGCCTTCCCTCCGTGGCTTGAGCACCTCGCCGACGCCGGTGATCGTGCCCCCGGTTCCGACGCCGGCAACGAAGATGTCGATCTGACCGTCGGTGTCTTCCCAGATCTCCTCGGCGGTCGTCGTGCGGTGGATTCCCGGATTGGCGGGATTCTCGAACTGCTGGAGCATCACCGCGTCGGGTATCTCGGCGGCGAGTTCGCCGGCTCTCGCGATGGCTCCCTTCATGCCGCCTGGCCCCGGTGTCAGCTCGAGCTCCGCACCGAGGAACCTGAGCAGGGCTCGGCGTTCCTTGCTCATCGTCTCGGGCATGGTGATTATCAGCCGATACCCTTTGGCGGCGGCGGTGAACGCCAGGCCGATCCCGGTGTTGCCCGACGTCGGCTCGACGAGCGTGGTCTTGCCGGGCACGATCGTGCCCGCCTCCTCGGCGCTGTTGATCATGTTGACGCCGATGCGGTCCTTGATGCTCGAAAGCGGGTTGAAGGATTCCAGTTTGGCGATGATCCGCGCCCCGCTGGCCGGCGCGAACCTCTTCAGCTCGACCAGGGGCGTCCGGCCGATCGTCTCGGTGATGTCGTTGTAGATCTTGGTCATCCTCGGATCTCCTGTGTGCCCGCAGAAACGAAAACGGCCTCCGCGTGTGTCACGGGGCCGAGTCCTCGAAAAGGTTGGATTGAAGCTCTATCTGCCCGCGCGACATCGTCTCCTCGGACAGAGGCAACAGGACTGGATGCCGGTCGGGTGATGCATCGAGGCCCAAGACTAGCCGATCGCCGCCCCTGGTCCGACGGTGATCTGCCGTAGCTCTTCGGCACGGGCACGGCTCGCCGAGCGCCGGCTGCATCCTCCTCGACGAGTGCGATGGGGCGTGCCGGCGAACCGGCTTCGCCGTCGCCGCGCTGGTGGCGGTAGCGTGGTGGCCACGATGACCGACGAGCCGATGCTCCTGAAGGACCTCATCGACCGGAAGTCGGTGGGCGTGATCGCCGAGGCCGTCGCCACAGCTCGTCCCGGCCTCGTGGCGGAGGCGATCGTGCGCGATGTTTTCGACGACGCCTGGGAGCAGCGCGAGCTCAAGCAGCGAATCCGGCATGTCGCGGTGACTCTGCACGCTCATCTCGACAGCGACTACCCGTCGGCGCTCGCAGTGCTCCGCCGGGCGGCCGACGGCCTCGAGGAGACGGGATTCGCCGCGATGGCGTTCAACGACTTCGTTGAGGAGTACGGCCTCGACCATCTCGAGGATTCGCTGGCGGCGCTGGAGCAGTTCACGATCCTCGTGTCGGCCGAGTTCGCGGTGCGACCGTTCATCGTCCGCTACCCCGAGCTGCTGATGGAGAGGCTCCGGATCTGGTCGGCGCACGATGACTGGCGAGTGCGGCGGCTGGCGAGCGAAGGCTGCCGGCCCCGGCTGCCGTGGGGCATCTCGCTCCCGGCGCTGCGTGCGGACCCCGCCCCGATTCTCCCGATCTTGGAGGTGCTGCGGCACGATCCGTCTGAAGATGTCCGGCGCAGCGTCGCCAACAACCTCAATGACATCGCCAAGGATCACCCCGATCTGGTTGTCTCGGTGCTCGAGACCTGGCAAGACGGGAGTTCCGAGATCACCGCCATCACCAAGCACGCCCTGCGAACCTTGCTCAAGCAGGGCCACCGCGGGGCGCTGGCTCTCCTCGGTTTCCGGCACGACCCGCAGGTCGAGGTGCGAGCAACAAGGGTCGAGCCCACTTCCGTCTCGATCGGCGACAGCGCCGAGTTGAGCTTCCGAGTGGTTTCCACCGACGACCGGCCCCAGACCCTGATGGTCGACTACGCCGTCGTGTTCCAGAACGCGTCGAGAACCGGTTCCCGCAAGGTCTTCAAGGGAAAGGTCGTCGAGCTGGCACCCGGTGGCGACCTCGCGGTGCGCAGGAAGATCAGCCTGATGCCGATGTCCACCCGCCGGATCTTCGCCGGCGCCCACCGGGCGGAGGTCCAGATCAACGGCGTGGTGATGGCAGAGGTCGACTTCCAGGTGACGGGCTGAGCTGCCGAGTCCGGCACGGCGTCGTCGCCTCAGACGGCGACGACTTCCTCGACTCCGGGAACGCGGTCGCGCAGGATGCGCTCGATGCCGGCGGTGAGTGTCATCATCGACAGCGGGCAGCCCGCGCACGCCCCCACGAGCTCTAGGTTCACCGTGCCGCCCTCCGTGCCGAGGAGAACGACGTCACCGCCGTCGGCCTGCAGCGCCGGACGGATGTACTCGAGGGCTTCTCTGAGGATCTCGGTGTCGATGGGTTCTCCAGCCGACGCTCCCTCCAGTGAGGGAGCGTCGACGGGTGCGTCGATGGGCGTAGCGGCATTCTGTTCTTGGCGAGAATCGCTCATGGCTCACGTTTCAACGCCGGTCGGCGACCGGAGATTCCGAGTCGCACTCTGAGTGTACGGACATTCGGCCCGACCGCAGTGAGGCAGGGGTCCCGCTGGGGCGAACCTTCGGCGACCTCACCCGCTCGCTGTTTCTTCTCACCCTCCCTTGGAAAGGGAGGGTCGGAGAGCGGCGGCGAAGCCGCCAGCGATCCGGGGAGGATGCCTCCGGGTCCGAATGCGGCGACGGAGGCGGTTATTGCAGGACGGAGCGGATCTGCACCACCTGATATGTCGTGTCGAAACGGTCGGTGACGGTGGTGGCCATCGGAACCGGGTCGGACCAGCCTG
>CAZMSN010000031.1:0-24422 GCA_964569015.1 uncultured Acidimicrobiaceae bacterium | reverse complement strand
TGCACGCTGTGGTGCGCCTCCGCCGAGGTGTAGATGGCGACCCCGGCGGTGCCGATGCCGTCGGCGGCGGGGTCGACGCCGCGCTGCTCGAAGGCGAACTGGCGGGCAGCGCCGAGGGCGACGAGGTTGGCGACGGAGCCACCGCTCGTATAGACGCCGCGCATGTGCTCGCGCAGCCCACAGAGCTGAGCGAGCCATTCGAGCGACAGCTCCTCGAGGCGATTGAACGCGGTGATGGTGTATCGCTGGGGGGCGGCGATCATGGCCGCCGCCGACGCTACGGTCGGCACGGTGGTGGGCCCGGCGGTGATCCAGCCGTAAAAGCGCGGGCTCGAGATGACGCTGCCGTTGGGGAGCAGCGTCTGCTCCAGTTCGTCGACGACACCGGCGGCGCCGATGCCCTCCTCCGGCACCGACCCGTTCAGAGCGGCCGTCCAGAATTCGCGCCGATCCACTGCATCGGTGCCGTCGAAGCGGAGGAAGGCATCGAGCTGTTGTCCCAGCCGGGACAGGAGCGGGCTGAAGCCCCCAGTTTCGGCGGTGTCACGTTCCATGGGCGAGAAACCCTACCCGTTTGTTTGGCGGCCTCGTCGACCCTCTCTCGAAAGCGAGGGTGAAGGAAGAGCCGAGGGGGAGTGGAGAGGTGTGGTCACCTCAAGCAACGACCTGCCACACCGCCCCGGAGCGGCCGGGCACCTGGATCGTCCCGTCCCCAGCCTTCCCGCGGCCCCACAGAAGGGTGAACCCACCGGGTTCGACGGGCGCCGCGGCTTCGTCGTCACCCACGTTGACCGCCACTATCAGGGTCTCGTCAGCGTGGCGGCGCTCGAACACCACGAGATCGCCGTTCTTCTCTCCGGTTGGGTGGAGTCTGCGGTAGGCGGGACTCCGGAGCGCCGGATGGTTCTTGCGCAGGGCGATGAGCTGCCTGAACGTCTCGAGCAGATCCCGATCGTGGCGATCCTCCCGCCAGGGGAAGGAACGCCGCGAATCGGGGTCGGTGCCCCCGGCGAGGCCGATCTCGGTGCCGTAGTACAGGCACGGGGCACCGGGGTAGGTGAACAGCAGCAAGGCGCCGAGCACGACCGAGTCCCGATCACCCGAGGCGATCGACAGGATGCGGGCCGTGTCGTGCGAGTCGAGCAGATTGAGGTTGGCGAGGTGGGCGTGCTCGGGGTAGGCGGCGAGCAGCTCGTCAATGCGGTCCGCATAGCCGGCAGCGTCGAGCGGAGGCGAGATGACGTACCAAGGGTTGTCGATGTCCATGGCGGGATCGACACGATCACCGACGGCATAGGAGATGATCGTCGTGGTGAGGGGGTAGTTCATCACCCCGTCGAATCGGGTCCCGTCGCTGATCCACTCGCCCGCGTTAGCCCAGACCTCGCCGACGACATAGAGGTCGGGGTTGATCGCCTTGACGCGCCGGCGGAACTCCTCCCAGAAGCCGGGGGTCTTGATCTCCTGGGGCACGTCGAGCCGCCAGCCGTCGATGCCCTTACGCGTCCAGTGCTCCCCAACGCGCATGAGGAACTCGCGCACCTGGGGATGATCGGTGTTGAACTTGGGGAGGGCGGCCAGGCCCCACCAGGCCGCGTAGTTGGGCCGGCGGATCTCGTCGTAGGCGTGCAGCGGCCAACCACGCACGATGAACCAATCGATCCAGGGTGAATGTGGACCGTTCTCCAGGATGTCGTTGAACTGGAGGAAGCCCCGGCTGGCGTGGTTGAAGACGCCGTCGATGATGACCCGGATGCCGCGACTGTGACAGGCGTCGAGCAGCTCGTCGAATGCTTCGTTGCCGCCCAGGATGGGGTCGACGTGGAAGTAGTCGTGGGTGTGGTAGCGGTGGTTGGCCGTCGACTGGAAGATCGGGTTGAGGTAGATCGCGTTGACGCCGAGATCGGTCAGCCAGTCGAGCCTCTCTACCACGCCGAGCAGGTCACCGCCCTTGTAGCCGCGCCTCGTCGGCGCGGTGTACCACGGCTCCAGATTGAACGGCTTTGCCACCCGCTCCGACACCGCGAAGCGGTCGGGGAAGATCTGATAGAAGACGGCGTTGGCGATCCAGGCGGGTGGCTTGTCGAGTGAGGGCATGGGGCCAGACGATAGACCGGAGGCTGAGGGGCAGCACGCCACACGACCCACCATCGATCAGTGGAATCGGAGCGTAGGAGGCCGGGCTTGCTCAGCCGAGGGCTCGGTGGAGGAAGGCGGCCATTTGGCCGCGTGTCACCGCCTCGCCGGGACAGTACTGGTCGTTGACGGGTGGGTTGCAGCCGAGGGTGATCTCGGCTTTGGAGAGGGCTTCGATGTCGGCCTCGAACTCGGACTCGTCGTCGTCGCTGAAGCGATCGGAGTCAGGCGGAGGATTCAGGTTGAGGGCCCTGGTGAGGAACGCCGCCATCTGGCCGCGGGTGACGGGCCGGTCGGGGCAGTAGCGGTCATTGACGGGCGGGTTGCAGCCGCGGGTGATGTCGGCGTCGGCGAGGGCTTCGATGTCGGCTTCGAACTCGGAGTCGTCGTCGTCGACGAATCGGTCGGAGTCCGCCGGTGTGCTCAGGTCGAGCGCCCGGGCCAGGAAGGCGGCCATCTGGCCCCTCGTCACCGGCTGATCGGGGCAGTACTCGTCGTTGACGGGCGGGTTGCAGCCGCGGGTGATGCCGGTGTCGGACAGCCAGATGATGTCCTCCTCGAACACCGAGTCGTCGTCGTCTCGGAATGGCGGGTTGTATACCGCCGCGTCGTCGCAGCCGATGCGTTCAGGCCCGAAGGCGAGAGAATCGAACTGGATCTCGTTCGTCACCAACGACGGATCGCCCCCGTAGTAGACGTCGAACCAGAAGCTCTTGATCTTGATCCAGCCCTCGTCGGCGCGGCGGAAGGCGATGTCAGAACGATCGAACGCCGGGACTCCGTCGACCCAGCCCTCGAGCACCCCGTCGTGCACGCCCGGGGTGTTCAGGTCGATGTGTCCCTCGACGCAGTACCACGGCCCGTGATCGAGTGTCGCCACGTCGGGATCCCAGGTCCAGATGTCACCTCGGGTCTCCGGGCTGTCGAGGTGGTAGACGTAGTACCCGATCAGTGTCTTGTCGTCGGGACCTTCCGGGTATCCCGGTTGCCCGCACGACGGATAGGTACGGGAGAACAGCATCCTCGCCGAGAAGCACGGCTCTTCGGGGGTGGAGGGCCGGTTGCCGAGGCAGTTGTACGTGTAGAGCCCGCCGAATCCCGGGAGCTTCCCCCGGTTGAACGGTTCGATGTAGAAGCCCTCCGGGAAGCGCACGTAGTAGCGGAAGTAGAGCTCCTCGGGCTCGGCAAGGTCGTGGTCCTCGAAGTACCAGTGGCCGCTTCCGCCCCAGTGCTCGCCGGCGGGGATGACCGTACGGAGGCCGGCGCCTTCATGCCCGGTTTCCAGCTCGAGCATGCCCCAGGCACTCGAGTTGAAGACATCGACCCCGTCCTCGAAATCCTCGTCGAGGATGGCGCTATCGGGCGCGGTGGCGGCGGCGGGGGCGGCGAGCATGGCCAGGAGGATCAGCAGGATCACGAGTCGGCGCATAGAAGGGTATCGGCTCAGGGGACCGGACGATTGAGGACACACATGCGGGCCTACGCATCCATCTGGGTCAGGGCGCAGGCGATGGACCGGCGGGTGAGGATCCACTCCTTGGCTTCGGGACCCTGCAGGTTCACGTGATCCTGCGTCGTCGCTTGGATGATCCCGGTGACGTCGAAAGAGCCGGCGGCATCACGCAACCGCACCGGCTGCCGATCCACCTCGTACGACCCCAGGAACGCCTGGAACGAGGCCACAGACCGATCGCCGCTGGTGCCCTCGAAGGCATTAGGTCGATCACTGCGGGCGAAACGGATGGCGGCGGTGTCGATCGCAACGCGCAATGTGGACGTCGCCAGGACCACCAGATCGTTGATCGCCACTTCGAGCCTTCCCTGGTATTCGGCATCTCCGACTCCGATGGTCACCAGATCGCCGCGGCTCATCCACTCGAAGCACACGTCGATCACCGATCGCTGCCGGCGCCGCAGGTGCTCGGCGTCGTGCTCGACCTCCTCGGCCTCGTGCCGGATCTCGCCACGGCCACGGCGGGCAACTCCCTCGAGATCGGGATGATCGCTCCACCAGGAGGTCATGCGGTCTTCTCAGATGTCGCTGGGCGCGGTCTCTTCGGCGGTCTCCTCGGCTGTCTCGTGGACGGGGAAGCCGTGCAGCCACTCGAGAACCTCGTCGCGGAAGAAGCGGAACGCCCGGCCACCGGGGATGCGGTACGACGGGATCGTCCCCTCGCGTGCCATGCGCCGCACGACCTGGACGTTCATGCCGAGCAGCTCGGCCACCAACGTCGTGTCCAGAACCGGCGGATAATCCTCAGCTTGTGTCACAGTTGCTCCTCCCCATTCCCAAGAGATACTCTAGGTGATCTGGCGGTCATGTAAACGACATGATATCGGATCAGCAGATCCTTGGGAGCTGCTGAGCCATTTGGGTGTCGACGATGCGGCTTCCTCCGATGGCGGTGCGGGCGACAACGACACCCGGGTGGGCTTCGACCACACGGCCGATCACCGTGGCTCCGGCGCCAGCGGGATGGGAACGCATCGCCGACACCACATCGTCGGTGGCAGCACTGGGGATCATGGCGATGAGCTTGCCCTCGTTGGCGGCGTGAATCGGATCGAGGCCGAGGAGGCTGCAGGCGGAGGACACCGCTTCTGGTACGGGAAGGAGCCGCTCCTCGTACTCGATGCCGACTCCCGATGCCTCGGCGATCTCGTTGAGCGTGGCGGCTACGCCGCCTCGGGTCGGATCCCGCAGCGCATGGAGATCGTGAGATGCCTCCAACATGGCCGCCACCAGGCCGTTGAGAGGCATGGTGTCGCTCTCGACCACGGTGCCGAACTCGATCCCTTCCCGCACGCTCATGATGGCGATGCCGTGCACGCCGATGTCGCCGCTGACGATTACCGCGTCGCCGGGGCGGGCGCGATCGGGGCCGATCATGACTCCGTCGGGCACGATGCCGAAACCAGAGGTGTTGATGTAGACGCCATCACCATGGCCCTGATCGACGACCTTCGTGTCGCCGGTCACCAGCTCGACGCCGGCCGCACGGGCGGCTGCCGCGGCCGACTCGACGATGACGCCGAGCCGGTCGAGCGGCATCCCCTCTTCGAGGATGAAGCCCGCCGACATGACCATCGGCTGGGCACCGCTCATGGCGATGTCGTTGACGGTGCCGTTGACGGCGAGCTCACCGATGTTGCCGCCGGGGAAGAACAGTGGTTGCACGACGAAGCTGTCCGTGGAGAACGCCACTCGGCTCCCGGCGACGTCGATCACCGCCGAGTCGCCGAGGCACTCCAACGTGGCGTTGGCGAACGCCGGGAGGAAGAGGTGCCTGATCAGCTCGGCCGAGAGCTTCCCGCCGCCGCCGTGGCCCAGTACCACGGTGGGGTAGTCGCGCAGCGGCAGGGGGCACGTCCATCCCTCGACATTCGGTGAAGGGTCACTCATCGGCGGGGGCCTTCGAGTCGTCGAGGCGACGGTACTGGTAGTAGGCGGCGCAGGCACCCTCGCTCGACACCATGGTGGCGCCGAGCGGCGTGCGCGGGGTGCATTGCGTGCCGAAGGCCTCACACTCGTTGGGTTTGATGAGGCCTTGGAGCACTTCACCACTGCGACACAGCGGCGACTCCTGCGTCTCGATGTCGCCGACCGGGAAGCGAATCTCGGCGTCGAAGTCGCGGTAGCTCTCACTGAGCTTCCATCCGCTGCGGGGTATCACGC
Source organism: uncultured Acidimicrobiaceae bacterium (assembly GCA_964569015.1). Classification (GTDB taxonomy): domain Bacteria; phylum Actinomycetota; class Acidimicrobiia; order Spongiisociales; family UBA5794; genus CAYQEC01. The sequence goes on along the minus strand of CAZMSN010000031.1, from coordinate 18,610 downwards.
CGATGCCGCGCCATGCCCTGTCCGTCACCTCGAACACGTCCGCCAGCATCTCCTGCGCCGGCTTGTTGCCCTCGTATCGCACCGCCCGCGGATAGGCGTTCTCGAGATCGGCACGTCCGGCTTCGAGTTGCACAATGGCGCGGCGGATGCCGTCGAGCACGTCGAGCGGCTCGAACCCGGTGACCACGATCGGCACCCGGTACTTGTCGACGAGCGGCTCGTACTCCCAGTAGCCCATCACGCTGCAGACGTGGCCCGCCGCCAGGAAGCCCTGCACCCGGGCGGCCGGCGAGTCCATGATCGCTGAGATCGCCGGCGGCACCAGGACGTGCGACACCAGCATCGAGAAGTTCGACAGCCCGAGCCGCTTGGCCTGGTGCACCGCCATGGCGTTGGCGGGGGCGGTGGTCTCGAAACCGATGCCGAAGAACACCACCTGCCGGTCCGGATTCTCCTGGGCGATGCGCACGGCGTCGAGGGGCGAGTAGACGATCCGAACGTCGCCGCCGCGGCTCCTGACAGCGAACAGATCGGCCTCCGAGCCGGGGACCCGCAGCATGTCGCCGAACGAGCAGAACGTCACATCGGCGCGGGCGGCGATCGCCAGCGCCTTGTCGACCAACTCCAGCGAGGTCACGCACACCGGGCAGCCCGGGCCGTGGATCATCTCGATCTGCTCCGGGATGAGCTGATCGATGCCATACCGGATGATCGAGTGGGTCTGCCCGCCGCAGATCTCCATGATCGCCCATGGGCGGGTGGTGATCCGGTGCAGATCATCGATCAGCTTGCGGGCGAGGTCGGGGTCGTGGAACTCGTTGAGGTACTTCACCTTCGTCAGCTCCCAGTGTCGAGTTCCTCTGCGAGCACGCCCATCTGCTCGAAGAGGCTCAGCGTCTCCAGCGCGGCCTTCTCGTCGAGCTTGCTGATGGCGAAGCCAACGTGGACGATGGCGTACTCGCCGACCTCGATCTCGGGGACGTAGGCCACACAGACCTCTTTGGTGATGCCGCCGAAATCGACCTTGGCCATCTTGGTCCCGCTCTGGTCGTAGACCTCGATCACCTTGCCGGGTATGCCAAGACACATCGGGCGCTCACACTCCTCTGTCCATCCCGGCGGCTGCCGCTACCTGGCCCAAAGCCAAGCCCCCGTCGTTGGGGGGTACCAACCGATGCGTGAGGACCCGAAAATCGGAGTCTCGAAGAAGCTCGTCGGCCCTTCCGAGAAGTCGGACGTTCTGGAACACTCCTCCGCTCAGAGCCACGGTGTCGAGGCCGGTCCGGGCCCGAATCCGTCGGCTGCACTCTACTAGTAGGCGCGCTACGCCTTCGTGGAAGCGTGCCGAGATCGTCGCCTTGCCGACACCGGCGGTCACGTCGGACACGACTGCGGCGATGAGAGGCGCCGGGTCGATCGTCCCGTCGTCGGAGAGGTCGAGCGGATACCAACCGCCGTCCCCGTCTTCGAGAGCCTCGAGTTCCATCGCCGCCTGAGCCTCGTAGGTCACCGTGTGGCGAACCCCCGCCAGCGACGCCACCGCGTCGAACAGTCTCCCCATGCTGGACGTGTCAACGGTGTTGATGCGACGCTCGAGCTGACGCCGGAGCACCCTGCGCTCGTCGGCCGGGCAGGCGGCCACCGCCGGGAGGGCTTCGTTCCATGGCAGCCCCGCCGCCCACAGGTGTGCCAGCGCGGTGCGGTAGGGACGGCGGATGGCGGCGTCGCCGCCGGGCAGTGGTACGTAGCCGAGGTGGGCGACCCGCTCATAGCCGTCGAGGCCTCCGACGAGGACCTCACCTCCCCAGATCGCTCCGTCATCGCCGTAGCCGGTGCCGTCGAATGCGAACCCGATCACGGGTTCGACGACGCCGTTCTCCGCCGTGACCGAGGCGATGTGGGCATGGTGATGCTGGACCTGGGCCCAGCGGTGATCGCCGTGGTGCTGCTCGGCCCACCGGGTGGACAGGTAGGCCGGGTGCCGGTCGCCGACGAAGCATTCCGGCTCGACGCGGAAAATGGTCCGGAAATGGTCGACGGCTCGTTCGAAAGCGGCGAGCGTCTCCAGGTTCTCCATGTCCCCGATGTGCTGGCTCATGAAGGCGTGGGTCCCGGCGGCGAGGCAGAACGTCGCCTTCAACTCTCCCCCGACCGCCAGGGTCGGAGGCACCTCGAACGGAAGCCGCACCGGGAACGGCGCGTAGCCGCGCGACCTGCGCAACGGCAGCTCCCTCCCGGCGAAGTGGCGCACCACCGAGTCGTCACATGCGATGTGGATGGGGCGGTCGTGGAGGAGGAAGGCATCAGCGAGGTCACCGAGACGCCGGCGGGCTTCATCGTTGTCGGCGGCGATGGGCTCCTCCGACAGATTCCCCGACGTCATCACGAGCGGATCGCCGTCCTCCAGGAGGAGATGGTGGATTGGCGTGTAGGGGAGCATGACGCCGACAAAATCGTTGCCGGGCGCCACGAGGTCCGACAGCGGCGAACCGGACCGTCTCCTCAGCAGCACGATCGGCCGCTCGTGTCCCCGTAGCAGTGTCGCCTCGGCGGGGCTCACGATGGCGACGGAGTTCGCCGCCGCCAGGTCGCGCACCATGACGGCGAGCGGCTTGTCGACCCGTCCCTTGCGGTCACGCAGCTCTCGTAGCACCTGGTCGTCGGTGGCGGAGGCCGCCAGGTGGAAGCCGCCGAGGCCCTTGACGGCGACGATGGCGCCGCCGGCGAGGAGGTGGCGGGTGGCAGCGATCGGGTCGGCGGGCGAGGTTGATCCTGCCTGCTCGAGCCAGAGCCTCGGGCCACAGACGGCACAGGCGTTGGGCTGGGCGTGGAAGCGGCGGTCGGAAGGGTCCTCATACTCGTGGAGGCAGCGCTCGCACATGGCGAATCCCGCCATGGTCGTCGAAGGCCGGTCGTACGGTACGTCCCGGATGATGGTGAACCGGGGGCCGCAATCGGTGCAGTTGATGAACGGGTATCGGAAGCGCCGGTTCTCCGGGTCGAACAGCTCGGCGAGGCAGGCGTCGCAGGTGGCGACATCGGGCGAGATCAGCGTGTTGGCGCCTACCCGCACCCGGCTGGCCACGATACGGAACGAGGCATCGCCTGCCGGCGCGACATCGGTGGTCTCAACGGTCTCGATGTGGGCGAGCGGCGGGGCGTCATTGCGGAGGCGAAGCTGGAACTCCTCGACGGCGGCCGGATCGCCCTCGACCTCGATGAAGACCGAGCCGCTGTCGTTACCGACGATGCCGGTGAGGCCGAGATCGGTTGCCAGCCCGTGCACAAAGGGGCGAAAGCCGACGCCCTGGACGACTCCGGCCACCGTGAGTCTGCGCCGGAGCCGATCGGATGGCACGGCGTCAGCCCTTGATCTCGATCAGCTCGATCTCGAAGGTGAGCGCCTGCCCGGCGAAGCGGTGGTTGGCGTCGATGGTCACTTCGGTTTCGGTCACCTCGGTAACCACCGCCTCGGCGATTTCGCTGATCAGGACGCGATCGCCGACCGCCACGTCCTCGGGAGCCTCCTCGATGGGAATGGTGAACACGAGCTCCGGATCGTGGGGACCGTATGCCTCCTCAGCGGGGATCCGCACCGTCACCGTCTCGCCGACCGCCATCCCGTCGACGGCGGCGTCGAACCCGTCGATGACCTGCTCGGCCCCGAGGATGAACTCGAACGGCTCGCGGTCTCGCGACGAATCGAACTGCTCGCCGCTGTCGAGAGTGCCGATGTAATGGACCGCCACCGTGTCTCCGGCCCGGGCGACGTCGCCGTTGGTGCGGGCGGTCGTAGTGACATCGGGGGCGGCGGTGGTCGTGCCGGCTTCGGGCGCTTCCGTCGAGGTGGTCGAGGCGTCGTCGCCGCTACAGGCGGCCAGCAGCAATGCGGCGATCGACACCACCATCGCCCCGGAGCGTCGTTTCACAGTCGTCGTCCTCTCTGCGAAGGGTGCCATCCTACGTCGGGTTGGAGGCTGTGTTTTCGGCGGCCCGCACCGGCCGTTTGTCGCGTTCTCGCCAGAGTCTGCTCAAGACGGTCGAGCGAGGCGCCGACGAATTCTGAGTCATCCACGCGGAGTCCTTGCATGCAGGAAGCCGACGGCACACGCGATGACCGAGCCGGGGGTCCCGATGACCCGCGGCTGGGTGATCTCGACGACGACCACGCGAGCGAATCGAGAGGCGACCTCGCTGCTCTCCAGGCCAGGGTGGAGCGGCTTCTCGACCCCGCCAACGTCACCTCGACGTCCAGCTCTGCCGTGGAATCGGCGGCTCAGGCCTCAGTGACGACCACTCCCCAGGTTCGTGCGGAACTCGCTGGCCGTGAGGATTCTCCGGTTCCCACGCCCGCCGATCGACGAGAAGGTGTCCAGAGCGACCTGGCGGCACGAATGCGCGAGATCGAAGGCACCGCCGGGCCGCAGCGAGATGGCCTCGCCCCCGACCGACCCGGAGTTGCCCGAGCCTTCGAGGACCTCCGCCGCGTGGTCACCGAAGAGTTCGACGAAGGCCAGGACCGTGCGGGAGGTCGCAGGCGGGTCGACAATCGGCACCGGGACGTGGAGGACATGAGGGCCGCCATCGCGGAGGCCGAGAGCGTCGCTCCTCGCCGCAGGCAGCACGGCGACGAGAACGATGAGGACGGGGTGAAGCCGATCGACGCCCGCGCCTACCGCACCAGAGTCCGGGCCGTCGTGTTCATCCAGGTCGCCACCGCGATCGCCTGTGGCGTGCTCGCCCTGCTTCACGTCACCGGGAAGATCTGACACGGCGCATACGGCCGTTTCGAGCACACCGCAGCGGAGGGATCCACCAGATGGTCCGTGATCCTGAGTGACGCGGTGCGCAGGTCGTTACTCTTCGAGATCGCCAATCACGGGAGGGCCAATGTCACGTCGCACCTTCTCCGTCCTGATCGCGGGCCTGCTGCTGGCTGCCGTCGCCACCTCTGTGTCGGCCGATCCGTACGAGCCGGGTGGCACCTTCGCCGACGACGACGGGAGTGTCCACGAGGGATCCATCGAGGCGATCGCGCTCGAAGGCATCACTCGCGGCTGCAATCCCCCTGTCAACGATCGCTTCTGCCCTGATCGGGGCGTGACGCGAGGAGAGATGGCCGCCTTCATCGTTCGTGCGCTGGATCTCCCCGCCGGCCCCAGCGACCGTTTCACCGACGACGACGAGTCGGAGTTCGAAGACGCCATCGATCGCATTGCCAACGCCGGGATCACCTACGGCTGCAACCCGCCCGACAACACGATGTTCTGTCCGGAGCGCGAGGTCACGCGAGGAGAGATGGCAGCGTTCATCGTGCGTGCCATGTCGCTGCCGGCCGGGACGCCCGGACGGTTCACCGATGATGACGGCTCGGTGTTCGAAGCCGACATCGAGGCGCTCGCCGAGGCGGGAATCACTCGCGGCTGCAATCCGCCTGTGAACGACCTGTACTGTCCCGGCCGGATGGTGACGAGGGCAGAGATGGCCACTTTCCTCACCCGCATCCTGGGATTGACCGCGATCACGCCGCCGCCGCGGTGCACGATCCTCCCCGCGGACAACATCCTGAATCGCCGGGTGGACGACCTGCCCGTGCACGCTCGCTCCGACCGGTACGTCGCTGCCATCGGCAATAGCGCCTACGTGCATGCCGACTTCGGCTCGGGAGTCTGGCCCCCGGGGAGCACCAGTCCCATCGGCATTCCTTACGTCGAGGTGCTGGGCGACCAGGAGCTGGTCGACATCCACTTCACCGCCTACGGCAGCGAGAGCGACCCGGGCCCCTACCCGGTCCCGGCCGATGCGCCCATCGAGGGCGGTCCCGACAGCACCGGCGACCGTCACGTGCTCGTCGTGGACACGGAGAACTGCATGCTCTACGAGCTCGGCAAGGCCTATCCGCAATCGGACGGCTCGTGGAACGCCCAGGTCGGCGTGGTGTTCGATCTGACCTCGAACGAGCTGCGCCCGGACACGTGGACGTCGGCCGACGCCGCCGGCCTGCCTATGTATCCACTCCTCGTCCGCTACGACGAAGTGGCGTCGGGCCGCATCACCCACGCCATCCGGTTCACGGCGCCGTCGACACAGAAGGCGCACGTCTGGCCGGCCCGGCATGACGCCTCTTCGATCACCAGCCTCGACTACCCGCCGATGGGGCAGCGATTCCGGCTCAAGGGCGACTTCGACATCTCCGGGTTCTCTCCCGAGGTGCAGGTGATCCTGCAGGCGATGAAGGAGTACGGGATGATCCTCGCCGACAACGGCTCCTCCTGGTTCATCACCGGGGCACCCGACGGGCGCTGGAACAACGACGACCTCCACGCGCTGCACAACATCCCGGGATCGGCGTTCGAGGCGGTCGACGTGTCGTCGTTGATGGTCGACCCCGACTCAGGCGAGGCGAGTCACTGAGGCCGATTGGGCCGTACCGGCTTCGGTCAGCAGTCGGCTCTGCCGGCCAGCGCCGCATCCCCGGCGCCGATGATGGCGGCGTGACGGCCGGCGTAGCTGATGAACGGTGTGTCGGTCGAGGTGGCCCGGCGATAGCCATCGACCGTGATATCGCTGAAAAGATCCCAGGCCCGCGCGATCTTGCCTCCGATCGCAATGCGATCGGGTGAGAAGTCTGCGAGGAAGAGCCCGAGGCCCTCTCCGAGGAGCTCGCCGAAGATCCGGAACGTGGTGACCGCGGCCTCATCGCCGGCTCGGGCCCGTTCGGCGATCTCGCGGACGCTCGCTTCTCGTCCCTTGGCAATCTCGTGGTATCGGCGTGCAATGGCGGCGGCGGAGACGTAGTCCTCGAAGATGCCGGAGCGGAACGGGGTGAGCCAGATCTCGCCGTCGGGCGGGACACCGGGGGCGTCGGTGGTGAGCTCGCCGTCGACGAGGAAGGCAGAACCAATTCCGGTTCCCAGGGTGATGGCGACCACTTGCCCGCGAAGATCGTGGTCCAGGACCGACACGCCGCGGCCGAAGGCGTCGGCATCGTTGAGGAAGATGACATCCAGCTCGAGTCGCGATTGGAGGGAGGAGCGAAGATCGACCGAGTGGATGCCGGTCAGTTTGTGAGACATCTTCGAGACGCCCGTGCAGTAGTCGAAGGGCCCGGGAATGCACACCACGGCGGTGGAGACGTCGAGACCGGTGCTTCGGGCATCCTCGGTGACCTTCATCAGCAGGTCTCCCATCGTGCCGATGATCCAATCGGCTCCGGCCTGGGCCTCGGCCTTGGCCTCGATCGGCTCGGTCACGATGCCGTGTTCGTTGTTGATGACGCCGGCCTTCAGGAACGTGCCTCCGACATCGAGGACGGCGATGCCCGTTGGGAGCTTGCGCTTCTTGACAGTCATGGTGTGGAACATTTCCTCGTCGGGGGAGCATAGGGGATCGTTACCAACACCCCGTCAAGGGACGTTAACGTCACCTGGGAACGTTAACTTGAGCCTCCTTTCGGGGCGACCCAGCCCGAGTGGTATCGTTCGGCGCCGTTGCCGGCAGCAAGTGCTGGCAGGCGACGTCCACACCACGGAGGATCATTCGGCGATGAGTCTCTGGTGCAACGGGGAGGGGACGCGATGACGACGCGGGGCCCGACGATGCGGGACGTAGCGGCCGAAGCGGGCGTGAGTGTGATGACGGTATCCCGGGTGGTGGGGAAGAAGACCGGGGTGAGCGAGAAGACCGCTGAGGAGGTGTGGGCCGCGGTCCGCAAGCTGGGGTACCGGAGGAACGAGGTGGCCAGGAGCCTGCGCCCGGGTCAGCGGTCAGCGTCGATCGGGCTTGCGATCGGTGACGTATCGAACCCCTTCTACGGTGTGATCGCCAAGGCGGTCGACGGGGTTGCCCGGGCCGCCGGGTACTTCATCATCATGGTGAACACCGACGAGGATCCGGTACGCGAGCGCGAGGTCATCGAGGGTCTGCTCGCGCGGCGGGTCGACGGATTGCTGCTCGTCTCGGCCGACGAGGACCACTCGCACCTCGCCGACGACATCAAGGCGGGGACCGGGATCGTGTTCGTGGACCGCCCCCCGAGGAACCTGGAAGCCGACTCGGTGACGATCGACAATCGGGGCGGGACGAAAGAGGCGGTGGAAGGGCTCGTCGCTCGAGGCCACCGCCGGATCTCCTTCATCGGAGACCACGACTACCTCGCCACTGCCCGTGAGCGCCGTGCCGGCTACGAACAGGCGATGATCGAGGCGAATCTGACGGACAACCTCGACGTGCACATGGGAACCCACGACGTCGACGCCGCCGAAGCGACAACCGCCTGGCTGCTGGCCGGGTCCACCCCGCCCACCGCGGTGTTCGCCGGCAACAACCTCCTCGCCCTCGGCGTCGCCCGGGCGGTGACCCGTGCTGCAGCCGTTGTGGACATCGTCGGTTTTGATGACCTCCCCAACCGTGCCGATCTACCCATCGGTCTCGTCAGCTATGACGTGTCGGCTCTCGGGACGAAGGCCATGGATTTGCTGCTCGAGCGGCTCCGGCACCCGGACAATCCCGCACGCCACATCCGGATCGCGACCCGCGTCGTGGCGCCGAGAGTCAGGGCCTGGTCGCCCCGATGACGAAGTGCCGGTATCCGCTCTCCTTGGAGCCCATCCTCAAGGAGAGGGTGTGGGGCGGGGTTCGGCTGGCCGGCTACGGCAAGCATCTTCCCCCTGGGACTCGGATCGGAGAGAGTTGGGAAGTAGTCGATCTCCCCGAGGACCGATCGGTCGTGGCCTCGGGGCCGCTCGCCGGGCGTGCCCTGGGAGACCTGGCGGTGGAGTGTGGCGAAACGCTGCTGGGCGCGGCACGGCCCTCGGCGACCGGGGGCTTTCCGCTTCTCGTGAAGCTGCTCGACGCTTGCGAGCATCTGTCGGTCCAGGTGCATCCCAACGAGGTATACGCGGCGGCTCACCCGCCGGCGGTCAGCAAGACCGAATCGTGGTATGTGCTCGAAGCGGATCCCGGCAGCTTCCTGTTCAACGGCGTGTCCCCCGGTGTTACTCACGAGGATCTGGCGGCAGCCTGCAACAGCGGAACGATCTTCGATCTGCTCGATCGCAAGCCGGCGATACCGGGTGACGTGCACCACATCTCGGCCGGGACCGTGCACGCTCTCGGAGCCGGTGTCATGGTCGCCGAGATCCAGACGCCCAGCGACACCACCTACCGGCTGTACGACTGGGGAAGCGAGTACGGGCGCCCACCACGGGAGATCCACATCGCGGACGGGCTCGGCTCCGTGCTGCTCGAGCCACCGGCGCAGGCCCCCGCGCCGCCGGCGGGCACCTCGGGCAAGCGTCTCCTGATCGACACGGACTTCTACCGCATCATCGAGCACCGGCCGGCCGGCGATCCTATCTCTCTCGCCGGCTCCGAGGCGGCGGCATGCAGAATCGTCCTCGTAGCGTCGGGGTCGGTGGTCCTGCATTCCACATTGGGCGAGTTCGACGATGTCCCCATGGCGAAAGGCTCCACCGTCGTGATTCCTGCAGCCATCGTCGAATCGGTTGCCGTTGTCGCCGACGCCGCGACGTTCCTCGAGATCTGTCCGGCTCTCCGTTCTCGCGACGCATAGGGGCGAGTCGGGGCATCCGCTCGTCCGGGATCTCTCCGACTCGGCACGGCGAGGCCTCGCTGCTTCTGCGGTCTCCTCCTATCCTCGGGGCATGGTCGGCTGCCGCTTCCCGCTGTGGGATGTGCGATTCGTTGTCGAATGCCTCATCGATGTGGCTGGTCCCGGCGAGCTCGTCGCCCACGAACCGGCGTCGGTCGCAGGCATCGCCGGATCGCTCTCAGCGATGGAGGCGCCGTGACCGGTGCTGTGCCACGCGGAGCCGCGTTCTTCGATCTCGACCGCACCGTCATCGGTGGCTCGTCACTGTACGTCGCCGGATTCGTGGCATGGCGCAACGGGATGGCTCCCACCCGTCAGCTCGTCAAGGATCTCGCCAGCGCGGTCGTCTTCCGTCTCTCCGGAGCCTCAGACGACAAGACGGAGCAGGTGAGGGATGCCACCCTGTCACGCATTGTGGGCCACCGTCGGTCCGATCTGGACGCGCTCGCCGACCAGGTGGTGCCGCGGCTGCTCGATGACGTGCGTCGTGAATCGCAGGGCCTCATCGACCTGCACCACGAGGCGGGGCGAGACACCTACATCGTCTCGGCCTCACCCATCGAGATACTCGAACCGCTCGCCGAGGCGCTCGGGATGACCGGGGGGATCGGCACCGTCGCCGAGGTCATCGACGGCGTCTACACGGGTGAGCTGGCGGAGCCCTTCTGCTACGGGCCCGGCAAGGCGCAGGCGGTCGCCAAGCTGTGCCGGGAGCGAGGCTACGACCTCGATCTCTGCTATGCCTACAGCGACTCGGCGGGAGACCTGCCCATGCTCGACCTCGTAGGGCACCCGGTCGCCGTCAACCCGGACGCTGCACTCGGCCGTGTGGCCTTGGCTCGGGGCTGGCCGGTGGTCGAGTTCAGCCGAACCCGCAAGAAGGTGGTACGGCTGACGACCGCATCCACCGCGGCGGCCGGCCTCGCCATCGCCGGGTACTTGCTGGGCCGCCGGCACGGCCGTCTGAGGTACCCGGTGTGAAGCGGCTCTTCTCCTGGCTGCTCGGCGCCCTCGCCATAGCGACCGCCGTCGGAGCGCTGCGCAAGAAGGCCCCAGAAGCCGATCCGAGGCCGCCTGCCGGAGAGGCTCCCCTCCCGATTGTCACGGCGAGGGAGGCGAGGATGCGCCGGGTCCGATCCATCGCCGGGGCGGTGGTGAGGCGAATCCGGGAGCACAACATGCCGATGATCGCCGGGAGCCTCTCCTACTACGCCTTCCTGGCGGTCTTTCCGGCGGCCATCGCCGCGGTGTCGATCTACGGCCTGGTGCTGGATCCCGAGCAGCTGGCGAGGCACATCGAGAGCATCACCTCCGTGCTCTCAGCCGAAATGGGAAGCCTGGTGGAGAAGCAGCTCACGGCCATCGTGCATTCCTCAGATGCCGGGCTGGGATTCGCCTCGGTGCTGGGCATCGCCGGCGCCCTCTGGTCGGCATCGGCGGGCGCCAAGTCGCTCATCGTGGGGGTCGACATCGCCTATGACACCGAGGAGAACCGGCCGTTCCTGGTGCTGCGTGGGACCGCGCTCGCACTGACGCTCGGCATGGTGGTCTTCGTTGTCATGACCGCGTCCTTGGTGACCTTCCTCCCCGACCTGTTCGAGGCGCTGGGAGCTCGTAGCGAGGTGCTGCGCCTCATCGAGCTGGGGCGGTGGCCTGCCATCTTCCTCACGGTCGTGGTCGGGCTCGGCCTGTTGTACAAGATCGCTCCCAACCGGCCCGCCCGGGAGTCGCCCTGGATCTCGGTGGGGGCCCTGGCAGCGGCGGTGACGTGGGTCCTCGCCACGGTGGGGTTCTCCTTCTATGCCAATAGCGCGACCCGATTCAACCCCACCTACGGCACGCTGGGCGGGGTGATCGTGTTGCTGCTGTGGTTCTTCCTCTCCGGGTTCATCGTGCTGGTCGGGGCAGAGCTGAATGCGGAGCTGGAATCCCGCAGGTGAGGCGGCGCGAAGGGCAAACGGCCCGGTTGCAGATCGAGCGACGCTATCGTGTTGTCAGAGGCGGCGCCTCCCCTGTCCCGCCGCCCACCTCGTTTCCTTCTGATGAGGAACCATCGCTTGACGAGCGCGCCGACCGAATCCATCACTGCATCGACCGCGACGGCCGTTGCCGGCTTCCCCGAGCTGGGCGTTGCCGACGATCTCTGTGACGAGCTGACCCGGCAGGGGATTGACAGCCCGTTCCCCATCCAGCTCCTCGTCATCCCCGACGCTCTCGAAGGGCGTGACGTGTGCGGCATGGCCCAGACGGGCTCGGGCAAGACGCTGGCGTTCGGCCTACCGATGGCACAACGGCTCGGTCGTGCCGCGCCCGCGGAGCCGCGGGCACTCGTGCTGGTGCCGACTCGCGAGCTGGCGGTGCAGGTGGCCGAGGTGATGCGGCCGCTGGTCGGGCTGCGAGGCCTCCGCCAGGTGGCGGTATACGGTGGATCTCCCATGAAGCAGCAGATCGACGTCCTCAACACCGGCGCCGAGATCGTCATCGCCACGCCGGGCCGGCTGATCGACCTGATGGAGCGGCGCAAGGTGCGGCTGGGCGCCGTCGAGATGGTGACCATCGACGAGGCCGACCAGATGGCCGATATGGGATTCCTGCCCCAGGTGCGCCGCATCATGCGCGAGGTTCCCGATACGAGGCAGACGTCGTTGTTCTCGGCGACGCTGGACGGGCAGGTGGGCACGCTCGTCAACAGCTACATGAACGATCCCGTGCGCCACGAGGTGGTGTCGGCCACCGAGACCATCGACACCATGGAGCACCGGTTCCTCAAGGTGCATCACATGGACAAGGTCCGGGTAGCTGCCGCCATCGCCGACAGCGCCGGGCGCACCCTGATGTTCGTGCGCACCAAGGCCGGGTGTGATCGGGTCGCCAACGCACTCCAGGAAGAGGGTGTGACGGCGCGGGCGCTCCATGGTGACCTTCAACAGCGTCACCGGGAGAAGTCGCTGAATGCGTTCGCCGACGGTAAGGCGCCGGTGCTCGTTGCCACCAACGTTGCTGCCCGAGGCCTGGATATCGACAACGTCGACATCGTGATTCACTACGACCCGCCCGACGATCCGAAGACCTATCTACATCGCTCCGGGCGTACCGCCCGCGCCGGCGAATCGGGCCTGGTGGTGACGTTGGTCGAATGGGACCAGGTGAACGAGGTCATCCGCATCCAGCGGCAGGCAGGGCTCAATGTGCCGATCGTCAAGATGTTCTCCAATGACGAGCGACTCGCCGACCTGACGTCGTGGGAGCCGGATCCCGAGATGGTCCCGCGCCGGGCTGGGTCCCGATCCCGTCTTGGCGGATCGCGCCGCCGACGCCGCCTCTGACAGCGGTCCCTTGCCAGGTCTCGGCGGGCCGATCCGGCTCGTTGACGGCACTGGTCCGGATCGACCAACTCGGGATTGGCCCTCGTGAGCCCCTAGAGTCGCCCCGATGCTGCAACGAAAGGCGGGCTCCACGGCCGGCAAGTACCCCTCACCACCTGAGATGACCATCGATCTCGCCAAGTCCCACGGGGCGACACTGCACACCAATCACGGCGATATCGAGATCGCCTTTGATGTCTCTCGTTCGCCGATCACGGTCAACAACTGGCTGTTCCTCGCAAGCGAGGGCTTCTTCGACGGCGTTATCTTCCACCGCGTTGTTCCCGGTTTCGTGATCCAGGGCGGAGACCCGACCGGCACCGGCACCGGAGGACCCGGATACCGATTTCGCGACGAACTCGAGGACGAGGGTGTCTACGCCCGGGGCACCGTTGCTATGGCCAATGCCGGTCCCAACACCAACGGCAGCCAGTTCTTCATCTGCCTGGCCGACATCGGCCTTCCGCACGCCTACACGATCTTTGGGAACGTCACCGGTGGTCTCGAGGCCGTTGACGCCATCGCCGCCGTCAAGCGTCGTGGTGAGCGACCGGTCGAAGACTGCGTCATCGAGCGCGTGACGGTCACCAAATCGTGAGTTGAACGGCCGGTGGTCGACGGTCGGGCTAGCTTGCCCGGCGCTCGCGGTCGCGGAGGCGTCGGCGCAGGCGGCGCCGGTCACCGGCGCTCATGCCACCCCAGACACCCTCGGACTGGTTGGTGGCGAGCGCGTACTGGAGGCATTCCTCCCGAACGGGACAGACGGCACAGACCGCCTTGGCAGCCTGAGCCAGAGCCTCGTCCTCTCCGCATGGGAAGAAGAGGCTGGCGTCGGCTCCCGAGCAGGCGGCGTCGGCGCGCCACCCCTCTTCGGGCTCCCACAGCATGTCGCTGAGTGCCATCACGGTTCTTCACACCCCCTTTGGGCAATCCGAGTCTCAACACGCCCCGTGCGCGCTGTATTCCCTCGCATTTGTTGGGGAGGCATGGATAGTGCCTCCCATTTGCCCTGAGGTCAAGCGATTTCTGCAATTTGGATCCTGGCCGGTGACGAGGTTATCCACAGGGCGAATCGTCGGAGGCGCACCGTCCGCAACGTCGTGGCCGAATGATCCGCCCGCTCTCAGAGGTACTGACCGGGCGGGTAGCCGCCCTCGGTGGCCGCTTCGAGGGCGCGCCGGCGGCGCATTTCCTCGAGCTGGGCTGCCATCGCCGCTTGCTGGGTGAACAGCGAAGCCTGGATCCCGTGGAACAGGCCTTCGAGCCACCCGACGAGTTGTGCCTGGACGATCCGCAGCTCCGACTCAGATGTCGTCTCCCGTTGGAGGGGATGGAAGATCGAGGCGAGTTCCTCTTTCAGGTCGTCGCTGAGCGTGTCGCGTAGCTGATCGAGGGAGCTCGCGTAGATGTCGAGCAACCGGCCACGGCCGGCCTCGTCGAGTGGCGCATGACGAACCTCCTCGAGCATTGCCCGTGTCATCGATGCGATACGAATCAGCTTGGAGGGCTCGGTGATGAAGGTGCCGTCTTCAGGCTCGGGCTCCTGGTCTCCGTTCTCCACGTCGACGACTTGTGGCCGGAGCGGCCCGTCCTGTTTCATGGGGTTCTCGGTGCTCATGACCCGAGGATACGACGAATCGGGTGTCTCATCGACCGGGGAAGAGGCAGGGCACGGATTGTGAGTGTCGCCGGTGGGTCCGGAGGTCGAGTGATCGAAGGCGTCGCTCGTCGAGGTTCGAGAGCTTGGATCGCGTTGCGAGCATGCGAACGAATCCTCGGCTGGCGCCCGTCAGTAGTTCATCAGGGTGAAGCCGGCGAAGACGACGAGCAGGATCGCTCCCTCGAAACGCACCAATCGTTCGCCGCTGTGTGCGAAGGCGCCGGCGACGAGGGCGGCGGCCAGCATCGCCACCAGGGCGGGCACCGACAGGTCTGTGAGCAGGCCGGGGCCGACCACCCCGACCGTGCCGGCAACGGCGAGCGAGTTGAAGAGGTTCGACCCCAATACGTTGCCGACGATGAGATCCGACTGGTGACGACGCACCGCGGCCAGCGTCGTGGCCAGCTCCGGGAGGCTGGTCCCGATTCCGAGAAGGACACCGAGGAACGCAGGTGCGAGCCCGAAGCGCTCGCCGAGATCGAGTGAGCCGCCGAGGAGCAGATCGGCGGCGAACACGGTGAGCACGAGTGAGACGACTCCGATCAGCGCCTCTGCCCACAAGATGATCTCGCTTTCTTCTTCCTGCACCGGAAGCGCCGCGTCCGAACTCTCCGGTTGAGCCGACCAAATCACCAGTAGCGCCAGTGCCACCACCAGACCGATCAGGAGCGCCATGCCCTCTGGACGACCGATCTGACCATCGCTGAGCATGACGGCGAGAACGCAGACTGCCACCAGCATGAGGACGCCCTCGCGCCGGAGGATGCGCGTTCGCGTCATCACCGGGCCCACCAGGGCCGCCGCGCCGAGCACGAGGGTGACATTGGCGGTGTTGGAGCCGACGATGTTTGCCATCGCCACGTCGAGTTCGCCTGCCCGCGACGCGAGGGTCGACACGAGCAACTCGGGGATCGATGTCCCGAGGCCCACCACCAGGGCCCCGATCAACACGGCCGAGATGCCGAGCGCTCGGGACATGCGGACCGCGGCCAGCACGAACCGGTCGGCCGCGCCCATCAGGAGGACGAGCCCGACGAGAACGGAGAGGATCGATGGAACCACGAGTACACCCCGGTCAGCGGTCTGAGCGGCGATGGTAGCGACAGGGGCGTCCGTCGGCTGTGAGAAGCAGGCGAGAATCCGGCCCGGTGGCTGGTCGCTGCGGAGGAGGAGTCGCCGGCGGTGACGATGCCTGTGATCTTCCGGATTGCGAGTAGCGTGGCGTGCTGTGCGTCAGGAGCGCCGCGTGGATTCAGAGCCGGAGAGAGTGCACCAAACCTGGATCAACTCGGATCGAGGGATCCCGCGCGCCTTCATCCGGCCGTTGATGCGTTTCACCCGCATCGAGGCGGCATCGGGCATGGTTCTGCTGGCGGCGGCGCTGCTCGCCCTCGCCTGGGCGAACGCTCCCTTCGGCGAGACCTATCGGGAGTTCTGGGAGACCCACCTCGCCATCGACGTCGGACCGTTCGAGTTCGCCGAGAGTCTGAAGGATCTCGTGAACGATGCACTGATGGTGATCTTCTTCTTCGTTGTTGGGCTCGAGATCAAGCGGGAGCTGGTGGTCGGAGAGCTGCGCGACCCGAAGAAGGCGGCGCTTCCTGCCATCGCCGCCCTGGGGGGGATGATCGTGCCGGCGCTGATCTACACGGCCTTCGTGGCCGGCAGCGGCGGTGAGGCCTCGCAGGGATGGGCGATCCCGATGGCTACCGACATCGCTTTCTCGGTGGGTGTGCTCTCTCTGCTCGGGTCTCGGGTCTCGATCGGCGCCAAGCTGTTCCTGCTGGCATTGGCGATCGCCGACGACATCGGCGCCATCACGGTCATCGCCGTCTTCTACACATCGGATCTGGCACTGGGCTGGCTCGGCGCTGGCCTCGTCGGCCTGGCGCTCATTCTCGTGGCGCAGAGGGTGAACATCCGGTCGATCCCGTTCTACGTGCTGGTGGGGGTGATCGTGTGGTTCTTCATCTTCGAGTCCGGAGTGCACGCCACCCTCGCCGGGGTGGCGCTGGGGGTGATGACCCCGGCGCGTCCTCTCTACCGGGACGACGATTTCTACCGGCGCTCGCGTGTCGTCCTCGATCGCTACCAGATGAATGCCGCCTCGCCACAGCGGCGCGAGCGGCTCGATCACGACGCCCTGGAATTGGCGGCCGTGGCGCGAGAGTCAGTGGCGCCGCTGGATCGGCTCGAGCACATGCTGCTTCCTTGGTCGTCGTTCGTCGTGGTTCCGCTGTTCGCGCTCGCCAATGCCGGGGTGCGTTTCGTCGATTTCGAGTCCGGCATCGGCGCGGCGATCAGGTCGCCGATCGCTCTCGGAGTTGGATTCGGCCTGCTGGCCGGCAAGCTTGTCGGCATCACGATCGCAACGTGGCTCGCGGTGCGGTTCGGATTGGGGAAGCTCCCGAAGAGGACCGGATGGAGTCAGATCGTTGGCCTCGGGGCGCTCGCCGGCATCGGCTTCACCGTCTCGCTGTTCGTGACCGAGCTGGCTTTCGAAGCCGAGGCCTTGGGAGACGCCGCCAAGATCGGCATCTTCATGGGATCGGCTGTTGCCGGCGTTGTGGGGTACGTCTTGCTCCGCCGGGCGGGGATGACGCCGCAGGAGCGACTCGAGCATTCGCGTGAAGCGATGGGCCTCGACAGCTACGACACGGTCGAGGTGGGGGTCGACTGAAGCCGCTCCTCAGGGGTGTCGAAACCGGATCTCCGTGGGCTCGTTCCCGGGCGTGGGGGCGATTCAGCCGTGCGCCGCGGCGATGCGCTGCTCGGCGAGGCGGAGGTAGTCGGGATTGACGTCGTATCCCACGTAGTGGCGTCTGGTCTCAACGGCGGCCACTGCGGTCGAGCCGGCGCCGACGAAGGGATCCAGCACGAGATCACCCTCGAAGGTGTACAGCTCGATGAGGCGGCGCGGCAGCTCGACCGGGAAGGGTGCCGGGTGTCCGACCCTGCGGGCCGACTCGGGAGCGATGTCCCACAGTGAGGTGGTGGCTTCGAGGAACTCGTCTCGTGAGATCGAGTCGTCGCCGCTCCGCAAGCGGCGGAAGGATTCCTTGCACGCCACGACGACATACTCGTGCACGTCGCGTAGCGTCGGGTTCTTGGCCGACTGCCACGAGCCCCAGGCGCAGGATCCGCCGGCGCTGCGCGCCTTCTGCCAGATGATCTCACCGCGGAGCATGAATCCGATCTCCGTGAGAAGGCGAGCGACGTGGTGATTGAGCGGTAGGTAAGGCTTGCGGCCGAGATTGGCGACGTTCACCGCCGCTCTTCCGCCTGCCTCGAGGACCCGGTAGCTCTCGCCGAAGACGCGTCTGAGCAAACCGAGGTACTCGTCGAGGCTCAGGTCGTGGTCGTAGTCCTTCCCGACGTTGTAGGGAGGCGACGTGACCATGAGAGCAACCGAGGCGTCGGGAAGCTGGTCCATCGACTCCGACGATTGGCAGTAGAGGGTGTCGAGGACATCGACGGGGGCATCCTGGACCAACCCCGTCTCCTGGAGCCTTGGGGTCGGATCGGTCATGCGCCGGGAATAGAACGCCGATGCGTCGTGGCTCTCGCGCTTGCCGGCGCCGAAGCTGGCGGTGCTCGTCGCCACCGGGACCTCCTCGAGCGAAACCGTAGCAGTCGGACTGCGTGTTTTCGCGTTCTTCGCCGAGGTCGGTGTGGCTTCACCCTCCCTGTATCGCAGGGAGGGTCGAAGAGGCGCCACCAAAGGTGGCGTTCGATCCGGGGAGGGTGCTTTGGTGACTGTCCCGATGTCGCTTGATACCAGGGGGACGAGAAGCAGAAGGGTGTGTCAGGGGCCGAGGGCGCGGTGGAGGAACGCCGCCATCTGACCTCTCGTCACCGGGTTCTCGGGGCAGAACCGGTCATTGGTCGGCGGGTTACAGCCCCGGGTGATACCAGCGGTCGCCAACTTTGCGATGTCGGCTTCGAAGATCGAGTCGTCGTCGTCGACGAAAC
>CAZMSN010000030.1:0-24911 GCA_964569015.1 uncultured Acidimicrobiaceae bacterium | reverse complement strand
ACTTCTGCCCCGACAACGTCGTCACCCGCGGACAGATGGCAGCGTTCCTGGTGCGGGCCCTCAACCTCACCGCCATCGACAGCAAGGTGGCCTTCATCGACGACAACGGCTCGATCTTCGAGACCGACATCGCCAAGCTCGCCACCGCCGGCATCACCCGCGGCTGCAACCCACCCACCAACAACCACTTCTGCCCCGACGACAACGTCACCCGGGGCCAGATGGCCGCCTTCATCCACCGCGCCAGCGACCTCGCGTCATAGACATCCGACCGGACGGCACGGAATAGACTCCCTGCCGTCCGCCGCGACCGGAGGCCTCCACGTGCATCGCCGTCGTCTCATCGCAGCCGCCGCCTTGACGGCGACCGCGGTGCTGGCTCTCGCCTTGGCCGGCCACGTCGTCCTCGTGCTCGCCGGCCGGCAGCAGCGCCTGCCTCTGCTCGGCGTCGCCGCCGTCGGCGCCGCCGTCGTGACCGCGGCGCTGATCTCATCCGTCAGACACCACGCCCGGACTGAGCACGCCGCGCCCGAGGCGAGCGGACTCGGGTTCACCGTGCCCCTGACGTTGGTCGTCATCGCCGCCGCCATCGTCGCCCCCGATGCCTTCCGGCCGTCCGACATCGGCAGGCTCCAGTTGATCGGCCTGGCGGTGACGCTCGGCCTGCTCGTCGCCTGGATGGTGCTGCGACCGGCGATCGGCGATCCGGTGGCCCGGGCGATCGACTGGCTCGCGGCTCGCCTCCCGGAGGAGCCGTTCCAACCGCAACTGCCCGGCACGGCCACCTCGAAGCTCTTCTGGGTGCTCTCCGCCGCCCTCGGCGCCGTGGCGGTCGCTGGGATCGCCCTCCTCGTGAGCAACGGGCCACTCGGCCACGACGAGGCGGTGTACGCGGTCAAGGCCAGGTCGTGGCTGGAAGGCACCCCTGCTTCCGGCTTCGAGATCTACCGGCCCATCGGGATGCCGGTGGTGGGCTGGGCACTGCTCCACCTCGGGGATTCCGAGGCCGTGCTGCGGAGCTTCGGGGTCGTCTCGTCGGCCCTGGCTCTCGGCGGGTTGTGGTTCTTCGGGCGATCGGTCTTCAGTCCCGCCGCCGGGCTGCTGGCCGCCGGCCTGTTCGTGGGCGCCCCCGATTTCGTGCGCCGCGCCCCCGAGTTCCTCAATGACGTGGCCGCCGCGGCCCTGCTCGTGCTCGTGATGGGGATCGTGTGGCATTTCCTCGATCGCAGCCAGGGACGGGGATGGTCCGTCGTGTGGGCCGCTCCGCTCGCCGCCGCCGCCTTCTACCTGCGCTACGGCGCCGTCACCTCGCTGCTGATGATTTGCGTGGTCGCCGCCGCCCTGTGGTGGCGGGCGACCCGAGACGGGTGGCGACAGATCACGCTCACCGGCGGGATCTTCATCGCGCTGCTGATACCCCATGCCGTCACGGCGCTCGCCGAGACGGGCTCGGTCTTCGGGATCCTCACCCGCGCCAACGAGGCGGCCGGACGCGAATACCTCGGGGAGGGCTTCCTCACCTATCTGCGCTGGTTGCCCGGCGACCTCGCCGGCGACCTGGTCGGAACCGTGATGATCACCGGCACGATCCTGCTGGTCGTGGTGGCCGCCCGCTCGATACTCCGGCGGTCCCTGACGAGCGAGAGCCGCCGGGTGCTCTTCGTCGGTCTTGCGGCGTGGCTGATGATCGTCGCCGGCGGGATCACCGTGCACGCCGAGGAGCGCTACGTCTTCCTCAGCGTCATGCTGCTGACGCTGCTGGGCAGTCACACGCTGCTGCGCATGGCCCGCTGGCTTCCCCACCCGATCACGACCATCTGCCTGGTCGTCGTCGTGGGCCTCGTCGCCCTCCAGTTCGCGGTCAGCTTCCACACCATCGACGGCAACCTCGACGACCTCGCCGTCCATCGCCAAGTGCTGGTCGACGCCGCCGCCGCCATCGACGATGCCTCACCCGGATCGTGCTCGGTTGCGACGAGCTACACACCCCAGATCACCTGGTACTCGGGCTGTGCCACAACGACCTTTGGCTGGGCGTCCCAGCCGGCCCAGTTCGCACCGGCCCCCGACCGCTACGTCCTGCTCTTCGACAACGGCAAGCGGCAGCCGACCGGTGAGCACCTCGAAGAGTACCTGTCGGCCACCAGCGGGTCCCCGTTCGTCGAGATCGACGCCGAGTCCGATCGTATCGGCGACGCCGAGATCTACCGCGTCACCGAGGCCACGCCGTGACCGGGCCCGACCTCAGCATCGTGATTCCCGCCTACAACGAGGCCGATCGGCTCGGCCCGACCCTCGACGAGCTGCAACCGGCACTCGCCGGCATCGGCCTGCACACCGAGGTGATCGTGGTCGACGACGGATCGGGCGACGCCACCGCCGAGGTGGCGGAACGGCATCTCGCCGGCTACGCCGACGCCCGGGTGATCGCCTACGCCCCCAACCGCGGGAAGGGGCATGCGGTGCGGCAGGGCATGCTCGCCGCTACCGGGAAGCTGCGCTTGTTCATGGACGCCGACGGCTCGACCGCACTCACTGAGATCGGCCGCTTCGTCGACCACGCCGCCACCACCGGCGACGCCGTCGTCATCGGCTCGATCGGGCTGCGCGACGAGCACGAGGTCGTCCCGCAGTCCCGCTTCCGAACCATCGCGGGGAGGATCGCCAATCTGCTCATCCGGATCGTGGCGTTGCCCGGCATCAAGGACACCCAGCGCGGCTTCAAGCTCTTCAGCGACGAGGCCGCCACCGAGGTGTTCGAGCGCTGCACCATCGACGGATGGCTCTTCGACGTGGAGGCTCTCGCCATCGCCCGCCGCCGCGGCTTCCGCATCGTCGAGTTGCCCGTCGCCTGGCAGCACAAGGAGGACAGCCGCGTCACCACGTCGTCCTACCTGCGGGTGCTGTGGGACCTCGCTCGCATCCGCTGGCGCCTGTGGCGGGGACGCTACGACACCTGACGGCGGCGCCTCCCTGTACCTCAGGGAGGTTTCCTCCGCCGAAGGCGGAGGCGTCGTCGAGGCGCCGCCGCAGGCGGCGAACGACTCGGGGAGGGTGCCTTCTGGCGTAGCCCGGCGACACCCCTCGGCTCGAACGCCACCTTCGGTGGCGCCGCCTCCTTCGGTGGCGCCTCGCCTGTCCCCCCCTGATCCCAGGGGAACGACGAGAAGAAGGCCGAGCCCCCTACTGGGCCCCGAACCCGCTCAGCATCGTCCACATGCTGCGGCCGAGGATCTGAAGGTCGAGCCAAGGGGACATGTGCTTGATGTAGTACAGGTCGTAGGTGAGCTTCTCGATGGTGTCACGCTCGTTGTCGGCGTAGCCGAAATTCACCTGCGCCCATCCGGTAACACCGGGGCGGACGAGATGGCGGTAGCCGTAGAACGGGATGGAGCGCTCGTACTGCTCGGTGAACACCGGCCGCTCAGGACGCGGGCCCACCAGGCTCACTTCGCCCTTCACGACGTTCCAGAGCTGCGGGATCTCGTCGATGCGGAACCGCCGCAGCCAGCGGCCGGCCCGTGTCAGGCGGGCGTCGCCGATGGTGGCGAACTGCGGGCCGTCGACCTCGGCGTCGTTCACCATCGTGCGGAACTTGTAGAGGGTGAAGATCTCGCCGCTGCGTCCCAGCCGCTCCTGCCGATAGATGGCAGGCCCGCGCGAATCGAGCCGCACCACCAGCCACAGCAGGGCGGCGAGCACGATCCACAGCGGCGCAGTCGCGATCACGAGCACCACGTCGATGCCTCGCTTCAACCCGGCGTACTCGTTGCGCGACACCGGCGTCGACAACTCCCACCCCTCGGCGAGGTGCACCATCGGAAGGCGGCCGGTGTGCTCCTCGTACACGGTCGACAGCGCCCGCACCGGATATCCGGCGAGATTCCAGGATGAGATGTACTGCGCCATGCGGTCCGCCATGACCGGCCGCAAGTCGGGCACCAGCGTGCACCCGAAGATCGGCTCGCTCGGCGGCTCATCCGAGGGATCGAACACCCCGACCACGGCGGCATGTGCCGTGTTGCGCAGATCGTCCACGAGGCTCTTCTCCGAGGTGATCAGCAAGAGCGCCTCCGTCCACGGTCGGCGCCGGCGGACGAGGCGGTGCAGGAAAGCCGCCACCAGCCACACCCCAAGCGTGGTCGCCAAGAACGAACGGGAGAAATAGGGACGGAACAGGACCACGCCCACCGCCGTGAAGGCGACCTGGAAGCCGAGGATCGTCAATGCCCGCCCGTACGAGGGACGGGGAGCGCCCTGAGCCCACATGCGGAGGCTGAGGTACGAGCCCACCAGCAAGCCGCCGCTCATCAGGCCGATGAGCGGCCACAACGAAGCACCGGGCTGCGGGCGCACCGCCCACGGCTGAGCGGTGCCGAAGACCGTAACCCCGGCAACGAGGAACGCAAGCGCCAGCGCAACGAGATCGCTCGCCAGGACCGAGAGCAGGAATCGTCTTCGCATGAACCGCAGCAGGATACCGCCACGCTGCGCTGAGCACACCTGCCGGGGCCCGGCCGGCCGGCCCACTATGCTCCCGTCACCAATGCCCAAGTCCACTTTCAGCCACCGGACCGTGGCCGCGGCACCTGTTGCCGCGGTGTGGAACCGGCTCCAGGACGCTGCGGCGTGGACCGGCATCGGGCCCATCGAAGAAGTGTGGGACCCGGTCCACGACGAGCAAGGACAGCTCCGTTCCTTCCGTTGGAGGGCGGCGGTCGGCCCCAAGAGCTACCTGGGCTCGGCCACGACCGTGGAATCGGCGAGCGACCGCTTGATACGACTCCGATTCGACGGGAACGAGGTATCCGGCGAGCTCGTCGCCGAGCTCGCCGCAGAGCCCGGCGCCACGACACGGCTCACCGTGGCCCTGACGATCCAATCTGTCGGCATCCTCTCCACGCTCCTCTTCCCGCTCGTGGCGGACGCAGTGAAGCACGACCTCCCGACACAAATCGACGCCTTTGCGCGCTCCGTCAACGGGATTCCGGGGAAGGCCTCCTGAGGGTCGGATCGGCACCGCCCTCCATCCTGGGCAGGACAGACCGGCTCGGGCCCTCGCCGCCTCTCAGAGCTGCTCGGCCCGACGGGCGACAGCTCTGCGACCGGCGCCGATCTCGGCGCGGTCCGTCAGCAGCGTCACCTGGTTCCTGAAGACCTGGAGGAAACCCCCGTGGATGCCCACCATGGTCGTTCCGTCTTCGCAGTGAATCTCCACCACGCCGGTGGCGAGCGCGGCCATCGTCGGCTCGTGATGAGCGAGGATCCCGATCTCGCCCTCCGTGGTGCGGGCAACGACCATCTCCGCGTCGCCCTGCCACACAACCGAGTCCGGCGTGACGACGTCGACGCGGAACAGCGGAAGATCACCCATCAGCCTGCCTCGATCTCCTTCGCCCGGCGCTGCACGTCCTCGGCACCGCCGACCATGTAGAAAGCCTGCTCCGGCAGATGGTCCAGCTCGCCGCCGATCAGAGCCTTGAAAGACGAGAGTGTCTCCTCGAGCGGTGTGTAGACGCCGTCCTGGCCGGTGAACTGGGCGGCGACGAACATCGGCTGCGAGAGAAAACGCTGGATACGACGAGCCCGGGAGACCGTGAGACGATCCTCCTCCGACAGCTCCTCGATACCGAGGATGGCGATGATGTCCTGCAGGTCCTTGTACCGCTGGAGGATCTGCTGCACGTGCGTTGCGGTCGCGTAGTGCTCGTCGCCGACGATCTGCGGGTCGAGGGCCCGGCTGGTCGAATCGAGCGGATCGACCGCCGGGTAGAGACCGAGGGCCGTCAGCGGCCGGGACAGCACCGTCGTGGCGTCCAGGTGGGAGAAGGCGGTGTGCGGCGCCGGGTCGGTGATGTCATCGGCGGGCACGTAGATCGCCTGCAGGGATGTGATGGAACGGCCTTTGAGCGAGGTGATGCGCTCCTGGAGAGCGCCCATCTCCCCGGCCAGTGTCGGCTGGTAGCCCACGGCCGACGGCATACGGCCGAGCAAGGTCGAGACCTCCGCGCCTGCCTGGGTGAACCGGAAGATGTTGTCGATGAACAGCAGCACGTCCAAACGCTGCACGTCGCGGAAGTACTCCGCCATCGTGAGCGCCGCGAGCGCCACTCGCAGCCGCACCCCCGGCGGCTCGTCCATCTGGCCGAACACCAGAGTTGCCTTCTCGATGACACCCGATTCCTGCATGTCGAGGAAGAGATCGTTGCCCTCGCGGGTTCGCTCCCCCACCCCGGCGAACACCGAGACACCGCCGTGCTGAGTGGCGACCCGGTTGATCATCTCCTGAATGAGCACCGTCTTTCCGACTCCGGCGCCGCCGAAGAGGCCGATCTTCCCGCCCCGCACGTATGGGCAGAGCAGGTCGATGACCTTGATCCCGGTCTCGAACATCTGCTTGTTGGGCTCCACGTCCTCGTATGCGGGCGGTTGCCGGTGAATCGGCCACCATTCCCCGGTGAACTCGGCGTCGGGAGCGTCGAGTGACTGGCCCCATACATTGAAGATGTGTCCCAGGGTCTGGTCACCCACCGGCACCATGATCGGTTGGCCGGTGTTGCGCACCGGCGTCCCCCGCACGAGCCCATCGGTGGGCGCCATGGCAATGGCCCTCACGGTGTTGCCGCCGAGGTGCTGGGCCACTTCGGATATGACCGAGCGTGCCTCGCCGCCGACCTCGAACTCGATCACGATCGCATAGGAGATCTCGGGAAGCGCGTCCGCAGGGAACTCCACGTCGACAACCGGACCCGCCACCTTGACGATGCGGCCCGCAGGGAGGGTGCTGGTAGTGGTCACTTGTCTTCTCCGTGGTCGGTTCTCGTGTGTCGTCGTTGCATGCTCGCTCAACCGTGACTCAGGGCTTCGGAGCCACCCACGATCTCGGAGATCTCCGTGGTGATCTCCGCCTGGCGGGCCTGGTTGGCCTGCCGGGTGAGCAGCCCGGTGAGGTCATCCGCGTTCTCGGTGGCCGCCTTCATGGCGCGCCGCCTGGCGGCGTGCTCGGAGGCGGATGCCTCGAGAAGCACCCCGAAGACGCTCCCCTCCAGGTAGCGGGGCAGGAGCCGGCCCAGGATCTCCTGCGGAGTCGGCTCGAAGGTATAGTCGATGATGGTGGC
This sequence comes from uncultured Acidimicrobiaceae bacterium, assembly GCA_964569015.1. Taxonomy (GTDB): domain Bacteria; phylum Actinomycetota; class Acidimicrobiia; order Spongiisociales; family UBA5794; genus CAYQEC01. The sequence goes on along the minus strand of CAZMSN010000030.1, from coordinate 17,793 downwards.
GTCATCTGCACCGGTCATCATGTCCGGGGGCTCGATCGGAAGCAGCGGCCAGCGCACCGGCGTCTGGGTGAGCGCCGAGACGTACCGGGTCGTGTACGCCTCCACGGCGTCGACCCGGCCTTCCTCGTACTCGTCGATCAGGATCTCGCTGATGGCGCGGGCGTCGCCGTACGTCGGTTGGTCGGTGACGGTCAAGAACGTGCGCTCGATCGGATAGCGGCGGTACCGAAAGAAGGACTGGGCCTTCCTGCCCACGAGGTAGAGGCGGACCTCGCGGCCTTGGTGGCGATGATCGAGCAGTGCCCGCTCGGCAAGCCGGATGATCGCTGAGTTGTAGCCACCCGCCAGGCCACGATCGGAGCTGACGACGGCGAGGCCGACGGTGGTCACCTCGCGGCGCTCCAAGAGAGGGTGACGCAGATTCCCTCCGGAGGCGGCGGCGATGTTGCGGATCACCTCTGTCATCTTGGTGATGTACGGTTCGGAGGCCGCCACCCGCACTTGCGCTCTGGCGATGCGGGAAGCGGCGATGAGTTCCATGGCGCGTGTGATCTTCATCGTCGACTGGATGCTGCGGATGCGCCGCCGGACCTGCCGAAGCTCAGCCGAGGCCATGGGAGCTAGCCCTTCCTGCCGGAATCGCGCTGCGTTGCCCTGAACTGCCCGATGGCGCCGGCCAGCTCCTCCTCGGGCAGCTCCCCCGTGTCGGCGATCTGCGTCAGTAGTCCCGAGAAGCGAGATCGCAGGAACGAGCGCAACTCGCCCTCGATCTCGTGGATCTTGGGCACCGGCGTGTCGTCGAAGTGGCCTTCGGTGACGGCGAAGATGACAACCACCTGCTCCTCGACCGGGATCGGGGAATACTGGCCCTGCTTGAGGACCTCCACCACCCTGCGTCCCCGCTCGAGCTGAGCGAGGGACGCGGCATCCAGCTCGGAGCCGAACTCGGCGAACGCCTCCAGCTCACGGAACTGGGCGAGATTGAGCCGAAGCGGTCCGGCGACCTTCTTCATCGCCCTGATCTGGGCGCTGCCGCCCACCCGGGACACGGAGATGCCGGCGTTGATGGCGGGCCGGATCCCCGAGAAGAAGAGGTCCGTCTCCAGGAAGATCTGGCCGTCGGTGATCGAGATGACGTTGGTCGGGATGTAGGCGGAGACGTCGCCGGCCTTCGTCTCGATGATGGGCAGCCCGGTGAGCGACCCACCGCCCAGCTCGTCCGAGAGCTTGGCACAGCGCTCCAGCAGCCTGCTGTGAAGGTAGAAGACGTCGCCCGGGTAGGCCTCTCGGCCCGGCGGGCGGCGCAGCAGCAGCGAGATCTCACGGTACGCCACCGCCTGCTTCGAGAGGTCGTCGAAGACCGCAAGGGCGTGCTCACCGTTGTACATCCAGTACTGCCCCATGGCCGACCCCGCATAGGGTGCGTACATCTGGAGGGCGGCAGCCGATGACGCTGGGGCGTTGACGATCACCGTGTACTCCATGGCGCCGGCCTGCTCGAGGATGTCCTGCACCTCGGCGACGGTCGACGACTTCTGGCCAATGGCGACGTAGATGCACTTCACGCCCTTGCCGGCCTGGTTGATGATCGTATCCACCACGATGGCGGTCTTGCCGGTCTGGCGATCGCCGATGATGAGCTGGCGCTGACCGCGACCGATCGGCGTCATGGCGTCGATCGCCTTGATGCCCGTCTGCAGCGGCTCGTTCACAGGCTGCCGTTGCACCACCGAGGGCGCCTGGGTCTCGAGGAGCCGGGTCTCGGTGGATTCGATCGGGCCCTTGCCGTCGAGCGGGTTTCCCAGAGCATCGACCACTCGCCCCAGCAGGCCGTCACCCACCGGGACCTCGAGCACCCGACCGGTGGAACGGACCTCGTCGCCTTCCTCGATGGCAGCCGAATCGCCCATGATCACGGCACCGATCGAATCCTCGTCGAGGTTGAGGGCGACGCCGGTGAGTCCTCCCGGGAACTCCAGCAGTTCGCTCGCCGCCGCGCCGGGCAGCCCCGAGACGCGGGCGACGCCGTCGCCGGCAGAGGTCACGTACCCAACCGTCTCCGCGCCAACCGAGGGCTTCCAGCTCTCGAGGTTCTTCCGCAATGCGGCGGTGACATCTCCGGGATCGAGCGTCAGTTCACCCATGCGCTATCCCCATGCCTCTCGCAGATCCTGGAGCCGGCTCAGCACCGACCCGTCGAATACCGTATCTCCTACCTTGGCGACGAGCCCGCCGATGAGGCTGGGATCGACGGTCACGGTGACTCGCAGCCGCTTGCCCGTCACCGCCGCCAGCTTCTCGGTGAGCCTCTCCACCACGTCGGGCTCGAGCTCGACGGCGCTGCGCACCTCCGCCAGGACTTCCTCTTCTCGCGCCGCCGCCAGCGAGAGTGCCCGGACCGCGATCTCGCCCAGCTCGTTACTGCGGCCCGACGTGACCAGGAATGACACCAGGGAGATGGTGATGTCGGTGACACGCCCCTCGAGTACTTCCGCCACCACCGCGTGCCTGCGCTCCATCGGCACCCGCGGATCGGCCAGCGTGTCACGCAGCGCCGGGTTGGTGTCGATCGCCCTCGAGACCCGATACAGCTCGTCGGTGAGACGGTTCGGGTCGCCCTCGGCGTTGGCGATCTCGAGCACTGCGGTTGCGTAGCCGTCGATCTGGTCGGTGAACGGGACCTCGGTCATCGCATCAGGCCTTCGTCTCTCCGAGCTCGTCGATGTAGCGGTCGACGAGGGCTCGCTGGGCATCGCGGTCGAGGCTGGACCCGACCACCTTCTCGGCTACGTCGAGCGACAGCGCCGCCACCTCGCTCCGCAGCTGCGTCGCGAGACGATCACGCTCGCCGGCGGCGTCGACGGAGGCACGCTGCTTGATCACCGCTGCGTCGCTCTCGGCCTTGGCGACGAGCTCATGCTTGACCGCCTCGCCCGCCTGACGGGCATCCTCGATGATGCGGCTTGCCTCGTCGCGGGCGCCGGCGAGCTGCTCCTGGTAGTCGGAGAGGAGGCTCTCCGCTTCGATTTTCGCCGCCTCGGCTGCGAGCTGCTCCTGCTTGATGATCTGCTGCCGCCTCTCGAGCGTCTCCTTGAGAGTGGGAAGAACCCACTTCCACACGCAGACGAAGATGATCGAGAAGGCGAGGATGCCGGCGATCAGCTCCGAAGTCTCCGGCATCAGGAGATCGATGCCCTTGCCACTCTCCTCGGCAGGCACCTGCGCTGCGAGGACCACCAGCGGATTCCACATGCTCGGAACGCTCCCTACGCGATGAAGAACAGGACGAAGCCGATGAGCGCCAACGCCTCGGTGAAGGCGATGCCGAGGAACATGGTGGTGCGCACCATTCCGGCAGCCTCGGGCTGACGCGCCATGGCCGTGATGGCGTTTCCCACCACGATGCCGATGGCGATGCCTGGCCCGATGGCAGCGATGCCGTAGCCCACCAGGGCGATCGCACCCTTGATCTCTTCCATTCTCGCTTACCTCCTACTCAGTGCTCGGGGTGAACTGATGATTGAACGTAGACCGCCGCCAGCAGGGTGAAGATGTAGGCCTGGAGCACGGACACGGCGATCTCGAAGACGAAGATCAAGAGGCCGAGGGTGAACCAGAGAGGTCCCACCAGCCCGGTCTTCCACAACGGCGCGTCGCCGAAGCTCGACATGAAGATCCAGCCGGAGCTGAGTATCAGGGTCAGCATGAGGTGACCGGCCACCATGTTGGCGAAGAGCCGCACCGCCAGCGTCAGGGGGCGGAGCAGGAACGTCGACACGAACTCGATGAGGCCGACCAGTGGCCGCATCGCCCAAGGCACCGACTTGGGCCACACCAAACCTCCGAGGTACCGGAAGCCGTTCTCGGCGAAACCCACCACCACGAAGATCACCCACGTTGCGAGCGAGAGGAACAACGGGATCGCCATCCGCGAGGTGATGGGGAAATTGACCAGCGGAGTGACCTCGAAGAGGTTTCCGACGAGGATGAAGAGGAACACGGACAGGAGATAGGCGGTGTAGCGCACTCCCTCGGGGCCGATGATGCTGACGGCGATCTCGTCACGCACGTATGTCACCAGGCTCTCCACGAAGACGCCCAGCCTGCCGGGGACGATGCTCCGCTTGCGGAGACCGAAGTAGAGCAGGAGCAGCACGACGGTCATCGCGAGAAAGATCAGGAAGACGGTGCGGGTGAAGTGGAACGGACCGATCGAGAACAGCGCGTCCTCGAACTGGAAGAGCTCGATCACGTTGTCCGGCTTGCAGATGTTGTCCGAAGCGGGATCGCAGCTCGCGCTGGCCAGGATCAGCGGCTCCACTCGAATTCCTTCCGTGCCTCTCTGGTCACAGCCGCCGCCTCCGACGTCAGCAGAATCATGTAGGCGGTGACCGCCGCGATTCCCATCGCAGGACGATCGATCTCGAAGAGGCCGGCGATCCCCAACGTCGCCGCCGTGATGAGACCGAGCCGAACGAGGAAACTGGTCAGAGCGGCCGCATGATAGAAGCCCAGTGAGATCGACGCAGCGACCGACAGCAGCCACCCGGCAAGGATGAAGTTGCCCGCCACGATGACGACGCCGAGGGCGGCAGCCACGGCGGCACCTCCACCGCCCAGGACGGCAAAGACGGCAACGATGATCGGCCCGACCCAGAGAGCCCGGCGCCCGGTGTCGATCCCGATGCGGGCCTCGATGCCGGGTCGCCCGGGAACCGGTCCGTCCTCAGCGCCCATGGGTCCGCTCCTCCGCCTGCTTCTCGATGATCTCCGAGTAGCGCCAGAGCTTATGGAAGCCGCAGACGAACCCGGCGATGATCCCGATGACCACCAGCACCGGCGCCGTACCCAACCACCAGTCGAGGAACAGGCCGATCGCCAGGCCGGCGAGCGCCGTCGAAACGAAATCCGTACCCTGGGAGAGACCCCCAGTGAACTGGCTTGCCGGACCCATCACCGATCGCCTCACGAGTTCGGCACTGGAGTCCCGGAGCCGAGGGGTGCCCGGAGTCGCCTCCTCGAAGCGTGTTGCGTGAAGCGCCACAGGGCGGCGGGGACGTAGCCCAGCCTCGACCTCTGGGTGAGTGTTTTCCGTGCGCCTCGAATCACCCGGCGTGATGATCGCCTCCGCTCACCGGTTCCGTCCACCGTTGAGGCTACACATGACCCGGGAAATCCTCGGGGTATGCGGGAAACGCCGCCGCCAGCTCGGAGATGCGGTCGCCGAGCTGTTTGAGCGCCCTCGGATCGGAGCGCTTGCGGAGCACCTCGACGATGAGCCGGCCCAAGGTCACCATCTGCTCTTGCATCATCCCGGCAGTCGTCACCGCCGGTGTCCCTATCCTCAATCCGCTGGTGATGAAAGGCGACCTCGGATCGAAGGGAATCGCGTTGCGGTTGAGGGTGATGCCGAGGTCGTCGAGCAGGGTCGCCGCCTCCTTGCCCGTGAGATCCTCATCAATCGAGCGCACATCGGTGAGGAACATGTGATTGTCGGTGCCGCCCGATACGATCCGCAGGCCCTCATCGCCGATGGTGTTGGCCAGCACCTGCGCGTTGCGCACGATCTGGTGGGCATAGCGCTCGAACTCGATGGTCGAAGCGAGCTTGAGGCACAATGCCTTTGCCGCGATCTGGCTGTTGATCGGCCCACCCTGTGCGTAGGGAAACACCGTCTTGTCGATCGCCTTGGCGTACTCCTCACGACACATGATGAGGCCGCCGCGGGGACCGCGCAGGGCCTTGTGGGTGGTGCAGGTGACAATGTCGGCGTGAGGCACCGGGTTGGGGTGTGCCCGTCCGGCGATGAGGCCGATGATGTGGGCGGCATCGACGAGGAACACCGCCCCGACCTCGTCGGCGATCTGACGAAACACGCTCCAGTCGATCAGCCGCGAGTAGGCCGAGTACCCGGCGATGATCAGCTTGGGTCGGTGCTCTTGGGCGAGGCGCCGGACTTCCTCGAGATCGAGGATCTCCGTGTCCGGGTCGAGGCCGTAGGCAACGATGTCGAACAGCTTCCCCGAGAAACTCACCGGCGAGCCGTGGGTGAGGTGTCCGCCCTGGTCGAGGCGCATGGCGAGGATCGTGTCGCCCGGTTCGAGCACCGCCAGGTATGCGGCCATGTTGGCCTGCGATCCGCTGTGTGCCTGAACGTTGGCGTGCTCGGCGCCGAAAAGCAGCTTGGTGCGGTCGATGGCGAGCGTCTCGATCTTGTCGATGAACTGGCAGCCCTCGTAGTAGCGGCGGCCTGGATACCCCTCGGAGTACTTGTTGGAAAGGACGGAGCCGGAGGCCTGCATCATCGCGTTGGAGATGAAGTTCTCAGAGGCGATGAGCTGGATCTTCGAACGTTGGCGGGCGACGTCCTGAGCTACGAGGCCGGCAAGCTCGGGGTCGACCTCTTCGAGCGGACGGGTGTCGATCATGGTCGAATTCCTTCACCGAATTAGCAGTTGGGGTCAGGGTAGTGCAGCACTTCCCACGCTCGGCCGACTGCCGCTACGGGCGCCGAGCCGAGCCGAGCGAGCGACCTCTCAGTCGCTCACGAGTCCTCGATGGGCCCCTCGCGGAGGACGAGCGGCGCCGGCTCGGTGAGATCGATGATCGTCGAGGCCACTCCCCCGGGCGCTTCTCCCGCGAGGTAGACGGCGACACTGTCCCCAAAGAGAGCACGCGCCTCGACATCGGTGACGGCGGCGCCCTGCCCGGCCACGTTGGCGGATGTCACCACCAGCGGCCCGGCCGCCTCGAGGAGCTCCAGCGCCACGGGGTGCTGAGGGCAGCGCAGGCCGACGGTGCGGCGGCCGGCATGCCCGAGCCAGGTGGGGGCGGTTTCGAGGCGGGGTAGCACCAGCGTGAGTGCTCCCGGCCAGTGACGGTCCGCCAGATCGAGCGCTCGATCTGAGAAGGAAGCCAGCGTCATGCCCTGCTCGATCGACGAGACCAGGATCGCCAGAGGTTTGACCCCGGGACGCCCCTTCAGGGTGAAGATCGTCTCGAGAGCGTCCTGTTGGAACGGGTCGGCAGCGAGCCCGTAGAGCGTGTCCGTCGGGACTCCCACGATCTCCCCTCGCTTCAGAGCGGCGACTGCTTCCTCGATGCTCATGTCATCTCCTCGAGCCGCGAACCACTGCCCGCCTCCAAGCTAGTCGGCGCCGGCCGTTGATTCTGGCGCCTGCCGAAAACGAAGCGGGGACGGCCGGCGAGGTCTTCCCTGATCTCGGCTCGGTAGGCGGCGAACAGCCGTCGCGCCTGATTCGGGCGAAGCTCGCTGACCTCGCAGATCACCGCACCCCCGGGCCGGAGCCACGCCTCGGCCCCTGCGGCGATGCGTGCCAGCACTTCGTCGCCGGTGGGTCCGGCCACCAGGGCGCTTCGTGGCTCGTGATCCCGCACGTCGGTGGGAAGCGTGCCGTGCTCTTCTTCCGCGAGGTACGGGGGATTCGACACGATCAGATCCACCCCACCCCGAAGCCGATCAGGAAGCGGATCGAACAGATCGCCGTGCAACAGCTGCACCCCGACCAGGCCCGTTCGGGCTGCGTTCTCCCGAGCGAGATCAAGCGCCCTCGCCGAGACGTCGGTGCCATGAACGTCGGCATCCGGGAACACGTACTGGATCGCCAGTGCCAGATTGCCGCTCCCGGTGCAGAGATCCACCACGACCGGCTTCGATTGCGCCGCGAGCTCGTGCACGGCCATCTCCCACAGCTGCTCCGTCTCCGGCCGGGGAATGAGGGCACGGCGATCGACCGCGAACTCGAGCGGCCCGAACTGCACCGTGCCTTCGAGATACTGCAGCGGCTCGCCGCCGCGCCGCGCCGCCGCCAAGCGCCGGAACTCTTCGGCGACGGCGGGCCCCACCTCGGGCTGCGACAGCAGATCCATCCTCGAGCCGCCGGTCGCCACGAGCAGCAGGCGCTCTGCCTCGTGCCTGGGAAGGCCCGACTCGACAACGAGATCATGGAGCGCGGTCATGGGCGAAGGGTAAGCCGGATCCGTCAGGCCTCGTCGGCGAGACGGTCCGCGGTGTCTCGAGCGTTGAGCGCCGTGTGGAATTCGTCCAGATCGCCGTCGAGGACCTCCGGCAGTGAGTGCAGGGTCACTCCCACCCGATGGTCCGTCACTCGATTCTCCTTGAAGTTGTAGGTGCGGATCTTCTCCGCTCGCTCGCCGCTGCCGACCTGGGCCTTGCGGGCCTCGGAACGCTCGCCGAGCTGCTCGGCGCGTTGCTGCTGATAGAGACGAGCCCGCAACACCCGCAACGCCTTCAACTTGTTCTGGAGCTGCGACTTCTCGTCCTGACACGACACCACGATTCCGGAGGGCTTGTGGGTGACGCGAACGGCGGAGTCGGTGGTGTTGACGGATTGCCCGCCCGGGCCCTGGGATCGCATCGTCTCGATCTCGAGGTCGGCGTCCTGAATGTCCACCTCGACGGCCTCGACCTCGGGGAGGACGGCAACAGTGGCGATCGACGTATGGATTCGACCTTGCGACTCGGTTTTCGGCACCCGCTGCACCCGATGCGGACCCGCCTCCCACTTCAGGCGGGAGTAGGCGCCCTTCCCCTTAACGGCGAACGTCGCTTCCTTGAGGCCGCCACCGTCGGTGGCGGACACGCCGATCGGTTCGATCACCCAACCGTGACGCTCCGCGAATCGTTCGAACATGCGGTAGAGATCGGCGGCCCACAGTGCCGCCTCGTCTCCTCCGACGGCGGCACGCAGCTCGACGATGACGTCCTTGTCGTCGTTCAGATCCTTGGGCACGAGCATCGACTGCAACTCCAGCTCCAGCCGGTCGAGCAGGGCACGCTGCTCCCGGGCGACGCTCAGGAGGTACTCGCGCATCTCCGGGTCGTCTTCGAGCACCACCAGGTCCTCAGCCTCGGCCAGCTCCTGAGCTCCGGCACGGTGACGCCGGAACGCATCGACGATCGGCTTGATCTGGGCGTGCCGGATCGACACCTCCCGGTAGCACTCCTGGTCGGCGAGGACATCGGGATCGGTGAGCTGTCCGAGCATCTCGGTGAAGGCTTGCTCGACCTCCTCGAGCTTGCCGATCAGACGCTCATCCATCTCCCGCCGCCTCTCCGGCGCCGGCGGGCGCACTCATCTCGAAACCCGGCAGCGGAGTGTGGTACTCGGCACGCATCGCGGCCGGCTCGACGGGTCCGCGCCCCCGTACCCCCGCCAAATCCTCTTCGTCCAGCGCCGCCAGCAAGCTCGTGATCGCCACCTCGATCATCGACCCGTCGGGCTGCCCGGTGGTGATCCGTTGCAGCCAGATGCCGGGACGGTTGGCCCACGACATCCACGGTTGCTTGGCCCCGAGCCGGAGAACCTCGTAGGAGATCCCGGCGATGACCGGCAGCAGTAGCAGGCGGCCGAGCAATTGCCACACGAAGGGCAGGGGCGCCAGCGCCAGGAACACAACGAAGGCAACCATGCCGACGATGAGGATGAACGACGTTCCACAGCGGGGATGGCGTGGGCTGTACTGCTCGATGTGCGACACCGTGAGCGGATCACCCGCCTCGTAGGCATGGATCGTCATGTGCTCGGCGCCGTGATACTGGAAAACCCGCCGGATGTCCTCAGCGCGTGAGATCGCCCAGACGTAGAGCACGATGAGCATGATCCGGATGATCCCGTCCAGCAACACGAAGGCCAGTGACGAATCACCCACGAAGCCCTTCAGCCAGTCGGCGGCGAGGGCCGGAGCCACGATGAAGAGTCCGACGGCGAGCGCGACGGCGAAGACCATTGTGGAAACGACCTGGCCTTTCGTGATCTCCTCGTCCTCCTCGCCGGCCCGTTGGGCCGACCAGGAGAGGCCGCGGAATCCCAGGGTCAGCGCTTCGACGAGAACCAGCACGCCGCGCACGAACGGGAACCGTGCCAGGGGGGACCGCTCACTGAGGCGCGGCAGCTCGTTTCGCTGCGCCTCGATCACCCCGTCCGGCCGCCGTACCGCGACCGCCCATGCCGCCGGCGCCCGCATCATGACCCCTTCGAGAACGGCTTGGCCACCCACGGTGGCGCCCGGCGAGCGGCTCAATTACTCCTCCGCAGAGGCGTCGGCATCCGCCCGGGAGGCGCGATCCGTGTCGACGCCCACCTTGGCGTAGCGGCGCCGGAAACGCTCTACCCGGCCCCCGGAATCCACCAGGATCTGCTTGCCGGTGTAGAAGGGATGGCTGGCACTGGAGATCTCGACGCGAGCGAGCGGGTAGGTGTTGCCGTCCTCCCACTCGATGGTCTCGCTGGTCTCGATCGTCGACCGGGTGAGGAATGCAAAATCGGACGACGTGTCCTGGAACACGACCGGCCGGTACTCGGGATGGATATCAGGCTTCAAGTCATCAACTCCTCGCTACCGAACGGCACTGTAGTGCGATGCCGCGTCGACGAATCCGGGCCGCCCGGCCCAGTGGCAACCGGCGTCACTGCCCGCTCTCGGCGATCGCCGCCAGGAACTCGCCGTTCGACTTGGTGCTCCGGAGACGATCGATCAGGAGTTCGAGCGCCGCACCCGACTCCAGCGCCAGCAGCACCCGTCGCAGCTTCCACACCTGAGCGAGCTCGTCGTGGTCGAACAGCAGCTCCTCGCGCCGGGTTCCCGACGCCTCGATGTCGATCGCCGGGTAGATGCGCTTGTCGGCGAGCTTGCGGTCGAGGCGCAGCTCCATGTTGCCGGTGCCCTTGAACTCCTCGAAGATCACCTCGTCCATCCGTGATCCGGTCTCGACCAGCGCGGTGCCGAGGATGGTGAGGCTTCCTCCCTCCTCGATGTTCCTGGCAGCACCGAAGAAGCGCTTCGGTGGGTAGAGAGCCGTTGAGTCGACGCCGCCGGAGAGGATGCGGCCCGACGCCGGCGTCGCCAGGTTGTGCGCCCGGGCGAGCCTGGTGATGGAATCGAGCAGTACCACCACGTCCTGGCCCGCCTCGACCAGACGCTTGGCCCGCTCGATCGCCAGCTCCGACACCTGGGTGTGCTCCTCGGCGGGGCGATCGAACGTCGAATACACGACCTCGCCCTTGACCGAGCGCTGCATATCGGTGACCTCTTCGGGGCGCTCGTCGACGAGAACCACCATGAGATGGCACTCGGGGTTGTTCGCCGTGATCGAGTTGGCGATCTCCTTGAGCACGGTCGTCTTGCCCGCCTTGGGCGGGGAGACGATCAGGCCACGCTGACCCTTGCCGATCGGCGCGATGAGATCGACGATGCGCGGCAGGATGTGATTCGACTCCCCTTCGACCTCCAGATGGAGCCGGATGTCCGGGAAGAGCGGCGTCAGGTCGGCGAAGCGAACCCGGTGCCGGGCCTGTTCCGGGTCGCCGCCGTTGACCGTGACGACTCGAACGAGAGCGGGGAACTTCTCCTGTGCCCGCGCCGGGCGGATCGGGCCGGTGCAGATGTCACCCTTGCGTAGCTGGTGCTTACGAACCTGGTTGGCGGCAACGTAGACGTCCTTCTCCCCCGGCAGGTAGCCGCTGCATCGCAGGAATCCGTAGCCCTCGGGGAGGATGTCGAGGATGCCCTCGCGCACCTCGAGGTCCGACTCGTCGATCGGCTCCTGCGGCCCACGACCACGCCGGCGACGCCGGCTGCGACTACTTCCCTGATGATCGTCGCCGCCGGGGCCACCCGTTCGATCTCCGTCCTTCTGGTCTCCGCCACCCCCGGTGTGGTCGCTGCCACCGCCGGCTGTCGTCCGCACGACCTCCTCGGCGACTGGCTCTTGCTTCGGCTCAGGGAGTATCGCGGCATCGAACTTGTCGGATTCGATGATCGCAGCGATGAGCTTTGACTTCTGCAAGCCCTCGTGGTCGATTTCGACCGTGCCCGCGACGTTTCGGAGCTCGTCGAGTCCCAGCTCCTGCAGTCTGGCTCGTGTGGTCATTTCGGGTGTTGCCCCTTTCGACAGCTGAAGGCCACGTTCCCTACGGCCTTCGGAGTCGTGCCTGATCCGGCGGCTCGATGTGTTCCCGTGCTTGCGGAGGCGGGCCCTTGGAGGCTGTGGGGTCCCCCAAGCCGCGTCGCGCAACCGCGCGGGGAGAGTGGAATGGATACCGATCCGGGCGGTAGTCTACCTGCGTTCCCGAGCTTCGCAAGCCCTGCCGGCCCAGATCCGGGAGGATGGAAGCGGTTCAGCTCCAGCCGAGCACGTCGAGCACGGCGTCGAGCAGCGGCGGCACCGTCTCTGTCTCCTCGAAATCAACGATGGCGGTGTCGGGATCCTTCAGGCCGTGCCCCGTCAGGGTGCACACGATCGGACCGTCGGGGAGCTCCTGGCGGAACTTGAGGATGCCGGCGACCGGGGCGGCCGACGCCGGTTCGCAGAACACGCCTTCGGACCGCGCGAGGAACCGGTAGGCGGACAGGATCTCGTCGTCGGTCACGGCCTCGATCCTCCCCTCCGATTCGTCACGGGCGTTCACCGCTCCCGCCCACGATGCCGGGTTGCCGATACGGATCGCGGTGGCGATGGTCTCAGGATCGTCGACGATCTCGCCGGTCACCAGCGGGGCCGCTCCCGCCGCCTGGAATCCCCACATCCGAGGAGAGGTCTCTGCTGCGGTGTATCCGGCCCAATAGGCGGTGATGTTGCCGGCGTTCCCCACCGGGAGGGCGTGGATCGTCGGTGCCTCCCCCAGCACGTCGATGATCTCCCATGCCGCCGTCTGCTGACCGGCGATCCGATAGGGATTGATCGAGTTCACGAGCGCCACGTCGTGGGTGGCGGTCAGCTCGAGCACCAACGCCAGGGCGTCGTCGAAATTGCCGTCGATCGGCACGATCGTGGCGCCGTGCATGATCGCCTGGGCGAGCTTGCCGCGAGCGATCTTCCCCGCCGGCAGGATGACGATACAGGCGATGCCGGCACGGGCCGCGTAGGCGGCCGCCGACGCCGACGTGTTCCCGGTGGAGGCACAAGCCACGGCCCGAGCGCCGCTCTCGAGCGCTTTCGACACCGCCATCGTCATGCCACGGTCCTTGAACGATCCGGTGGGATTTGCCCCTTCGAACTTGAGATACACGTCGTGGCGCACCTCGGCGGAGAGCTGCTTGGCGTGAATCAGGGGTGTGTTCCCCTCGAGCAGGGTCACCACCGGTGTGGCATCGGTGACCGGCAGCCGGTCGCCGTATTCGGCGATGAGGCCTTGCCACTTCATGCTTCGGGACTCTCGACCCGGATCACCGAGTCGACCGATCGCACCTCGTCGAGGTCGTGCAGAGACTGCACCGCAGCCCGCTGCCGCGCCTCAGGCGCCCGGTGGGTGATGATGAGCAGAACGGCCTCCTCGCCCTCCCCTTCCTGGCGCACCGACTTGATGCTGACGTCGGCTCGTCCGAATTCGCCGGCGATGCGCGACAGCACGCCCGGCCGGTCGGCGACGGCGAGGCGCACGTACCACTTGGTCACAACGTCGCCGAAGTCGACCAGCGCCCCCGGCGAGAACTGGATTCGTGGAGCGACCTGTACCCCGGCAAGCACCTCTCGGGCAGCATCGATCACGTCGCCGAGCACGGCGGTGGCGGTGGGCTCGCCTCCGGCGCCCGGGCCGGCGAAGAGCAGCTCACCGATCGATGGGCCTTGGATGAAGATGGCGTTGGTGGCGCCGCGGACGGTCGCCAGAGGGTGGTCGAGGGGCAGCATGGCCGGGTAGACCCTGGCATTGACCCCGGCTGCGGTGCGCACGGCGAAGGCCAGCAGCTTGACGACGTAGCCGAGGTCGGCGGCATAGGTGAAGTCCTCGACGGACAGTCCCTCGATGCCCTCGAAGTAGACCTGATCGGATCCCACCCAGGTGCCGAAGGCCAGGCTGGCGAGGATGGCGGCCTTGTCGGCGGCGTCGGCCCCGCTGACGTCCATGGTGGGATCGGGCTCGGCATAGCCGAGTGCCTGTGCCTCGGCGAGAGCCTCGGCATAGCCCGTCCCTTCCTCGGCCATCTTGGTGAGGATGAAATTGGTCGTGCCGTTGACAATGCCCATCACCCGTTCGACCTGTTCACCCGCGAGCGTCTCGGTCAGCGGCCGGATGATGGGAATGCCTCCCCCGACGGCCGCCTCGAACAGCAGCGACACTCCACTTTTCGCGGCGGCGGCGATCAGCTCGGGCCCGCGTGCTGCGATCAGAGCCTTGTTGGCGGTGACGACCGGCTTGCCGGCGTTGAGGGCGGCCAGCACGAGATCACCCGCCGGGGACTGGCCCCCCATCACCTCGACGATCAGCCGGACCGCCGGGTCGGAGATGACCGCCATCGGATCGGACGTGAGCATGTCTGGCGGGATCTCGGCGGCACGGCGTTTTGCGGGATCGCGCACGGCGACCCTGCACACCTGGAGATCGAGACCGGTCTTGGTGGCGATGGCGTCGTGCTCGGAGACGAGGCGACGAATCAGCGTGCCTCCGACGGTGCCTGCTCCGAGAAGCCCAATGCCGAGGGTGGTGTCCATGACGGCGACGATAGCGGGGGCGCACGGCAGGCCGAAGCCGGAAGCGCCCGCAATCGTTCCACGAATGCTCCCGATCGACCAGGCGGAGCCGCCGCCCTGCTCAGCGCAATCCCAGGTCCCGAATCAAGAGGTCGTCGTAAGCCTCGCGACGGACCACCAGCCGGGCCGTGCCACCGCGCACGAATACCACTGCCGGCCGCAACACCATGTTGTAGTTGGATCCCATGGAGTGGCCGTAGGCGCCGGTCACCGGCGTCGCCAGTACGTCTCCCACCACGATGTCCTCGGGTACCACGGCGTCGTGCACGATCACGTCACCCGATTCGCAGTGCTTGCCGACGACGCGGACCCGGCGCGGCCGCGCCGCGTCCGTCGCCCTCGGGAGGAAGGCCTCGTAGCCGCTGCCGTAGAGCACCGGCCGCGGGTTGTCGCTCATCCCGCCGTCGACGGCGACGTAGGTGCGAACCCCGGCGATGTCCTTGATCGTCCCGACGCGGTAGAGCGTGACCGCTGCCTGGGCGACGACGGCTCGCCCCGGCTCGGCCGTGACCCTGCTGCGGATCCCGGCTGCGGCGCAAGCGCCGAGCATCACCCCGGCCCACTCGCTGATCGACGGGGCATGTTCCCCCTCGACGTAGGCGACACCGAGTCCGCCGCCCAGTGACAGCTCTTCGAGATCGAGCGGAATGACGAACGACGCCATGACCGACACGGCCTTGGCAAAGAACTCGGCATCGAAGATCTGGCTCCCGATGTGGGCATGCACTCCGACGAGATCGAGCGAGGAGTGGGAGAGGCGGTCGATCGCGGCCTGGGCCGCGCCCGAGGCGAGGCCGAACCCGAACTTGGAGTCGGCGATGCCCGTGCGCAGGTACTCATGGGTGTGCGCCTCCACCCCGGGCGTCACCCTGACGAGCAGCGGCGGCGCAGTCAGACCCTCCGCGACGAGCCTCTCGATACGATCCAGCTCGTCGAACGAGTCGACGACGAGCCGCCTCACACCGGCCGTCATCGCCGCCCTCAGCTCCGCCTCCGACTTGTTGTTGCCGTGCATGATCAGATGCTCGGCGGGGACGCCCGCCGCCAGCGCCAGATGCAGCTCACCGCCGGTTGCCACGTCGAGGCACATGCCCTCCTCGTGTGCCAGTCGAGCCATCGCCCCGCACAGGAACGCTTTGGCGGCGTAGGCAACTCCGTCACCGAAGGCAGCCACCGCCTCCCGGCACCGGGCCCGCAGGTGATCCTCGTCGTAGACGAACAATGGGGTTCCGTGCTCGTCGGCGAGATCGACGACGTCGCATCCGCCGATGGCGAGACGGCCGGAGCCGTCCACCGACGCGTTGTCGGGCAGGAGCGAGATCGGAAGGACGCTCATGTCACATCCGCTCCGGGATCTCGAGCCCGAGCAGGTCGAGCACGATCTCGAGCTGGCGCAGCGTCAGGTCGAGCAGGCCGAGCCACGATGCCTGCCGCACCGGGTCCGGCTCCCGCAGAACGTGGCACGCCTCGTAGAAGCGGCTGAGATCGGTGGCGATCTCGTAGGCGTACTCGGCGAGGTGATTGGGGGCCCGGAATTCGATCGCACGGTCGAGCACCTCCGGGAAGCGGGCCAACTCGAGCATCAAGGCGCGCTCGGCCTCCTCGGTCGGAGCGATGATCCGACCGGGCACCAGATCCTGCTCCTCGGCCTTGCGCAGAATCGACTTGATACGAACCGCACCGTACAGCAGGTACGGCCCGGTCTTGCCCTGGAACGACGTGAACCGCTCCACGTCGAAGACGTAGTTCGATTGGCGGTGGTTCCGCAGGTCGCCGTACTTGAGCGCCGCCAGCCCGACCATGCGGACGATCTCGTCGCGCTCGTCGGACGGATAGGACTGGGCGATGTCGGCCTCTGCGAGACGATCTCGGGCGGCATCGGTGACGAGTGCGATGAGGTCCTGGAGGCGCAGCACTCCGCCTTCGCGGGTCTTGAACGGCTTGCCGTCCGGGCCGTTGACGGTGCCGAAGGCGATGTGCTCGAGGCCGACCGAGTCGGGGACGATGCCGGCCTTGCGGGCGGCACGGAACACCTGATCGAAATGGAGGCCCTGACGAGCGTCGACGACATAGAGGATCAGGTCGTATCCGTCCTCCATGCGATGCTCCAGGGTGGCGAGATCCGTCGTCGAATAGAGGTAGGAATCGTCCGAGCGCGTCAGGAGCAGCGGCGGGAGCTCCTTGCTGTCCCCGGCCTCGGCGACATCGATGACCAGCGCTCCATCTGACTCGACGGCGATCCCCCGCTCGTGGAGGGCCGCGACCATCGGAGCGAGACGGTCGTGCACCGCGCTCTCTCCGAACCACAGATCGAACTCGACGCCGAGCGCCTCGAAGTCCTTGCGCTGCTCGGCTACCGAGACGTCGTGGAAATGGCGCCACAGAGCCAGGTAGCCGGCCCGGCCGTTCTGGAGATCGAATGTGGCCTGGCGGGCGCGCTCGACCTCGGCGGGATCCTGCTGGCAGCGGGCAACGACGATCGGATACATCTCGGACAGCTCGTCGAGTGTGACCGGTGGTTCCTCCGGATAGGGTCCCTCGCTGCCGGCGTCGAAGTAGGGCAGGTCGGGCCGGCGCCGCTGCATCTCGATGATGAGTTGACCGACCGGCATACCCCAGTCGCCGAGGTGCACATCGCCCCAGGTGTCGTGACCGGCGAAACGGAAGAATCGCTTCAGGCTCTCGCCGATGATCGATGCCCTCAGGTGCCCCACGTGCATGGACTTGGACATGTTGGGCCCGCCGTAGTCGACCAGCACCCGCAGAGAGCGCACGGGAGCGGTCACTCCGAGGCGGGCATCGCCGGCGATGGCCGCGATGTGAGCGCCCAGGTGCTCATCGGTGACGCTGATGTTGAGGAACCCGGGGCCGGCGATCGACAGCTCGGCGAAGACCGCCGTGTCGCCGAGCGCCGCCATGACATCCTCTGCCATCCGGCGTGGGTCGGTGCCGGCGGCCTTGGCGGCAGCGAGCGCTCCATTGCACTGGAATTGGGCGAGATCGGGACGCTGTGACACGACGACCTCGCCGTGGCTCGGGTCGAGGCCCAACGTGGCGAAGGCGGCACCGAAACGGTCGGAGAGCTGACTGATGAGCGACATGGGGCGGCGGCCTCGCCGGTGGTCGGGATCGTGGTCGGCAAGCATAGGCCGCCATCTCGCTGGCCCGGCAGGTTGGTACACTCCGGGGCATCCCGCCCCAGTAGCTCAGGGGATAGAGCGCCGGCCTCCGGAGCCGGGTGCGCAGGTTCGAATCCTGTCTGGGGCACCGCCTCCTCCCAA
>CAZMSN010000029.1:0-25664 GCA_964569015.1 uncultured Acidimicrobiaceae bacterium | reverse complement strand
TCGCCACCGAAGACATCGACCTACTCGACACCGTCACCGTCGAGGAGGTGATGAGCCGATCCCCCGACGTCCTCGATCCCTCCGTGACCACCTCGAAGGCGGCCGAGATCCTCGAGCGGCGACACCATCACGGCATGCCCGTCGTCGAGAACGGGCGGCTCGTCGGTGTCGTGACCCTCACCGATCTCGCCGCCGCCGAAGAATCCGGAGCCGGCACCCAGCCGGTGACTGCGGCCATGATGGGCCAGCCCATCACGGTCACCCCCGGCATGCCGGTGTCCGCTGCCCTCGCCCGGATGGCCGCCCTCGGCGTCGGGCGGCTCCCGGTGGTCGCCGAGGACGACTCGGGCTGCTACCTCGGCATGTTCCGTCGAGAGAGCGTGGTGCGGGCGTACCACCACGCCCTCGGCGGAACCGCCGACCGCCAGCTCTACCGGGAGCGTCTCAAGCAGCGGCTCCGCCCGGGCACCACGTTCTACGACCTCCCGGTCCGGCGGGACTCGGTCGCCGCCGGCAAGTTGGTGCGCGACCTCGCATGGCCCGAAGCAGCCACTCTGGTGTCGGTGCGCCGTGGCGCCTCGGTACTGATCCCCCACGGAGACACGGTGATTCGTGTCGGTGACACCATCACCGCCTTCGGCAGCGGCGAATCACGCATCGAGCTGGCACTCTTGCTCGAACAGCAGCCGGAGAGCGATGCGGACGGCGGGCAGGGCGATGCCGGCTAGGAGATCACGGCCGAACCCGCCGGAGCGCGCCCGATGATGATCGGGACGCCTGAGAGACACGACAGGTGTCGCCGCCAATCGTCATTGCTCAGCCATGTCATGACAGCCGCCCCCATCGCAATCACGCCCGCCCCGCGACCGCTCCACATGCCTTCATCGACATCGCCTCCCGCGCACCTCGTCGCCGGTGTCGAGGCGGCCGACTCACGATCTCCTGGCCTACGGGTGCCGGAGGCGATACATTGACCGCCGTGGAATCGTCTCCGTCGATCACACCCGTCCTGCTCTCCGGGGGGAGCGGCACTCGCCTGTGGCCCGTGTCGCGCCGAGCCCACCCCAAGCAGCTCCTCCCCCTCATCGACGAGCAGACCATGCTGCGCGGCACCCTCGATCGGGTGAAGGACCTCGCCGGGATCACCCAGCCGCTGGTGGTGGGAAGCCGGGCCCACGCCGATCTGATCTCGGCCGAGCTGCGGGATTCGGGTTTCGACCCAGGTCGCATGGTCCTCGAGCCGATGGGACGCAACACGGCCCCCGCCGCAGCCTCCGCCGCCCTCCTGCTCACCGAGGCCGGCGACGACCCGTTGATGCTGCTGCTGCCGGCCGATCACGTCATCGGGGATACCGACGCCTTCCTCGCCACTGCCGCGAGAGGCGCCGCGCTGGCAGCGCAGGACTACCTGGTCGCCTTCGGCGTCGTCCCCACCTATGCGGAAACCGGCTATGGCTACATCCGCAAGGGCGAACCGCTCGACGACGGGGTGACTCGAGTGGCCGAGTTCGTCGAGAAGCCTGATGAGGCAACCGCCGAGGCCTACCTGGCGAATGGCGACCACCTCTGGAACAGCGGCATCTTCTTCTTCCGGGCGTCCCGGTATCTGGAGGAACTCGAGGCCCGCCAGCCGGCCATCGTTGCCGCCTGCCGCCGGGCCCTCTCCGCCGCCGATCGCTCCCACGGGATCCGGCTCGATGCCACCGCGTTCCGCTCTTCTCCCTCCATCTCCATCGACTACGCGGTCATGGAACACACCACCGATGCTGTCGTCATACCCCTCGATTTCGGATGGAGCGACGTCGGCTCGTGGTCGAGCGTTTGGGACATCGGTGCCGGAGACGAGCACGGAAACGTCATCGTCGGCGATGTCTACGCCTCCGATGTCACCGGCAGCTACCTCCGTTCTGACCATCGCCTCGTCGCCGCCGTCGGTATCACCGACATGCTCGTCATCGAGACGGTCGACGCGGTGCTGGTGGCGCCGCGAGACCGGGCTCAGGACATCAAGAGCGTGGTCGAGAGTCTCCGTGCTGAAGGCAGGAGGGAAGCCGACAAGGTCCCCGTGGCACAACGCAGCTGGGGCCTCGAAGAGGTAGTTGCCCGGGGAGACGGATATCGGGCTGAGCGACTCACCCTGCTGCCGGGAGCGGAGATGACGATCTGCCCGGGGAAACCGGCCGGAAGGCTGTGCGTGGTGCTCTCGGGAACGGTCCATGTCGGAGACGTCGAGGTGAACCCCGGCGAAATCCTTCCCGCCGACGCCGACCTCACCGTGCGGAACCCCTCGGGCGTGCCGATCGATCTGATGTTGCTTCAGATCGAGGCGCGGCCCCCCTATCGAAAGGAGTGAGCAAGTGTGGATTCCGGCCATTCTGTTCGCCGTCGTCCTGCTCGCGATCGGCGTCGTCTTCGGTCGCATGATCATGCGTCGGGACGCGGCTCGGAAGCTCATGGAGTTCGAGGCCGAGCGCAGGGCCAGGGCGTCCGGGGAAACCGGTGAGGCTGTGGAGCCCGGCGGCAGGCGCAAGCGCATGAATCGCCGTGACAAGCTCCTCGCGACCCTCGAGCCCGATCCCGAGATCCCGTCTGTCATCGACCTCATGAACGAGGAGGCCCGGGAGACCGGAGTCAACGAGATCGCCGGCGGCGACGGCCTCGAGGTCCCGTTGAAGCTCAAGGTGTGGCACCGTGACGGCGCCGCGCACGAGGACTGTCCCCGTGAGGCACTTCGGTACGAGATCGCCGCCGGATTGGAGCCGAGTCAAGCCACCGTTGACGATGTGACGCTCCGGTGCAGCGCAGCTCACCCCACGGCGCCGCCGGACGGCGACGACGGAACCGCCTGAAGCCGATGGTGAGCGCCACGCCCCCGCTTCCCCGGACGGAACGGTGACAATCTCCGTCTTGACGGTCGCGGTCTTCGGTTCCTCCAGAGTCTCTCCGGAGAGCAAGGACTACGACGACGCCATACGCTGCGGACGGCTGCTCGCCGAGGCCGGATTCACCGTTGCCACCGGAGGCTACGCCGGCACGATGGAGGCGGTTTCTCGCGGCGCCAGAGAGGCAGGCGGCCTTGCCATCGGCGTCACCGTTCCCACCGTGTTCCCGGATCGGCCGGGCGCCAACGCCTTCGTCACCGACGAACGCCCGGCGCCGGGGCTCATCCCGCGCATCGAGGAGCTCCTCGCCCTCTCCGACGCCTCCATCACCCTGCCGGGGCGCATCGGCACCCTTGCCGAGCTGCTCCTGGCATGGAATCTGGCGTTTGTGGCGCGCTTCTCCGATGACATCCCGAAGCCGGTGGTCACGGTGGGGAACCAGTGGCGCCGCCTCGTCGCCGATCTCACCGAGTCCCTCACGACCGATGGATCGGTCGTCACCTGCGCCGGCACGGTGGACGAGGCGGTGGCAGTGGTGCGGGACCGCCTTGCTCAGCCTCCCGGTTGAGCCTCGAGCGCTCCGACGATCCGCCGCGCCACACCCTCGATCGTTTCAGCCTCGGCGGCGCTGACGAGGCCCGTGAAGTGCTCGGCGATCCCCTCGAGATGCCGGGGGCCGGCTCGCCGGAACACCTCAGCCCCTTCGTCGGTGAACGCCACGAATGTGCCGCGGTGATCTGAGTCACATCGGAGGCGTCGGACCAGGCCCGCCTTCTCCATGCGCTCCACGAGACGGGTGGCTGCGCTGCGGCTCAGCAGCAGCGACTCGGCCATCTCGTGCATGCGAAGCCGCCCTTCTCCCGACTCGTGCAAGCGAAGCAGCACCTCATACCAGGTCAGCGGGATACCGGCCTCGTCCTCCATCTCGTGATTGAGCTTGTCGATGAGGCGGGCGTGCGCCACGAGGAACATGCGCCACGCCTCCAGGCGAACGGGGTCGATGCGAACCGGCATAGGACGAGAATACGACAAACTCGTTGCACAGTGCAACTATCCCTATTATGGTTGCATCCTGCAACCAACCCAACGAGGGGACGCGCCATGGCAGACAGCGCCGCTACAAGTGGATCCCGTGTCATCGACGGCCGAGAGGTGCCGGTCGCCGGGACCTGGGTCGTCGACCCCCAACACCAGAGCTTCGGGTTCGTCGTCCGACACCTGATGGTGACGAAAGTGCGCGGCTCGTTCACCGAGGTCGCCGGCACGATCGAGGTGGAGGAGGACCCCGCCGAATCCACGGTCGAGATCGTCCTCCAAGCCGCCAGCGTCAACACCGGCAACGCCGATCGAGACGAACATCTACGCTCGCCCGACTTCCTGAATACCGCGCAGTACCCGACGATCACCTTCCGTAGCACATCGATCCACCCCGAACGGGACGGCTGGTCGGTGACCGGTGATCTCACCATCCGTGAGGTCACCCGACCGGTGACACTCGCAGTCGACTTCGTCGGGGCCGTCACCGATCCGTGGGGCAAGCTCAAGGCCGGGATCTCGGCAAGTGGCGAGCTGAGCCGTGCGGAGTTCGATCTCACTTGGAACGTCCCCCTCGACTCGGGCGGCGTGCTGGTGAGCAAGGACGTCACACTCGAGATCGAGGCCCAGCTCACGCCTGCCGGGTGATCGCAGGCCCGGCCACGTCCCGTCCCGCTCACAGCACATCGGAGCCAAGGAAACCTCACGAGATCGCCCGGACCGAGCGGAGGCCGCCGCTCTACACTCGCCTCGGATGCCCACGAAGAGGACGGTGACCGATGAGCACTGATGGTTTCTATCTGGGCGGCGTCATCGATGCCGCCAGCCGAGAGCGAACCGACGAACTCGTCGACTACGACCCCAGTGACCTCACCACCCACGGCGTGATCGTGGGTATGACCGGGTCCGGCAAGACCGGCCTCGGCATCATCTGTCTCGAGGAAGCGCTGCTCGCCGGCATCCCTGCACTCATCCTCGACCCCAAAGGGGACATGACCAACCTCCTCCTCACGTTCCCCGACCTCGCACCGTCCGACTTCGAGCCGTGGATCGACGAGGCCGAGGCTCGCAAGGAGGACAAGACCGTCTCCGAGATGGCGACCGAGACCGCTGAGTTGTGGCGAAACGGCCTCGCCAAATGGGATCAGGATGGCAGCCGGATCCGGGACCTGAAGGATGGCGCCGGCTTCACCATCTACACCCCCGGATCATCCGCCGGTGTCCCCCTCAACATCGTCGGCTCGCTCGACGCACCGGGCCTCGACTGGGACGAGGAGGCCGAAACGCTGCGCGACGAGATCCAGGGCTTCGTGTCGGGCTTGCTCGGGCTCATCGACATCGACGCCGACCCCATTTCCTCCCGAGAGCACATCCTGCTCTCCAACCTCATCGAGCATGCCTGGCGGGCCGGCCAAGCGCTCGATCTCGCCACGCTCCTCGCCCAGGTGCAGCGTCCGCCTCTCCGCAAGCTGGGCGTCTTCGAGATCGACACCTTCTTCCCGGAGAACGATCGTGTCCAGCTCGCCATGAAGCTCAACGGCCTGGCGGCGTCTCCCGCCTTCTCCGCCTGGATGGAAGGACCCCCAATCGACGTGCAGGACCTGCTGTGGCGAGACGGCGAGCCCCAGGCGGCGATTCTCTACCTCGCCCACCTCTCCGAGCAGGAGCGCCAATTCGTCGTGACGCTGGTGCTCTCGAAGTTGGTCACCTGGATGCGGGCCCAATCCGGCAGCGGCGACTTGCGCGCCCTGGTCTACATGGACGAGGTGTTCGGGTTCGTACCGCCCACCGCCGAGCCTCCCGCCAAGAAGCCGATCCTGACGTTGCTCAAGCAGGCCCGCGCCTTCGGAGTCGGCCTGCTGCTTTCGACGCAGAATCCGGTCGACCTCGACTACAAGGCAATGTCCAACGCCGGCACCTGGTGCATCGGACGGCTCCAGACCGAGCGCGACAAGGCCCGGATCCTGGAGGCGCTGCAATCAGCCCGCGGCGGCACCGACATCGCCGAGTTGGACCGGATCATCTCCGGCCTCGACAAGCGGCAGTTCCTGCTGCACAGCACCCGCGAGCCCGCGCCCGAGCTCTTCACCACCCGCTGGGCCCTCTCCTACCTGCGCGGGCCCCTGACCCGCCGGCAGATCGGTCTGCTCGTCGGCGACGTCGAGGTACCGGCCACCGCTGAAGCCGCCCGGGCCGAGCCCGCCCCGCCGCTCGGTGACGACGAGTCGGCGGTGATGCCCACGGTCGCCGAAGGGGTGCCGTCCCACCACGTCGATCCTTCCGCCGGCTGGCTCGACGCCGTTGGCGCGGACCCGGCCTCGCACCGGTATCAGGCCGGCATCGCGGCCCGGGTCGGTCTGGTCTACGACGACACCCCTGCCGGGTTGACTCACCGCGAGGAATGGGAGGCGATCCTCAATCCTGTCGCGGCCGCCCCGGATTTCGGCGAGGCTTGCCGCGTGGACTACGACGAGAGGGACTTTTCCGCCCTGGTTCCCGAGGACGCGGTATACGTGCTCCCAACGGCAGAGATCGCCGAGAAGACCTTCTGGCGGGAGGCGACCAATCGGCTCGAAGAGCATCTCTTCCGGGAACAGGCCGTCCACATCCTCAAGAACCCCAAACTGAAGCTGTACTCCCGGGTCGGCGAGACACGCGAGGAGTTCCTCGAGCGCTGCGACACCGCCGCTCAGGCCGAGGCCGATGCCGAGACTGCCCAGTTGAGAGACAAGTACGAGAAGAAGGTACAACGAGTGCAGGACCAGCTCGCCGCCGCCGAGCGGAGGGCGGCAGAGATCGAGGTCGACCTCGAGGGCGCACGCCAACAGCAGGTGATCGATTCGGCGGGCGCCGTCATCAACGTGCTGCTCGGCCGCAAGAGCACCCGCGCCGTCACCGGCTCCGCCCGCAGCCGGCGCGCGGCCCGTTCCAAGGAACAGCGGC
The DNA here is from genome assembly GCA_964569015.1 of uncultured Acidimicrobiaceae bacterium. Taxonomy (GTDB): domain Bacteria; phylum Actinomycetota; class Acidimicrobiia; order Spongiisociales; family UBA5794; genus CAYQEC01. Next base: position 18,804 of record CAZMSN010000029.1, on the reverse strand, counting down.
TCGCCACCGCAGAGGCGAAGGCCCATGACAAGGCCGCCGAGCGGCAGAGACTCGAGACAGATCTCATCGAGGAGTTGGAAGAGATCAACGACCGCTGGGAAGCCCACGCCGAGGCCGTCGAAGAGACAGAGGTGGGCCTCGAGAAGAACGACATCAGCATCGACGAGATGGCGCTGGTGTGGATCCCAGTTGCATGAACCACTACAGGTACACGATCCTTCGCCACCCCGGCTCAGAAAGGTAGCCTCCGAAGCATGAGCGAGCGTCCGGCCATCATCAGTGTTCAGCAAGACGAACTAGGCGATCAGGCGCGTGTGGTCGTCACGCTCGGTTGGCAGGACGCTCAGTACTCCGGCGAGGCCGTCGGCGACAACAATGACATCGCGCGGACCCGCTTGCTCGGCGAAGCCACCCTACGGGCGGTCGAGCAGGTCGCAGACAACCGTGTGGCACTCTCCCTGGCGGCCGTTGCCACCACCGACCTCGGCGAGGCGCAGATCGCGATGGCTCAGGTGATGATGGAGGGAATGGACCAGCTGATGGTCGGGAGCGCGCTGCTCCGGGAGAGCGATGCGACGAGGGCCACGGTGCGGGCGGTGCTCGACGCCATCAATCGCCGGCTGACCCAGGTTCTGCGTTAGGGAATCGCAGAGAAACCTGTCGGCGAGCGCCCGGTCACGAAGCGCGGTGAAGCTGTGCTGGGCGACCCCGGCAATCGTCAGGCGTTCTGGGCCAGGGCCCACAGCAGATCGCGGATGCCCACGATGCCGAGCAGCTCGCCCTCGGCCATGACCGGGAGATGCCGGTAGCCGGTTTCCAGCAGCCAGGCGGCGGCCTCACGCACCATGACGTTGGGGGCAAAGGTATCGGGCGCCTCGCTCATCCAGTCACGGACGACCTCTTCCTCGGGGTCAGCCCCGTCACAGATCGACAACACCAGATCGCGTTCGGTGATGATCCCGACCAGACTGTGGCCATCGACAACGGCGAGATAGTCGACCGACTCGTCAATCATTCCGGCCGCCGCCGAGGCCAGCGTGGCCTCCGGACCGATGATCTCGGCAGCGCCTCCCACGAGTGAATGCAGCTGCATGGTGCCTCCAGCCCCTCAGTCGTTCCGGACATTAGCGGTAGGCCGCGGCTGCGCGAAGCGAAAAGCGCACAACGCTGATGGCCTTCCGGCCTACAGCAGATCTTGCTCGCGGATTCCGAACGACGGGTGGCGCAGCCTGCACAGCGCCAGCTTCTCGAGTTGCCGGATGCGCTCCCGAGTGAGATTGAACTCCTCACCGATCTCTTCGAGGGTGCGCGGCACTCCGTCGTAGAACCCGTAGCGCAGGGCCAGAATGCGTCCTTCCCGGTTGGGGAGACGCTCGATCGACTTGCGCAGACTGTCGGCGATATCGAGCTCCTCGGTCACCCTGACCGGATCGACCGCATCCTCATCCTCGATGAAGTCGCCCAACTGAGCGCCGTCCTCACCTACCGGCTGCTCGAGCGAGACGGTGTCGGCAACGCCCAGCGCGAGCTCGACTTTGTCGACGTTGACACCGGCTTCCTCAGCGATCTCTTCGGGCCTGGGCTCACGCCCCAACTCTGCCTTGAGGCTCGCCTGTGCCGCCCGCACGGCGGCCAGGGTGTCGTGCAGGTGCACCGGAATACGGACGGTGCGCGACTTGTCGGCGATGGCACGGGTGATCGCCTGCCTGATCCACCATGTGGCGTAGGTGGAGAACTTGAAGCCCTTGCGCCAATCGAACTTCTCGACGGCACGGATGAGGCCGAGGTTCCCCTCCTGGATCAGGTCGAGGAAATCGATCCCGGATGTGTTGGCGTACCGGCGGGCGTTGGCCACGACCAGCCGCAGGTTGGCGGTGAGGAACGCATCCTTCGCTTCACGGCCGCGTCGCACCTTGCGGCGCAGCCCCACCTCGTCGGTCCTGCCGGAGAAATCACCGGCGTCGAGCTTCTCCTGCGCGTCCTGGCCGGCCTCGATCTTCTGGGCGTACTCCACCTCACGCTCGGCGGTGAGGAGCTCGTACTCACCGATGGCGGTGAGGTACTGGCTGACGAGATCGGTGGTGAGGCGGCCACGCTCGTCGGTGAGCTTGTTGCGATCACGGTCGCGACGCGAGCGCGACAAAGTGTCACGCTCCACGCGCTCCTTTGCCTCGAGGCGCTCTCTCATTGCCCGATCGAGCACCGTATCTCGCGCATTACCGCCATTCGCCATTCCGTAATCCTCCAACGAGGTGCCACCAGCCCGCGTCCGCCATCAAAACCCCATCGCGCTGTCTCTCCACGACGTTTGTGAAATGCATCACAAGTGGGGGCTCGCCTCACTATCACACAATGCCGGGGGTTTGTGAACCCCCCAAAGGCGGTGACTATCGCCTCAATGTCAATCTGAGAACGTTCCACATCGCGAATTCATTCCTTCTCATGTCCCCAGACAGAATACGGGGACGCTCTCCGATGTAAGTGCTATCACTGGCAGAGACGCGCCCTTCCACGAGCACGGGCGCAGCGTGAGGTGAGCGCTGCTCGTTCTCGTCCCCTCAGCTTCCTGGGAAAGGGCCCACCACGCCGACCGTTTCCTCGTCTCACCCTCCCTCTCGCAGCGAGAATGCATTTGAGGGAGAACCGACGAGCAGATATCCGTTGTAGATCGCGAACCGCTCGTAAGCTACCTGACCGTGACCGACGCATCGCCTCCAGTCGAGGGCATCTGCATCTACTGCGGGACCGCCCGTCCTGCGAGCGTCCCCATCTGCCCGACGTGCGGCAGGACTTGGATCGACCGACGGCTGACGGATTCGCCCCCGATGGTCGCTCCCACCCCGCCGCTCGAGCAGACGAGGGCGGCCGGAGGCGACGACACGGTCCATTTCGAGCCCCCGGCCGAGGTTCCCGAAGCCGAGTCGGAGCCGGAGGTGCGCGAGCGCGAGCCCGAGCCGGAGCCCGAGATACCGGAAGCCGCCGCCACGCTCCCGTTCGGCGAGGTCCCGCCCCGGCCCGGAGCCGAGAAGCCCGAACCGGAACCCGAGGAGCCCGAGGCCGAGCCCGAGCCCGAGGCCGAACCCGAACCCCCCGCCACGCTCCCGTTCGGCGAGATCCCGCTCCAGCCCGGGGCCGAGAAGCCCGAACCGGAACCCGAAGTGCCCGAGCCGGAGCCCGAGGAACTCGGCGAACTCCTGTCACGGCTGGCGACGCCCGAGGCCAGAGAGCCCGAGGCCAGAGAGCCCGAGATGGAGCCGACCGGCGCCGTTGAAGAGTCGCCGCCGCAGCTCGAGGAGTCCGAGTTCGTGCCCTGGACGGAGCCGGACGATTCCCCCGACGCCGCGACCGCCGCTGAGCCCGCCACCGATGAATTCCATCCGATCATCGAGGAGTACCTCAGGCGTGCCGCCGACGAGCATGAGGTCACTGCCGGGCCCCGCCGGCCGGTTGGCGGGAGGCACGATCGCCGAGGTTGGTTGGTCGCCTTGGCGGTGGCAGCGGGGGTGCTCGCGCTCTATCTCCTGGTGTTCTTCTTCGTGCTGCGGGATTCCGGCGGGCCGGCCGCCGGCGACTCGACCACCACGACCACGGGTCCTCAACCGACCGCCACCGATGCGACCACCAGCACGACCTCACCGGCAACGACGACCACCAGCTCCACCACAACGTCCACGACCATTGCCCCAATCGAGCCGGTTGGTGACCCAATTCCGCTCGCCGATCTCCAGTTGGGGGCATTCGCTCTAGGACCCCTCGACCTGGACTCCGGGTCCACCGATGCGCTCGGAAGGCTGGTGGCGACCTTCGGCCAGCCCGACGCTCAGGGCACCGCCCTCGAGGCCGACGGCCTATGCCCCGGATCCACCGGAAGCACCTATCGGTGGGGTGGACTGACTGCGATCCTGCTCGACGAGGAGGAGGGCCAGACGCTCGTGGGCTACCGGCTCGCCGCAACTCCGAGCGGGGAGCCTCACGACACGGATACCTTGGCGACCCTCTCCGGGCTTCGGCTCGGCCAGACCGTCGCCGACGTCCGGTCGATTTACGCCAATTCAAGCGTCGAGATCATCGAGAGAGACGGCTCACCCCACTTCATCCTCGAACGCTCGGCCGATCAGAGAACGCTGCTGTGGGGGCCGGTCGACTCAGCCGACGACACAGGCATCGTCGAGGGCATCTTCTCCCCACTGTGGTGTGACGCCGGTCCCCAAGCCCCCTGAGCAACGCCGCAGAGAGGCTCCCAGCTACACGATTTCTGAAGCGAGATAACATTGCACGTCGCTCGGGCCTCTGGGGGACCTCGCCTGTATGAACACCAAAGCCATCTCAGCCGCTCTTTCTTCGTTGAGAAGGCGGATGCTCACGATCGCCAACGTCGGCTCGGTTGCCCTCGGGGTGCTCGCGTTCCTCGTGCTGGTGAGGGTGTGGAACACCCACCTCGGAGGGCTCCTTGCCGCTCTCGCCGCCGGGGCGATCACCGCCACCACATGGGTGCTGTGGAACCGGCTCGTGTCGGGCCGGCCGCTCGCCAAGATCATCCCGGGGCCGCTGGTCGGAAGCATCCCGCCGACCCCGGGGGTGCCCACACCGACGCTCACTCGCCCCGGATCTGCCGCCGCCAAGGCCTATCTCACCGCCACCCACCAGCTCGAATCGGCGACAACCGGCCAAGTGGTCCTGGTCTCCAGCCCGGCCCCCGGCCAGGGCGCCAGCACCGTAGCGCTCAATCTGGCCATCAGCGCCACCCAACAGGGCCGCAGGGTGCTGCTCGTCGACGGCGACCTGGGAGCCCCGGGCCTCTCGATGTTCGGCCACACCGGGTTCGAGCCGGGCCTGGCCGAGTTGGCGCGAGGCGAGGCCACCCTGGTCGAGGCGTCTCGCCTCTGGCTGATCGATGCCGACAACCGTCTGCCCTTCGTTCCCGCCGGGAACCGAACCGATGATTCCGCAGCACTCGAAGGGAGCGACCTGGCCGATGCCATCGACCAGATCACCGAGCACGCCGACCTCATGCTCATCGACACGGCTCCCCTCGGATGGGACGGCGATCAGCGGGCACTGGCGGCCCACGCCGACGGCACGCTGCTGGTGGTCACGGAGAAGAGCGACCGCAAGGCGGTCGCCGCCACCTGCCGCCGATTCGAAGAACTGGGAGCCCCCGTCGTCGGCTACATCGTCAACCAGGCACGGCACGGCCGGGGCGTTCCACAGCACTGGCTGCGCCGAGCCCTCAAGCGCGCCTTTGCCACGGCCTCGATCATCGCCGTGCTGTACACAGGGTGGACCGGGTACCAGCTCTGGCACTCGTGGAGCGCCGTCGAGCGTGACACCTTCGACGTCGACACCGCCCTCGAGGTGCTTCCCCCGGTGCCGCCCGATCTCTTCGAGACCACCGACCTCGCACCCGAAACGGCCAGCATCATCACCGCGGTACCGTCGGAGCGAGAGTTCACCTCCTTCATGATCGTCGGCAGCGATCTCGGCGGCGAGCGCGCCGACGTCATCATCCTGGCGCTCCTCCCCACCGACGACGACCCGCCGCTCATGGTGTCACTGCCACGGGACCTCTACGTCGTCAATCGCTGCACCCAGAGCTTCGACAGGCTCAACGCCAATCTCGCCGGCTGTGAGGACACCGTGAACGGGCCAACGCTGCTCGCCCTCGCCGTAGAGGATTTCACCGGCATTCCGGTCGATCACTTCGCGCTGTTCGACTTCGACGGATTCGAGAAAATCATCGATCAGGTCGGCGGGGTCGAGATCTGCCTCGAGTACGCGGTTCGCGATCGCAAGGCAGAGCTGGAGCTCCCGGCTGGCTGCACCAACGCCAACGGAGCGCAAGCCCTCGCCTGGGTACGCTCCCGCAACACACTCGAGCTGGCCGATGGCAGGTGGCGCGTCATGCCTTTCGTGAACGACCTCAGCCGCAACGAGCGCCAGCAGGACGTGATCCTCGCCATGCTCGACAACGTGAGGTCTTTCAAGTCGCCGAGGGATCTCACCCGGGCCGTTCGGAGCCTCACCGATGCGTTCACGTTGGACGACCAGCTCGGCGTGACCGAGGCAATCAGCCTGGCGTGGGATCTCCGGGACATCGATCCCTCGACGATCATTCGCCTGCAGATCCCGGTGGCGGACTACGTGACCCCCCAGGGCGCCGCGGTGCTGATCCCGACCGCCTCGTTCGATACCGTGATCGCCGAGTACTACGGGATTGCGTCCGGGGATGCCTCGTAACGCGCCCCTCTCCCGACTTCCGCATAAGATGGCGACAGCCACGAGACGCGAACCGGTGGTGTGCATGCCGCGCACGACGAAGAGGGAACCGTGACCGACTACTACGACCCGAATCGACCGTCGGCGGACGAGCCTTTCGACCCGTACGAGGGCCTCCTCGATCTCTCCGGTGGAGAACCGATCCCGCCACTCGAGGACCCGCGCCTGCCGCCGGCCGCCCCGCCCCGATCGCCCCTGTTGACCGGACTCATCCTGGGGTTGCTGCTCGTGGTGCTGAGCATCGCCCTCTTCCAGCTCGCACGGGACGACGACGAGGACACAACTGGGCCGGCCGCCCCGACCAGTACTACCGCGAGCGAGACAGGATCCTCGGTCGCCGACGGTGAATCCACGACCACCAACGGGGCCGGGACGACACCGACGAGCCCGGCCCTGCTATCGACAACGCCGTACGAGGCTTCGGGCGATCCGATCCCGGTGAAGGATCTGACGCTCCAGGTCGACGGCATCGGCGCGATCAAGCTGGGCACGTCCGCTGCCGAATCCATCGGCCGGCTCATCGCGAGCCTCGGTGAACCCGACTCGGACAGTGGGCAGGTCACCTCGACCGGCGAATTCGGGGCCTGTGTGGGCGACATGGAGCGCATCGTCACGTGGGGCCCGCTTGCCGCGGTCGTCCTCATCGACGACGACGGGACAGCGACTTTCGCGGGATACCGCGTCGACTGGACGTACGCAGACCCGGGGGAACTCGCAGAGTCCCCCGCCAACAACCTGACCACCCTCAGCGGAGTTCGGGTCGGAGAATCCGTTCGCATCCTCCAGAGCGTCTACAGCGGCTTCTCCATCGACTTCGTCCGCGATCCGCAGGTGGGAATGACCTTCGAGTTGCGCGGCGCCAACTCCGACACCCTGCTCCTGTGGGGCCCGGTCACCCAAGACACGGAGGCCGGCATCATCACCGGCATCTACTCGCCGGATGCGTGCGACCGCTTCTCCCTGAATCGGTGAGAGGCGGCTGAGGTTCCCTGCGATCTCGCCGCACGAGCCACACCTCAGTGAAGCACTCGTCGATGGGCCGCTCCTTCGTCTGCTGACCCGTCACGCCTCTCGGCCCAATCCGGATTCGCTCTGATCGTGAACTGCCATACTCTGAATTCGCATCGGCGTCGGCCTCCTCGCGACACAGCGGGTGCCCCTACCTGTTGCGACCCATAGGAGCCACCGTGCCGGCATCGATCCTGGAACTCGTGATCGCCTTTGGCGTCAGCATCTTCGCCGCGATCGTGCAGGGCACCATCGGCGTGGGTTTCGGCGTGGTCTCGGTGCCGATCCTCTCCCTGGTGAATCCGGCGCTGGCACCGGTGCCCCAGCTCCTGGTGATCTTCCCGATGACCCTGTTGATGGCATGGAGGGAACGGAACCACATCGACCGCCACGGCATCTGCTGGATCATCGGCGGCCGCATTCCCGGTTCGGTCATCGGCGTCGTCCTACTGGCGCTGGCCACGGCGAGGACTCTCGACGCCATGATTGCCTTCGCTGTCCTCACCGCGGTCTTCGTCATCGCCGCCGGGCACAGCATTCCCCGCACCCCCGGCAACCTGTTCGGCACCGGGATCCTCTCGGGCATCATGGCACTCGTGGCATCCATCGGTGGACCGCCGGTGGCGTTGCTCTACAAAGACGCCAAGGGAGCAGAAACCCGGTCATCGCTCGCCGTGATCTTCGCCGTGGGCATCACAGTCACGGTGACGGCCCGGGTGCTGGCCGGGAAGATTTCGGTCGACGATCTCGCCCTGGCTGCGGTGCTCTTTCCGGCGATGCTCACGGGCCTGGCAATGAGCTCGAGGCTCACCGGCCGCTTCGAGGAGGCCGGGATGCGGAGGGGCATCCTCGCGGTCTCGACGCTTGCCGCCCTCTCGCTGCTGGCCCGTTCGATCGTCGGCTGAGTCAGCCAGCCTTGCCGATGCCGACGACCAGGCTGACTACGTCATCGGCGGTGTCGGCCGGTTCGATCGAGTCGAGGAACTCCGAGATCGCTCCGAACAGCTCCTTGACTGCCCAGGCCAGCACGAGGAAGAGCACGAGGAAGACTGCGATCGTCAGCGCTGCCCGGATCCAGTACAGCCAGCGCCGGTGAGGATCGAAGACCGCTCGCAGCGGTGCGAGCCACACGTCCCACGGCCCTTGGGCCACCGGCGTCACAGGTACCGGCACGACAACCGCAGGAGACTCGGGACGTGGCTCTGGGAAGAAGGCGGCCCCCGCCGGAGGAAAGATCGCCTCGGTGGGAGCATCGGTGAGGTCGATCGGCATTTCGGCGACACCGGACTCCTCGACCTCAACGTCGATTGCTGCCCAGAAGTCCATCAGGTCGGCGCTCTCGTCCATCTGCGGAACCTCGTCAGTCGACACTCCTCTGACGACGGCCCGCTCGGTCGTGGCCTCAGCGGCGGCGATGGACGCGCCGATCGGGGCCTTGGCGGGAGACTCGACGATGTCCGGCTCCGGCTCCGGCTCCGGCGGCACCAGAGCCGCTATCTCTCCGAGGTCGATCTCGAGAGTCTCGGCAAGGCGCTGCACGAGATCGGTTTCGGGGTATGTCTCACCGCGTTCCCACTCACGTACCACCGCGGCAGTCTTCCCGACCTTGCTGGCGAGTTGTCCAAGCGAATAGCCCGCGGCGAGGCGTCGCTCTCGAACCAAGTCGCCCAGTGTCGCTTCGTCGATCATTGAGTCCCCATTTTGGTGCGCGGCAGCATATCCCATGCTGCCGCCGAACCAACGACGCCGGCACCCGTCGAGGTTCCCGGCATGTGATCCGGCGAAGGCGAACAGGCTCGGACCCGCCGGAGAGCTGGCGCTCCCGCCGCGGCCGATGAGCCTGCGGGACCGGTCGGGTAGCCTGGCGCCTCCGGCCGCCGGGCTACCCGGCGCAAGGATCCTATGATCCCCCGGCCCGCCCCGACTAGGTTGGCCTCACCAGGCATTTCGATATGGGAGACCCCATGGACGCAACGAAACTGATGGTGTGGATCGACCAAGACCTCTGCACCGGCGACGGCATCTGCGAGGAGATCGCACCCGATGTGTTCCGCGGCCGCGACGACGGCTTGTGGACCGTCAAGGAGGACGCGTCGCTCTTCGAAACCACGACGGTGTTCGACGGAGTCGAGGGCGATGGCCATGGCCCCTGCGGGGCGCGCGGCGTGGCCCGGGTTCCGGATGACCTCATCGACGCCGTGGTGGAAGCCGCCGAGGAGTGCCCCGGCGAGTGCATCATGATCGAGCCGTTCGACGCCACCATCATGGCGAACCGTGGCGTCTGAGGATTCCACCGCCTGTCGATCTCGACCCGCGTCTGGAGAACTCTCCTCCACCCTCCGTTTCGAGAGAACGTCGGAGAGCGGCGGCGAGGCCGCCAGCGGTTCGGGCAGGGTCATCGTGAGCACCAACCACCGCGACCCCCTTCGGCTCAAACGCCACCAACGGTGGCGCCGCCTCCAACGGTGGCGCTTCGCCGGTCCCTTCTCGCGACAGTGCACCGGCAAGTGAGGGAGTGCATCACGCGCCGCGAATCGCTCACTACGCTCCGTTCCCGATCGGGGGGAAAGGCACCGTGGACTCAACCTTGCTCGGCTATTGCGGTCTCTACTGCGGCGGATGCAGCGCCTACCAGGAGACGGAAGCCGGCACCACGTCGCAAGAGGGGCCTGAGGCCGTCACCTGCCGTGGCTGCGCGAGCGACGAGTTGCCACCGTGGTGCGCCGATTGTGCGATCAAGAGGTGCAACCGGCAGCGGGGCATCCGCTACTGCCTGCAATGCAGTGACTACCCATGCGAGCAGCTCATGGGATTCACCAACGATCCCAAGTACCCGTACCACAAGGCGGTTCACGCCGACATGGAAAGACTCGATGACATCGGCCTCGCGGCATGGCTCGAGGAGCAGGCGAGTCGGTGGATCTGCGGCGACTGCGGCAACACGTACCACTGGTTTGCACAGCAGTGTCCGTCGTGCGGGGCCAGGGTGAACCTGGAGTACTGGCCGGACTGACTCACAGCCCGACCGGGCGGCGCCGGCCATTTTCTCGCCAATCTCCTGGACGGATCGGCCACTTACCCCGAGACTGTCTCCATGGCTACCCAGAAGAGAGACGCGGAGGTAACGATCCATCTTTCCGAGGACGAGGTCAGCACCGTGGTTCGAACTGAGCTCAACCTCGCAGGTGAGCACTTCGAGGCCACCGGCAAAGCCCGGAGAAACCCGGACGATCCTCCGATGCCCGTCGTCGGAGAGGAGTTGGCCCTGTCCCGCGCCCTCCACGATCTCTCGGACCAGCTAACTGAGGCCGCCCGCAACAAGATCGAGCAATTCAGCGCCTCGTGACCCGCGAGGGTGTCACGCGCCGGCTGCTCGAAGTGGGTTGCGCGCGGCCCTGATTCGCTCGACGACCTCCCGCCGCCGATGCAATCTCGTCGTCGACCCGGCGCCGCCCCCACAACTCGCGCCGGGCGTCATCGAAGATGCGCCTCGATCGCCCGGTGGCGGATCCGTCTTGCCGGCGGCGGACGGGCCGGTTCGGCGGGCCGTCTGCTTTCATGGTGGCGATGACTGATGACTCCCGCGCCGGGCGGCAGCGCCGGCGCCTCACTGCAACCGTCACCGATCTCGGAGTCGTGCGCCAACGCGCCTGCCTGATCGGCCTGGCGAGCCGCACATCAGAGGTCGCCGAGGCAGAAGCGAGTCTCGCCGAGCTGGAGCTACTCACTGAGACGGCGGGCTCCGATCCGATCGAGGTGCAGCTCGTGCGCCGCCGCCAACCGGACCCGGCCATGTTCATCGGGCGGGGAAAGGCTGAGGAGTTCGCCGCCGTGATCCGCGCGCTCGACATCGACGTCGCAGTCTTCGACAACGAGCTGAGCCCGGCACAGCAACGCAACTTGCAGCAGCTCTTCGAGTGCGACGTCGTCGATCGGGTCGCCCTCATCCTGGACATCTTCGCCCAGCACGCCACGAGCAGAGAAGGCATGCTCCAGGTGGAACTGGCGCAGTGTCGCTACCGCCTGCCCCGGCTGCGGGGGCGAGGCGTCGAGATGTCCCGCCTCGGCGGCGGGATCGGCACCCGGGGCCCGGGCGAGACCCAGCTCGAGACCGATCGGCGGCGCATCCTCGACCGGATCCGCAAGCTGGAACGCGCCATCGTCGATCTCGGAAGATCGCGAGCCACCCGCAGCAAGGCCCGGCGCCGGTCTCGGCTGCCGCTCATCGCCCTGGTCGGCTACACGAATGCCGGCAAGTCGACGCTGTTCAACGCGCTCACCGGCGCCCACGTTCTCGTCGAGGACCAGTTATTCGCCACCCTCGATTCCACGGTCCGCCGCGTCGAGCTACCGGGCAGCACGGTGGCGTTGATGTCCGACACGGTGGGATTCGTGCGGCGCCTACCCCATGAGCTGATCGAGGCGTTCCGGTCGACGCTCGAGCAAGTCAACGAGGCCGACCTCCTGCTGCACATCGTCGACGGCGCCGACGAAAACCCGGACCGTCAGATCGAGGCAGTCCACCAGGTACTCGCCGAGATTGGTGCCGGCCAGATACCCGAGCTGATCGTGGTCAACAAGCGGGACATCGCAGATCCGGCGGTGGTGGAGCGCCTCACCCGGCTCCATCCCGAGGCGAGCGCGGTCTCGGCGATGAACGGCGACGGGCTCGAGTCCCTGGCCGAGGCGGCCGCGGGAGCCCTCAGCGCCCGGGTGGTCGAAGTCGGCTTCACCATCCCCTACGACCGGGGAGACGCCCTGGCGGCGCTCCATCGTGTCGGCGAGGTGCTCGACCAGCGTCATCTCGATTCCGCCACGGCGGTGCGAGTTCGCCTCCCCCGCGAGGAGTTGCACGCCTTCACCGATTTCCAGGACTGAGCGCGGCGGCCTACATCAGGTCCCACAGGGTCTTGGTCGGATCCGCCTCCAGCTCGGGCGGCGTCAAGTCATCTCGACTCTCTCGCCGGTGGCCCACCACCGGGATGAGCACAACCGACACATAGACGACCTGGATGACCAGTGCTGCGATTCCGGCCGCGGTGAGCCCGAATCCGATCGGCACCACCGGCACCACCGGGATGAGAGCTCCGAGAACCCAAGCGAACTGGAAGAAGGTCTCGGAGTTGGTGAAGGCACGACCCCGTGACTCGACGGGCACCGTCGACTGCAACAGGCCGTCGAAGCCGAACTTGGCAGTGCCCCAAGCGAATCCGGCGGCACCGGCCAAGGCCGCCGCCGCCGGCAACCCGAACACCTGGGCGGCGACGAACGCCGCCCCAGCTTCGATCGCGAGCCCGGCAACAACCATCGGCTCCTCCGAGATGTGCCGATCGAGGATCGGGGTCACGAACGCAGCTACGAAGTACCCGAGTCCCGCGGCACCGAGCAGGGCGCCGAAGTCGAGGAATCCGGCTTCGCCGTGGAAGGCGAACGTGACCAGCAGCAGCAGGAACCCGTTGAGGAAGCGCACGGCCGCGGTGGCAAACCGGGCGAGCCTCACCGAGCGGGGAGTAGCGACGACCCGGCGCTCGCGCCGCGAGCGCCGCGCCCTGCGCCTCACCTGGAGTTTGGGAAGCCCGAAGGCGCTCACCGCCGACGCGAAGAACGCGGCAGCGGCGAACACCAAGGCGAACCAAGGCCATTCCAGGACGACGCTGACGGCGCCGGCCGGAAGAACCACGGCGCTGCTGACCACCCCCACCTTGGCGAGCTGGGCGTTCCCCGCAATGAGGTCGCGGCGCTCCTCCAGGACGACCGGGAGCACGCTGCTGCGGGCGATGCCGTGAAATCGCGACAGCACGAGCAGCAGAAAGGCCATCGGGAAGAGCGCGAACGAATCGACCCAGATCATCATCGCCACCGCCAGCACCGCGCGCAGCGATGCGCTGAGCACCAGGCCACCGCGGTAGGCGGCGGGGAAACGCTCGAAGACGCCCCCGAGGAATGGGCCGATCACGGCGAAAGGAGCCAAGGTGATGAGGAGGTAGAGGGCGACGTTCTCGCGAGCTTCGGAGGAGGGCACCGAGAAGAACAGGGTTCCCGCCAGTGCCATCGCCACCAGGGTGTCCCCACCGGTCGAACCGGCATGGGACTGTGCGAGCCTTCGGAAGCCGGGCCCGCGCGAGCTGAACATGAGACGGATCCGCTCTGCGGCGAGGCGGGAACCGGCACGGACCGATGCGCCTACCCGAGAGCGGCCCCTGGTGCTCCCTCGGTGCTCTTGTGGCGTCACCCTCGGCAAGTTAGCCGGGCGTAGCCCGGCCGTGATGGCAGAGGAACACATCCGTGATCGACCTCGGCGAGTCATCGGCACCGTGGTGAGGTGACTCACGACCAACCCGGGGGCGACCGGCGTAGCCACTGCCGAACGGGAAGGTCGAGACGAACCGAGCCTCAATCGTCGAGGTTCGCTGCCTCCCCACACGTGACAGAACCCGCCGGTCCGTTGCCATACCACGCCGACGGGTTCTGTAGGTCCGCGATCTGCCTCGCAATCCTCCCCATCCCTATCGGTATCTGCTGCGTTGGAACTTGAGTCCCCGTTGACAGCGTCTCGGAGATCATCCGGCGGCCTACGCGACGAACTCGCCGTGTCCCAGTTCACGCAGCGACGCCCGGATCGTCTCGGCCGCCGCGTCGAGAGCGGCCGGATCGGGATTCCGGTCTTCGTTCTCGAAACGCAGATCGCCCTCAGAGCTGATGGGCACGAGGTGAATATGGGCATGGGGTGCCTCGAGCCCGGCGATCATCACGCCGATCTTGACCGGGTTGAAACCGTGCTGGAGAGCAAGACCGATCGTGCGCGACACCTCCGTCAGGTGCGCCAGGACATCGGCGTCGAGATCGATCCAGTGGTCGACCTCTGTCCGCGGCACGACGAGGGTGTGACCTGGAGCGACCGGAGCAACGGAGAGAAACGCCACACACCGATCGTCCTTCCAGACGAACCTCGCCGGCAGGTCGCCGTCGATGATCTTGGTGAAAATCGATGCCATGAGCCGAGGTTACCGTCTCCGGATCAGAGGAGGCTCACCGCCAGCTCGGCCAGGGGGCTTCGCACCGACCGCTCCAGCGTGACATGGCCAAACAAGCGGTGGCCCTTCATCTTCTCGATCAGCGCCGCCAATCCGCCGAATGGGGAGACGTACGGGTTGTCGACCTGGGTGAGATCGCCGCAGAAGACCACCTTGGAGTCGGTACCCATCCGGGTGAGGATCACCTTGAGGGTCGGCAGCTCCAGGTTCTGCGCCTCGTCGATGATCACGAACTCGCCGGTGATCGATCGTCCTCGCAGGTAGGTGATCGCCCCCATCTCGAGCACGTCGCGCTCCAGCAGCTCGTCGACGGCGTCGTGAGCTTCCCTCGTGTCCGCTCCCGAGAACAGGGCATAGAGGTTGTCGTGGACCGCCGCCATCCAGGGCTCCAGCTTCTCGTCGAGGTCGCCGGGGAGAAACCCGAGCTCCTGGCGACCGACCGCCACCAGCGGCCGGTAGACCGAGACCCGCCGATAGCGGTTCTGCTCGAGCGTCTGCTCGAGGGCCGCCGCCAGGGCGAGGAATGTCTTGCCGGTTCCCGCCGTCCCCATCAGGCTCACAGCCGAGATCTCGGGGTCGAGCATCAGGTCGAGGGCAAAGGCCTGGCGCACGTTCTTGGACTCGACCCCGAAGGCATGCCGCGTTCCGGACACGCGGGCCAGGGACGCCTGCGCCCCGGACTCCATTACGCGGGCCACCGCCGATTGGGATCCGGTGCCGTGGAGGATGCAGAACTGATTGACGAGCAGCTCGGGCTCGGGGAGTTCGAGCTTGCTCTCGGCGTAGAGGCGATCGATGGTCCCGGAATCGACACTCAGCTCGGTGACTCCGGAGTACCACTCGTCCACCTGGACCGTGTCTGCCCGGTAGTCCTCGACTTCGACACCGAGCTGGGCGCCCTTGATCCGCAGGGCGGCATCGCGGGTGACGAGCACGGTCGCCCGACCGGAATCGATCAGGTTGAGGCAGGTCGAGAGGATGCGGTGGTCGGGGGTGGAGGCGTCCAGCACCTCGGGCAATCGATCCGAGCAAGTGCTGTTCAGCTCGATCCGCAGCGACCCTCCCCCTTCGAAGGCCCGTGGCTGCGACAGCCCCCCGGGTTTGGAGGCTCCCAACTCCTCGAGGGTGCGAATGGCGGAACGGGCGTTGGCGCCGATCTCGTCGAGCCGGCTCTTCTGGCGATCCAGCTCCTCGACGACGGCAAGAGGCAGCACGACGTCGTGCTCATCGAAGCGGAACACACAATGCGGATCGGCCAGCAAGACGCATGTGTCGAGGACATAGGCCTTGCCGTTCACCGTGCCGGGCTCCTCTCGACTGCTGGAGCGTCAGACTGACTATCGAGAGCGCGAAAAGCAAGGACCCCTTCTCGCCGCCGACAGGGCCATTCCGCCCGTGGCGGAACAGATTCGAGCATCGGGCATCTGGATCGTCGCCGTTCGATACTCCGCTCCGATCTGACAGACTGTCGGCATGGCAACGTTCCGAGGCGCCGCCAGACGGCGGTTGTGGGCCGTCGCCGCGAAAGGACTCCTGACATGACCGACCGGCACCACTCCGCCGTGATGGCCTCGCCCTTGGGCGACCTGACGATCGTCGCCACCGACCGTGGCCTACGAGCGATTCTGTGGCCCGACGACGACCCTGCCCGGCTTGCGCTGCCGGAGTCAGAGCCCGACCCCGACCTCCGGCATCCGGTGATCGCCGCGGCCGTGGCACAGCTCGACGAGTACTTCGCAGGCTCCCGCACCTCCTTCGACCTCCCCCTCGATCTGCGCGGTACCGACTTCCGGGTGGCCGCCTGGCGAGCCCTCGCTGAAATCCCGTTCGGCTCCACCGCCACCTACGGCGAGCAGGCCCGCCGCCTCGGCCGCCCCGGCGCCGCCCGAGCGATCGGCACCGCGATCGGGCGCAACCCGGTGCCGATGGTGTTGCCGTGCCACCGGGTCGTCGCCGGCGACGGGTCGCTCGCCGGGTTCGCCGGGGGACTCGACGCCAAGCGCTGGCTCCTCCAACACGAGCGTGCCCTCGCCGTCTGAAGCCACGGGCTCGAACGCCACCTACGGTGGCGCCGCCTCCTCCGGTGGCGCCTCGCCGGTCCTCCCTCGACGAGGGGAAGAGAAGAGGAACTCGATTCGGCCGTCGACAGGGGGAACGTGAGAAGGGAAGCGAGCGCTCAGAGGTCCCGCCGCACCGGTCGGGCGAAATCGGCCCGGGCTGCCTCGACTCTGGCGTAGGCATCGCACCCGGGATCGTGATCGTTGACGATCCCCACCGCCTGCATGAAGGCATAGACCGTGGTGGGACCGACGAACGTGAACCCACGCCGCTTGAGGTCTTTGGCGAGAGCGGTCGACTCGGGGGTGGCGGTGTCGACGACACGGTGATCGGGGTCGGGCTCGTAGCTCCACACCAGCGCCCCCAACGAGCCCACTGCGTCGATCACCTCGAGTGCCCGGGCACCATTGTTGATCGCCGACTCGATCTTCCCCCGGTGGCGAATGATCCCCTCGTCCTGGAGGAGGCGGGCGACGTCGGCATCCGTCACGGCCGCCACCGCCTCGATGTCGAATCCGTGAAAGGCAGCCCGGAAGGCCGCCCGGCGGCGCAGAATCGTCAGCCAGGTCAGGCCCGCCTGGAATCCTTCGAGGCACAGCATCTCGAAGAGGACTCGGTCGTCGCCGACGGGAAGCCCCCACTCGTCGTCGTGGTACGGCCGGTAGTCCTCGGTAGAGGCACCCCACCCACACCGGGCTACTCCATCCGTGCCGGCGACGACGAGCGGGGAACTCATTCCTCGGTCGCCGCCCGGCGATCGGCTTCGATCGCCTCCTCTTGAGCGGCCCGACTGTGATCGAGCACCAGGGTCATCAACTCCTCGATGTAGTCGGGGTCGACGCCGAGAGCGACGGCGTCCTCCCGGGCTTCCTTGACGAGCTCGGTTTCTCGGTCGGGCGACCGCATGCTGAGGCCGCGGACTGCCTTGACGCGGGCGATCTCGATCGAGCTCTGGAGCCTGCGCCCCACCAGCTTGACGAGCTGGCGATCGATCCGATCGATCTCGTCCCGCAGCGACGGGATCCCGAGATCCTCCATGAGGCTCTCGAAGGCGTCGAGGTCGAGCTGGTTGCCGTTCCCGGCGAGAGCCCGCGCCGGATCGGGGTGAACCGCCACCAGGAGCCCGTCGGCGCCGGCCGATCTCCCCGCCAGAGCGAGTGGGCGCATCAGATTGCCGCCTGCCATCGCCGGGGCCGGATCGATCACCACCGGGAGGTGAGAGAGCCTCTGCACGACGGGGATGGCGGTGATGTCGAGAGAATCGGAGGTGCGGGGATCGAACGTGCGGCTTCCCCGCTCGCACAGCAGCACCTGCTGGTTGTCCTCGGCGAGGATGTACTCGGCGGCCATCAGCCACTCGTCGATGGTCGCTGCGGCGGCCCGATGGAGCATCACGGGCTTACCGGCTCGGCCCGCGTCGCGCAGCAGCACGAAGTTCTGCATGTTGTCGGGACCGACCTCGATCATGTCGACGTGTTCGGCGACGATCTCGACGTGCCCGGGCTCGATGACCTCGGTGACGATGGGGAGACCCGTCTCGTGGCCGGCCTTCTCGAGCAGCCACAGCCCGTCGCGGCCCATGCCCTTGAAGGAGTAGGGCGAGGTCTCGGCGTGGAAGGTCCCGGCACGCAACATCGAGGCCCCCGCCGCGGCGGCGACCCGCGCCACCTCCATGATCTGACCTTCGCTCTCGACGGCGCAGGGCCCTGCAATCACCGGATAGGAGCCATCGCCGAACTTGACGTTGCCGACGGCGAACACCGTGGTGTCCACGTCGGGACGACGATGGCTCTTGAGGATCGGTTCCGGTCGGTCGTCGCTCATGATGATCTCCTGTGGCGTCGGCCCCGGGCACGAAGAAACCCGAAGCCTCTGCCGGCTTCGGGTTGGGGGCTTTCGCTTGCGGCTTCGGCTACCGCGTGTCCTCCACCCGGGCCGACAGCCCGGTAAAGGAATACGCGAAGTAGAAACCGTTCGTCATCGCGTCGTCAACCTACCGGGCATCGGCCCACAACGCAATACGACAATCGCCTCGCGGGCTACGCCGAGGGATCCTGTGCCGCGTGCCCCGGAGGGCCGGCACAACGCCACTGCACCATGCGAGGAGTCAGCAGAAACCGTCTAGGCGCGACGGGAAGGGAGACTCGCGCGAGACTTCTGCCACCCGCGAACGCTATCCTTGGATGCGACCCATCGGTGTGACGGGTCATTGATGCGGAGCAAGCGACGCGACTGCTGCCGGCTTCGGCCGGCGGGACCGGAGATCGGAAGGCGAATCCGTCCGATTTCGGTCCTCGAGTCGTATAGCTTGTTTCGGTGCCGAACATGTAAAGGCACGACGGAAAAGAAGGAACACCTTTGGAGGCACCCCTTATGAGTTCATTTGCGAAACGATCGCGATTGCTCGTGGTGATCGCCCTCTTTGCAC
>CAZMSN010000028.1:2084-26000 GCA_964569015.1 uncultured Acidimicrobiaceae bacterium | reverse complement strand
CCTCGCTGGCCGGTCCCCCCGGGATCCCAGGGGGGACGAGAAGAGTGGACTCACTTCGTACGCCGGTCCCCCCTCGAGAAGAGGAGACGAGATGACGGCCGGCTATGCGAACGGGTCAAAGCAGGCTTCCGTCGAGGTCGCGCCCTCCTTCTCGTTGTAGTCGACTGCTGTGACCACGTAGCACGTCTTGCCGACGGTCTGCTCTCGCGGGTAGTCGATGAAGTAGACCCGACTCGAGCCATCGCGGACCGATCCGTCGACCGACGTCACATAGGTGTAGGGCCCACCGGGAAACTCGCTGAAGGAGGCGTTGTAGAAGGAGATGTCACCTTCGGGATTCGGGGTCCACGACACGTACACCTCGCCGCTCCCGCCACCCAGCCCGACGGTCACATCCTGCACCTGGCTCGGCGTGCCCGGGGCGGGGTCGAAGCAGTCTTCGATCGACCGGGGCCCTTGTTGGCCGATGGCGTCGACGGCGCTGATCTGATAGCAGCTCTCCCCGGCGGTGAGATCCCGGGGCCAGTCGATGATGTACCAGCGGCCCGACGGCTTGACGGCAGGGCCCTGGAAATAGGGTTCAGGAACCAGGGTCTTGGTGTCGCCCGGCAGCTCGGAGAACCAGACGTTGTAGTAGTCGATGTCGCTCTCCGGGTTGGGATCCCACGAGACGTCGATCTCGCCGCTTCCCCCCGAGAGCGTGGCAATGAGGCCGGTCACCATCGTGGGGACCGGGTCGAGGGCCCGATGCAGGAACGCGGCCATTTGTTCGCGGGTGACGTAGTCCTTGGGGCAGAAGCGGTCGTTGGTCGGCGGGTTGCAGCCGCGCGTGATGTCGGCTGCGGCGAGTTTGGCGATGTCGTCTTCGAATATCGAGCCGTTGTCGTCGATGAAGGTGTTGCCGCCCCCGTCGTCGGTGAGGTTGAGGGCGCGGACGAGGAAGGCGGCCATCTGCTCGCGGGTGACGTAGTCCTTGGGGCAGAAGCGGTCGTTGGTCGGCGGGTTGCAGCCGCGCGTGATGTCGGCTGCGGCGAGTTTGGCGATGTCGTCTTCGAATATCGAGCCGTTGTCGTCGATGAAGGTGTTGCCGCCCCCGTCGTCGGTGAGGTTGAGGGCGCGGACGAGGAAAGCGGCCATCTGCTCGCGGGTGACGTAGTCCTTAGGGCAGAAGCGGTCGTTGGCCGGTGGGTTGCAGCCGCGCGTGATGTCGGCGTCGGCGAGCCACTCGATGTCGTTGATGAAGATGTTGCTCTCGGAGACGTCCACGAAGCGGCTGGCCGCGGCGGCTGCAGGGACGATGGCGACAACCAGGGCGACAACGACGAAGAGAGAACCAACTCGTCGAACCAGCATGCGACCTCCCACGGATCTCTCGCAGTGCGTATGGCCCAACTCTACGCGGATGGAGTGATCCGGGGTGGACGCAGCCGGGGAGGGTGTGCCACTGCGAGGTCGCGGCTAGTTTCAGCCCCATGACCACGCTGCTCGTCAAGAACGCCCAGGTTCTCGTCACCATGGATGGGGCGAGGCAAGAGATCGCTGCCGGCGGCCTTCACGCCGTCGACGGGTTCATCGACCAGGTGGGCCCGACCGACGAGCTGCCCGACACCGCCGACGAGGTGCTCGACCTCTCCGGGCACATCGTGCTGCCGGGCCTCATCAACACCCATCACCACCTCTACCAGACGCTCACCCGGGCGGTTCCCGGAGCCCAGGACGTCGGGCTGTTCGATTGGCTGCGGACCCTCTACCCGATCTGGGCTCGCATGACGGCCGAGCACCTCACGATCTCGACCAAGTTGGGCCTCGCTGAGCTGGCACTGTCGGGCTGCACCACCACCTTCGATCATCTCTACTTGTTTCCCAACGATGCCCGCCTCGATGACGAGATCGAAGCGGCAGCCACGGTCGGTCTCCGGCTCCACGCCTCCCGCGGCTCCATGAGCCTCGGTGAGAGTAAGGGAGGCCTTCCCCCCGACTCGGTGGTGGAGGAGGAGTCGGCGATCCTCGAGGACACGGCGCGGGTGATCGAGGCCTACCACGACCCGGAGCCGGGATCGATGGTGCAGGTGGCAATCGCACCCTGTTCCCCGTTCACGGTCACACCCGACCTCATGCGGGAATCGGCGGCGCTCGCCCGCAGCCTCGGAGTGCGACTCCACACCCACCTCGCCGAGACCATGGACGAGGAGGCGTTCTGCCTGGAAACACACGGCCGGCGGCCCGTTGAGCTGGCGGAGGACCTCGATTGGGTGGGCGACGACGTGTGGTTCGCCCACGGTGTCTTCGTCGACGACGCCGAGATCGGCCGCATGGCGGCGAGCCGCACCGGGATCGCCCACTGCCCCTCTTCGAACATGCGGCTCGGCTCGGGCATCGCCCCAGTGCGTCGCTACCTCGCCGCCGGCGTGGCGGTGGGATTGGGCGTAGACGGCTCGGCCAGCAACGACGGCAGCCACCTGCTCGCCGAGGCGCGCCAGGCGATGCTGCTCGCCAGGGTCGATGCCGCCCCGAACCAGCGGGGAGGCGAGCTACTCACCGCCCGCACCGCCCTCGAGATGGCCACCCGGGGTGGCGCCGAACTGCTCGGCAGGCCCGACCTCGGTTCTCTCGAAGCCGGCAAGTGCGCCGACTTCGTCGCCATCGACCTCGACCGCATCGAGTACGCCGGCGCACTGCACGACCCGGTGGCGGCGGTGATGCTGGCGGCGCCGGTGACGGTGGACGTCAATTATGTGCACGGCCGTCCGGTGGTCACCGGAGGGCGCCTCACAACGCTCGAGGTGGAGCACCTCATCGAGCGACACAACGCGGCGGCACGTGACCTCGTGGTGCCCTAGCGCATACACTTTGTACAAGCCAGAGGAGATGCGTGGAGATCGTCCGGCCGAGCACACTCGACGAGGTGCTGTCGGCGCGGGTGGAGATGCCGGGTGCCGAGCTGCTCGCCGGTGGCACCGATCTCATGGTGGAGATCAACTTCGGCCACGCCTGTCCCGAGCACGTCATCGCCCTGCGCCGGGTCGACGACCTGAAGGACGAGGGCGACGGGCGCATCGGCGCCGGGGTGACGTGGGCCCGGCTCGAGTCGAGCGACCACCGGGCCCTCGCCCAGCTCGCCCGCACCGTCGGGTCGCCACAGATCCGCGCCGCCGGGACCATCGGCGGCAATATCGGCACCTCGAGCCCGGCCGGCGACGGTCTGCCGTGGCTCGCTGCGGTCGACGCCGAGATCGAGGTGGCGTCCCAGGCGCGGGGCGTTCGCCGCGTACCGTGGAACGGCTTCTTCACCGGCGTGAAGCGCAACACCCTCGAGCCCGACGAGGTCGTCGTGGCGGTGGTGTTGCCCGACGAGGTCCCCGCCAATCAAGAGTTCGCCAAGATCGGCCGCCGCAGCGCCATGGTCATCTCGACGGTCTCGGCCTGCGTCGTCCGCTACGACGACGGCCGGGTCCACGTCGCCCTCGGGTCGGTGGCGCCGACCCCGCTGCGCGCCACCCGGGCCGAGGAGCTGATCGCCGCCGAACGCGACCCATCCAAGGCGACGCTGGCCGAGTTCTCCCGCCTCGTCGCCGAGGAGGTGCGGCCGATCACCGACCTCCGTTCTACCGAGGCCTACCGCCGCCACGCCTCCGGCATCCTCAGCCGCCGTCTCCTGGAGAGGTGCCTGGCACGATGCTGATCGAGATGACCGTCAATGGAGAGCCCCGGATCGCCACCGTGACCGGCGCCGAGAGCTTGCTCAACGTGCTTCGCGACGAGCTGCGGCTTCCCGGCTCGAAGAACGCCTGCGAGCAAGGGGAATGCGGCTCGTGCTCGGTCGTGCTCGACGGCGAGCTCGTCTGCTCCTGCCTCGTCATGGCGGCCGACTGCGACGGTTCCGAGGTCGTCACGGTCGAGGGCCTCGCCGACGACGACTGGCTACATCCCGTGCAGGCCGCCCTCGTTGAGGCCGGCGCGGTGCAATGTGGGTTCTGCACTCCTGGGTTCGTCGTGGCGGCGGCGCACCTGTTCGAGCATCACCCGCACCCCTCTCGGGAGGAGATCCAGGAGGCGCTCTCGGGCAACATCTGTCGCTGTACCGGCTACGGGGCGATCCTGCGGGCGCTGGAGAACCTGGCGGGAGGCGCGACGTGACCGGCGTCACTGACACCGCGAGCCGGGTGCGGGGCGGCATCGGCGAGTCGGCGGTACGCCCCGACGGTGTCCCCAAGGTCGTCGGCAGCTTTGCCTACGCCTCCGACTTGTGGGCGAAGGGCATGCTGTGGGGCGCCACGCTCCGCAGCCCGTACGCCCGGGCGCGGGTCGCCCGACTGGAGACGGCGCCGGCGCTCGCCCTCGACGGCGTCTGGGCCGTGCTCACCCAAGACGACGTGCCGGGAGCGCCGACCTTCGGGCAACTCGAGCGCGACCAGCCGGTGCTCTGCGACGGAGAGGTCCGATACTGGGGCGAGCCGGTCGCGGTGGTCGCCGCCGACGATCTTCATGCAGCGCGCCGCGCTGTCGCCGCTATCGAGATCGAGTACGAGGCACTCGAACCGCAGGTCGACCCGGAGGAGGCCGAAGAGAGGGACGACGTCTTCCACCGGATACGGATCAGGCGGGGAGACGCGGACGCGCTCGGCGAGGTCGTTGTGGAGGGCTACTACGAGACCGCGTCCCAGGACCAGGCTCCGCTCGGCACCGAGGCCGGCATCGCGATTCCCGACGGAGAGGGTGGGGTCGACCTGTGGGCCACCACGCAGTGGATCCACGTCGATCACGAGCAGATCCACCCCTGCCTGGCCCTCGACCCCGACCAGGTGCGGTGCCACCCCGCCGGCATCGGGGGCGCCTTCGGGGCGAGAGAGGACATCTCGCTGCACATCCACCTTTGCATGCTCGCCCTCCGCACCGGCCGACCGGTGAAGATGGTGTACGACCGAGCGGAGTCGTTCGTCGGCCACGTCAAGCGCCACGGTGCCCGCATGTGGTACCGGCACGAGGCCGACCACCGTGGCGAGCTCGTCAGAGTTCAGGCGCGGGTGCTGCTCGACGGCGGCGCCTACGCCCACACCAGCAAGGCGGTCCTCGCCAACGCCGCCTACTTCGCGGCCGGGCCCTACCGATGCGACAACGTCGTCGTCGACGCCGCCGCGGTCCGCACCAACAACCCGCCGTGCGGGGCGATGCGCGGCTTCGGGGCGGTGCAGGCGTGCTTCGCATACGAGTCGCAGATGGACCTGCTCGCCGCCGAGCTCGGCATCGACGGCATGGAGCTGCGGCGCCGCAACGCGTTGGCGGCGGGGGATCCCATGCCCACCACCGGGCAGATCGTCGAAGGATCGCTTCCGGTGCGAGAGGTGATCGACGCCCTGGAGGAGATCCCGCTTCCCGACGACGCCGTCCCAGACGATGCCCGCCACCTTCCTGGAGGCATCGGGCTCACCACTCCACCCGACCGGGTGCGCCGTGGCGTCGGCTACGCGGTGGGCTTCAAGAACCTCGCCTTCTCGGAGGGATTCGACGACTACGCCGACGCGCGAATCGTGCTCACCCCGGCCGGGGTGGAGGTGCACACCGCCGCCATCGAGGTGGGGCAGGGCCTGGTGACGGTGTGCCAGCAGATTGCCCGCAGCGTGCTCGGCATCGAGCAAGTGACGGTCGTCGCCGACGACACCTCCGAGATCGGTTCGGCGGGCTCGACGTCGGCATCGCGCCAGACCCAGATGACGGGCGGCGCCGTGTACCGGGTGGCCGGCGAGCTTCGCCGCAAGCTGCTGGAGCGCTTCGGCGGGGACGACCTGAGCGACGAAGGCGTGTTGCGGGACGGGGAGGTGGCCGTTTCGCTCGCCGAAGTGTGCGCGGAAGGCCCGGTGGAGGAACACGTGCGCTTCCGGCACCCCGAGACTCACCCCACCGACGAGAACGGGCAGGGTGATCCCCACGCCGGGTTCGCGGTGGCGGCTCACCGCGCCGTCGTCGATGTCGACCCGGACCTGGGGCTGGTGCGTGTGGTGCGAGTGGACACCGCCCAGGATGTCGGCCGGATCCTCAACCCAGCGGCGGCTCGAGGCCAGGTCGAGGGCGGCATCCTGCAAGGCGTGGGCCTGGCGGTGTTGGAGAGCCTCGTCCTCGACGAAGGCAAGATCCTGAATGCCAGCTTCACCGACTACCTGCTGGCGACGTCCCTCGACGCGCCGGAGGTCGAGATGCGATTCATCGAAGAGCCGGATCACTGGGGCCCCTTCGGCGCCAAGGGCATGGGGGAGCCTCCGACGATCTCGTCGACCCCGGCGGTGGTCGCCGCCATCCGTGATGCGATCGGGCGGCACCTCTACCGGGTGCCGGTGCTGCCCGAGCACATCGTCGGGTTGTGAGCGAGCACATCGCCGGGGTGATCCTTGCCGCTGGTGCTTCAACGCGCATGAAGGACGACGTGGTCAAGCAGCTCCTGCCCTGGGGTGACACGACGCTCACCGGCGCCGTGGTACAGAACGCGGAGCGGTCCTGCCTGGAGCGCATCGTCGTCGTCGTTGGCGACCACGCCGACGAGGTGAGAGCGGCCTTGCCCCCGGGGCAGAGGACCGTGGTGGTCAATCCCGACTTCAGAGACGGCAATCTCAGCTCGTTTCGGGTTGGCGTGGCGGCCGCCGGCGCGCCCGCGGCGGTGGTGGTTCTGCTCGGTGACGTGCCGACCGTCGGGCCGGAGATCATCGATCGTTTCGTCGACGTGTGGGAGGCCGGGCAGCCGTGGGCGGCAATCGGTCAGTACCGGCACAGCTTGGGGCATCCGCTGCTGTTGTCGGCCGAGGCCATCGCAGAGATCGGGCCGTCGGCAGGATCCAAGACGCTGTGGAAGCTGGTCCGGGAAGCTCCGCCGGGTGCAGTGGGTCGGGTGCAGTTCGCGTGTTCCCGGCCGTGGGACATCAACACGATGGCGGATTACCGAGCGTCGCTGTGCTTGTTGCGGCGCCAGAGTGGTGACTCGGCAACCTGATCGGGGAGCGTCGGGCGGGATTGTCGAGGTAGGCCAAGGCGGGGCAGGCCTTTATGCTCGTGGAGACGCGACAGGAGAAGGCAGCGAGCGCACCCGACGAACGGGTCGCCGGGAGACCAGGGAGACCGGCGGACCTGGGGTACGGATGACGAGGAGGTTCGATGACCCTGGCGGCAGCGCACGAAGACCACGCCTGGTGGACGCTGGACGTCGACCAGACGGTGGAGGCCGTTGGCTCTGATCTCGTGGGTGGGCTCTCCACCTCCGAGGCGGAAGCTCGGGCGGAGCAGGTAGGCCCCAACGAGATCGAGGAGGAGCCGACCCGCCCGCGCTGGCTGATCTTCGTCACTCAGTTCGCCAACACGATGATCGTGGTCCTCCTCATCGCCGCCGCCATCACGGTCGCCATTGGTGAGGTCAAGGATGCGATCGTCATCAGCGCCATCGTCGTGCTCAACGCCGCCATCGGCTACTTCCAGGAGTACCGGGCGGAGCAGGCGATGGCGGCCCTTCGCACCATGGCGGCTCCCGAGGCGAGGGTGATGCGGGACGGGGTGGAGGTGACCATCCCCGGGCGAGACCTGGTTCCGGGCGACCTGCTGGTGCTCGAGGCGGGCGACATCGTCCCGGCCGATGCCCGTCTCGTCGACTGTCCCAATCTCCGTGTCAACGAGGCCGCCCTGACCGGCGAGTCGGTGCCGGTCGACAAGCACATCGATGTGCTGTCACACCAAGCGGGCGAGCTTGTCGCCGACCGCCACAACATGGTGCTCAAAGGAACTGCCGTCGTCTACGGCCGGGCTCGCGCCGTCGTGGTCACCACCGGGATGTCGACCGCCCTGGGCGAGATCGCCGGGCTCCTCAAGGCCCACCAGTCTCCGCGAACGCCGCTCCAGCTCCGGCTCGCCGTGCTCGGCCGCTGGCTCGCGGCCGCTTCGGTCGCCGTGTGCGCCATCGTCTTCACCGTCGGCGTCGCGCGCGGCGAAGAGGTGAGCCTCATGTTCCTCACTGCGGTCAGCCTCGCCGTGGCAGCCATCCCCGAGGCTCTTCCCGCTGTCGTCACCATCGCCCTCGCCCTCGGCGCACAGCGTATGGTTCACCAGCACGCCCTCGTCCGGAAGCTCCCTGCGGTCGAGACGCTCGGCTCGGTCACCGTGATCTGCAGCGACAAGACCGGCACGCTGACCCAGGGGCGGATGCTCGTCGAGAAGGCTTGGACCTCCGGCGGTGAGGTCACCACCACGGGCTCCGGCTACGAGCCCGGCGGCCAACTCCTCGCCGACGGCGAGCCGCTCGCTCTCGGGGACAACGACTCGCTCGCCTCGATGGTCGTCGCCGCGGCCCTGTGCAACGACGCGGTGCTGGTTGCCCCGACCGCCGCCGGGGGCGACTGGGCCGTCGCCGGCGACCCGACCGAGGGCGCGCTGCTGGCCTTCGCCGCCAAGGGAGGCGCGGCGCGCGACGAGCTTCAACACGCCCATCCCCGTCTCGCTGAGATCCCCTTCGACTCCGACCGCAAGCGCATGACCACCGTCCACCGGGGTCCCAACCGGTCCGGGCGGCTCATCGCCTCGAAGGGAGCGCTCGAAGCGGTGCTCGAGACGGTCTCGTCCATCGCCGAGGGGAACGAGCCGCGGCCGATGAGCGAGGCCGACCGCAGCAAGGTCGTCACTCAGGCGGAGGACTACGCCGCGGCCGGCTACCGCGTCCTCGCCGTCGCAGGGCGCATCGACGACGGGGATTCCGAGAGCGTCCTCGATGCCGAGCACAACCTCACCCTGTACGGCCTGGTGGCGATGGCCGATCCTCCCCGTCCCGAGTCCGCCGCCGCGGTCGCGGCGTGCCGCACCGCCGGGATCACGCCGGTGATGATCACCGGCGACCACCCAGCCACTGCCGCCGCCATCGCATCCCGCCTCGGCATCCTCGACGATCAGCAGGTCATGACCGGGGCGGAACTCGCCCGCGAGCACTCCGAAGGCCTCGCCGACCACGTCGACCGGGTGGGCGTTTACGCCAGGACTTCTCCGGAGCAGAAGCTCGACATTGTGCAGGCGTGGAAGAAGCGGGGCGACATCGTGGCCATGACCGGCGACGGGGTCAACGACGCCCCGGCGCTGCGCGCTGCCGACATCGGGGTCGCCATGGGCGTCGCCGGCACCGAGGTCGCCAAGGAAGCCGCCGACATGGTGCTCACCAACGACGATTTCGCCTCCATCGTCACCGCCGCCGGGCAGGGCCGCCGCATCTACGACAACATCCGTCGCTTTGTCCGTTACACGCTCACGTCGAACGCGGGGGAGATCTGGGTCATGTTCCTCGGCCCCTTCCTCGGATTGCCCCTGCCCCTGCTGCCCGTGCACATCCTGTGGATCAACCTCGTCACCGACGGCCTTCCCGGCCTCGCTCTCGGTGTCGAGCCCGCCGAGCGCAACGTGATGAAACGTCCGCCCCGGCCGCCGTCGGAGAGCATCTTCGCCCACGGTATGCCGTCCGACATCATCTTCGTGGGCCTGCTCATGGGTCTGATCCCGCTCGGCCTCGGGGTCTGGGGCGAGGCCACCGATCGTCCGTGGCAGACGATGGTGTTCGTCTCGCTCGCCCTGCTCCAGCTCGGGAACGCCATGGCGATGCGCTCCGAGACCGAGTCGTTGTGGTCGCTCGGCATCATGTCGAACCGGCCCCTGTTGTGGGCTGTCGGGGGAACGCTGATTGTCCAGCTCCTCGTTATCTACCTGCCGTTTGCGCAGACCATGTTCACGGTGGACCCGCTCTCCCTCTTCGAGCTGGTGATCGTGCTGGCGGCGTCGACCGGCATCTTCTGGGTCGTTGAGGGAGAGAAGGCGTACCGCCGTCGCCGTGCGCGGCGCAAAGAGGCGGCAGCAACGTAGGGGTGCTTGTCCCCGGCTGCGCCGTAGACACTGTGTGCGGCCGATAGTGTACGAGCGACTCCGATCGAACTCCGTCTGAAGGCTCCTGAGGACGGCGCGGCAGCGGACGGTCAGGAACATGACGTGACCCCCAGCAAGCTCAAGACCTTCCTCCTCGGCCGGCGGCTCGCCAGCCACGAGGCCGTTCACCAGTTGCTGCCCAAGCGACTCGCCCTGCCCATCTTCGCCTCGGACCCGCTCTCCTCGGTGGCGTACGCCACCGAGGAGATGATGCTCGTGCTGGCGCTCGCCGGCGCCGGGGCACTTTCGCTGGTGACGCCGATCAGTCTCGCCGTGGCGGTGCTGTTGGTGATTGTCATCGTCTCGTACCGCCAGACCATCCGCGCCTATCCGGGCGGCGGCGGCGCCTTCATCGTCTCGTCCGAGAATCTCGGCCTGGGCGTCGGGGCGACCGCGGCGGCCGCCCTGCTCGTCGACTACGTCCTCACGGTGTCGGTGTCGGTGGCCGCAGGTGTGGCCGCCATCACCTCGGCGGCGCCTTCGCTGCTCCACCGGCGAGTGCTCCTCGCGCTCGGGTTCGTGCTGCTGCTCACCCTCGCCAACCTGCGTGGCGTCCGGGAGGCATCGACGCTGTTCGCCATCCCGACCTACGCCTTCGTCACCACCGTCACGGTGATGCTCGTCATGGGCTTCTCCAAGTGCCTCGACGGAGTGTGCCCGCAGGCGGCGACCGCGCATCTCGACCTTGCACCCGAGGTGGGGGCGGTGAGCCTCTTCCTCATCCTGAGGGCGTTCGCCTCGGGGTCCACGGCGCTCACCGGGGTCGAGGCGATCGCCGACGGTGTGCAGGCATTCCGCGAGCCGAAGGCGAGGAACGCCGCCACCACGCTGGCGGTGATGGGCGGCATCGCCATCACCATGTTCCTGGGGATCTCGACATTGGCCCGCCTGTTCGGGGTGCGAGTGAGCGAGCAGATTCTCGAGACCCACGGCACGGTCATCTCCCAGATCGGGCGGGTGGTCTTCGGCGGCGGCGCCGCGTTCTGGGCCTTGCAGGTGTTCACCGCGGCCATCCTCGTGCTGGCCGCCAACACCGCCTATCAGGACTTCCCGCGCCTCTCGGCGATCCTCGCCAACCACCGTGTCTTCCCGCG
The DNA here is from genome assembly GCA_964569015.1 of uncultured Acidimicrobiaceae bacterium. Taxonomy (GTDB): domain Bacteria; phylum Actinomycetota; class Acidimicrobiia; order Spongiisociales; family UBA5794; genus CAYQEC01. Next base: position 14,976 of record CAZMSN010000028.1, on the reverse strand, counting down.
GCAGTTCCGCAACCAGGGCGACCGGCTCGTCTTCTCCAACGGCGTCATTACGCTCGCAGTGCTCGCCTCGCTCTTGCTCGTCGTGTTCGGCGCCGAGGTCACCCGCCTGATCCAGCTCTACGTGGTGGGCGTGTTCACCAGCTTCACCCTCAGCCAGGCGGGAATGGTCCGCCACTGGTTGCGGTCCCGGGAGCCAGGATGGCGCCACTCGGTGGTGATCAACGCCGTCGGCTCGGCGACGACCGCGGTGGTGCTGGTCGTGGTGGCGATTGTCAAGTTCGCGCACGGAGCCTGGATCGTCATCGTGACGGTGCCGTTCATCGTGGCGGCGATGATGGCGGTACGGCGCCACTACGCGGCGGTTGCCGCCCAACTCCGGCAGATCCCGGTCACTGCCGAGCCCCGGCTGAATCGGGTCGTGCTGCTGGTCAACCACGCCGACGAGGCCACCGAGCGGGCGCTCACCTATGCCCTCCTGATTCGAGCGGCGAGCGTGGAGTGCGTCCACGCCGAGGAGGCCGGATCGGACGACGTGATCTTCAGCTGGCAGAGCCTGCACCCCGACCATCCGCTCACGCTCCTGTACGGCGAGGGGCGGCCCATCACGCGCAGGATCGTCGATCATGTGTTGTCGCTGCGCGACGCCCACCCCGCGGACCGTGTCACCGTTGTCATGTCCGATCGATTCCGGACCCGGACCATGACCGAGCTGTTCCGTCACCGTCACAGCCTCGCCGTCAGGGCCCGCCTCCTTTTTGCCCAGAACGTGGCGGTGACCGATCTCACCCTGCTACGGCGACTGCGCCGGCGCGGCATCACGCCCGTACCGCTGCAACGTCTCGAGACTGTCGTCCTCATCTCGGATCTCACCCGGCCGGTGCGAGAAGCACTCGCCTATGCCGTTGGGTTGGGCACGCCGGTGAGCGCGGTGCACGTCGACGTCGAGGAGGGCCAGCGGGACCGGATTCTCCGCGATTGGGGCGAATCCAGGTTCGACATGACGCTCGATGTCGTGCCGTCCCCCTACCGGGCGATCGTCGAGCCCCTCGTCGCCTACCTGCGCGACCGGCGACGTCGGGCGCTCCCGGGAACGATCATCAACGTCGTGATCCCCGAGTTCGTGGTTCCGGGCCGCATCGCCCAGCTCCTTCACAACCAGACCGGACTGGCCATCAAGGGGATGCTCGCCCCGGAACCTGGGATCGCCGTCACGAGCGTTCCTTTCCACCTGCAGTCCGCCGGTGTCCGTGAAGAGGTGGCGAAAGGGTAGAGCGGGAGTTCCCGGTGCTCTCGGGTGACCGTGGGGGCCATGCTGCGGGAGATCTCGAACGATTGCTCAAGAAAGAGGGCACAGTCGCCGAACCGCAGTGCCCGAGGGGGGCCGTGCCATGGGCGGCCACGGTGTGCCCGCCCGCAGGGGGAATCACCGCCGAGGCCTCTCACATCTGGTCGATGAGCTTCTGGGCCGTCTCGTGGAGGTCGTCGGTTCGGAATGGCTTGGTCATGACCACGTCGGCCCCGGCCGCCTTGGCCTTTTCGATCGTCGCAGGCCGAGCGTCCGCTGTCAGCACGATGATGGCCGGTGGCTCGGGCAGCTTGCGTGCCGCTTTCACCAGGTCGATGCCCGAGCCGTCCGGCAGGTAGATGTCGATGATGGCGAGGTCGGCGCATCCGGTCTCGAGGCGGCGTAGGGCGTGACCGTATCGCGGTGAACTCTCGATCTCGCACCCGAGTTCTCGCAGGGTCGATGCGATGAGTCGACCGAGGATCCGCGTGTCCTCAACGACCAGCGCGCGCACGGCATTGTTCATGTTCAACTCGCCACCGTAACAGCATCGTCCACGGGGCGGCGTTCCCATACGTGGACGCCGGGGCACTCGATGACCCAGCCCCGGCCGGTTTGGGCTGCCCATGGTGTCGGCGGGTAGCCTCGGCGGTGTGAACGATCTATACCGTCGCATTCTTCGCCTGCGGGCGATCCGTGACTTCCAGCCCGATCAGCTCTCCGACGACGACCTTGCCGCCATTTTGGAGGCGGCTCGTTGGACGGGAAGCTCGAAGAACCAGCAGGAGTGGGCCTTCGTCGTGGTGCAGGATCGCGAGCAGAAGGAACGGCTCTGCCGGGCTGGCCACTACACCAAGCCGATCCACAACGCTCCGACGGCGATCGCCATCGTCGAGGAGCCGGCCGGCAATGAGTTCGACTCGGGCCGCCTGGCGCAGAACATCATGCTGGCCGCCGATGCTGTCGGGGTGGCGAGCTGCCCGATCACGCTGCACCACCGCGATGTCGCCGCCGAGGTGCTGGGCCTGGGTGAGGGGCAGCGCTGCCGCTACGCCGTCGCTCTCGGGTACGCGGCTCCCGGCGCCGGGCCGCGTCGCATCGGGGGCCGCAAACCGCTCGACGAGCTGGTGCACAGAGAGCGGTATTGAGGGAGAGGGCCGATCCGTTCAGCCGGGGTTCACAGGGGTTTCTTCGTGGGTGGCGGGTCCTTGGGCGGTCTTCAGGATCGGGATGGCGAACAGGGCCAGTGGCAACGGGCTCCCGGAATCGATCGAGTCGTGAGCCAGCCGGCCGATCGGCTCGCCGCGATGGTCTTCCACCATGCGCCGCAGCCAGGGGCGGGACCGGCGGATCACGGCTTGCCAGTCAACCGTCGAATACTTGCCGCGGCGCTTGCCGACCGACCGTGCTACGTGGCCGATCCAGCCGGAGACGCCCGCTCCGGCGTAGCCGAGGTCGGCCAGCGTCTCTTCGTAGAGCCTGGTGTCGGCGAGGTCGTGCACCGTTCGGGTGAGGCAGTAGTGGATCAGTGGGCGGTAGAAGAAGGGGGTGGCGGTCTCGATCTCCTGGTGCACCATGTCGAACGTTCCCGAGATGAAGCTTGCCTGCCGGTGAGTGAGATTGGCAATGATGAGTGCCCGGCCCGGGGGGAGATCGAGATGACTCTCCAGTTCCCGTTGCAGCGCCGTGCGATTGGCGGCGACCTCGTCTGGGAACATTGATTCCAGGGCGCCGTTCGCCCTTGTCATCCACGGCGTGTGACGCAGCCAGCAGGACTTCGCCTGTTCCGCCGCTCCGGTTCTGAAGTTCTTGCCGCTGAGAACATCACCGAGAAAGCCGTTGAGGACCACGGTGCGGTGAGCCCGGGCTGTGCGGGCGCCGGCCACGTGCTGCGCGGTCTGCATCCCACTCGTTCCCCCGCCGATGCGAATGATCGGGTCCGTGTAGTCGCGGAGCCGGAGGCGAAGCGGCGGCAGCAATCGGTGCCGCATCCCATACTGGGCGGCAACGCGAACCGAGCCGCGGCGATCCGTTGATCTCCAGCCGCCGTAGGACAGCGCCGGTACCCGGCTCCGCTGCTCCGGCGAGAGGGACAGGGCGATCGCCTGCGAATCCTTGCCTGCCGAGAGGAAGAGACCATCGACTCCGACCTCGCGTTCGACTGCGGCTCGCAGAAGTGCTGCCAGCTCGGAGGTCGATCCCGGTGATTCGCCGTCGAGGTCGAAGATGTCACGGACGGTGCCGTAGGTGCCGACGTTGTCAACGGCGCCGGACGCCATGTCGATGACGGCGTATTCGCACGCTCGCAACCGTCGGATTCCCCGATAGGGGGTGCTGCCGAAAATGGAGATGCTGCCGGCGAGAGCCGCCGCCGCACCCTGCGTATCGATCTCCAAGGGACCGCTGAGAGCTCGGGCCATGCACCCCAGGTGCGAGGCAACGAAGGCGGAGCCGTCCCGCTCGGCCAGGTACGCACCCCCACAGCCGAGAGCGTCGGTCGCCAGCACCGCTTTGGTGGCGCCAAAGACGAGGATCGAGAACTTGCCGTCGAGTCCTCGCAGGCCGCGGCGGATGCTCGCGTCCGAGCCATCCGGATCAATCGGCATCGGGGTAGCCATCCAATACGGGCGGCCGCTGACGACGGCGGCGCCGAAGTCGGCTGTGGGTGTGGTAGGCGAGCCCTCGGAGATGGTGGTCACCGGGCCGGCGAAGTGCTTGACGTAACGAGTTTGTACTGCTTCGGGTTTCATGGCGGCTCTGTGACGGGCTCCGGCCGTTTGTCCGGAACGACGTGACGGTAGTCGAGGGGCTCAAGCCGGTGCGGGCCGCCTGTGGTCAATCCGGGTCGCCCCTTGCTGAGTGATAGGGTTCGGCTGGACGTCGTGACCAGGTGATTCTCGGAGCACGCTGCGGTGCCCGAAGCGATCAGCACCGAATCCTCGCCCAATGAGGTGAATCGTGGCCCATCTCGATGCCGAGGGAGTGCCCATCGGCAACACCTACGACAAGTACGGCACGCGCAACCCCGTCGCGCGCGCCCTGATGCGCGGCTTCCTTCGGGGCGCCAGCGACCTGTACCGGCAGGCCGCCCCAAGATCCGTGCTGGAAGTCGGCTGCGGCGAGGGTCTCTTGGCTCAGCACCTACTGGGCGAGGGGCCGCGTCCGGACAGGTTCGAAGGCTGCGATCTCGAGCTCGGGCAGATTGCGCCCGGCCTCGACCCCCTGCTCTCGTTCCGGGAAGCGTCGATCTACGAGCTGCCCTGGGAGGATGCCTCGTTTGACCTGGTCATCTGCTGCGAGGTCCTCGAGCATCTCGAGGATCCGAAGCGCGGGCTGGCCGAGGTGGCACGCGTCACGGGGCGCCATGTGCTGCTCAGCACGCCGCGGGAGCCCCTGTGGCGTGTCCTCAATCTCGCTCGCGGCAAGTACTGGCACGCCCTCGGCAACACGCCCGGCCACATCCAGCACTTCAGTCGCCGAGGCCTGCTTGCCCTCGTGAGCGAGGTGCTCGACGTCCGCGAGGTGAGGAAGCCGCTGCCTTGGACCATGGTGTTGGCTCAGCGACGGGGCCCACGGTAGACAGGCATCCCCCGGCGCCGGCAGTCCGGCGAGTGGTTCCAGGTCGCTGCCTGAACCGCGGGGGCTCGATAGGGACTCCGTGGTGTGGAGCCGGCCGTGCTCGGACGGGAGACGGACCGAGGTTGCTGCCTCGCCGAACCAAGACCGGTCGATCTACCCGAGTTTGCCAGGGTTACTCGTGGGCTGCTAGCATATAGGAACGATGGATAGCATTACCCATCGGGTACGGACTTCTCAGCGGTAGCTGAGTTGATTCGTGAGGTTTTCCATAGCTTGGTATGGTCCGTCCCGGCGCCGATTCCGAGGGGTTCCGCGGACCGATGAGTCCGACGGGGGAGGGGAAAGTGGTTGAGCGATCGACCGGTCCGGGCGGCCGGCTGACTGCGCTGGAGTCGCAGGAACCGCCGAAGCGCAATCCGCTGTCGCGGATCAAGTTGGGTCACGTGTTGATGGTCCTTGCCGGGCTCTCCGCTCTTGCCCTCAACCTGGCGGTGATCCGCGGCAATCAGGCGACGATCGACGTCGCGGTTGCCGAGGGCGAGATCCGCTCCGGTGTGGCGATCACCGAAGGGCTCCTCTCGATCCGCCAGATACCCGCCGACGATCTCCTCTCGGCGAGCCTGCTGCCTGCCGACGAGGTCGCCTCGGTGATCGGCAGCGTCGCCACCCGGTCGATCGCAGCCGGTGAGCCGGTTCTGCTCTCGGACGTGAGGGCAATCGAGACCCAGGACGGCCTGCGGGCGATGAGCGTTCCCATCGACCAGGGCCGGGCGGTTGCGGGAGGTCTCCGCAGCGGCGACCGGGTCGACGTCGTGGTGGTCGAGTCGGGGCTCGCCCGTTTCGTCGCCGTCGACATCGAGGTCATCGACGTGCCCTCCACCGACTCGCGCGCCCTCGGAGCATCGTCGACCTTCACGCCGACGTTGGCGGTGACCGACGAGGACGCACTGAGGATCGCGGCGGCTCTCGACTCGGGCCAGGTCCATCTCATACGCTGCACCGGGGCTCCCGATCCCACCTTGGAGCAGGCCACCGCAGATGGCGTCGTCCCCGAATTCTCGCAGACGGGGAGCGGGTCGTGACCATGCGGCCGACGCAACGAGAGCCGGCCGTCGCCCTCAGCTCGTCGCAGCGTCGCTGGGTCGCCGAGCTGATGAGCTATGCCCGCGATCACGCCGGGGTACGGGTGGTCGGCACCGTGCTCTCGGGTCGTGATGCGCTCGAGAGCGACTACGACGTGCTGATCATCGACGACTCATCGAGCTTCCTCAGCCAGCGGCTCGTCGGGCGCGTGCAGGCGCGTCATCGCATCGTCATCGGTGTCTACGACGGCGAGCGAGGCGAGATCGGCAAGGAGAAGCTGCTGGCGGCGGGCGTTGACGACACACTGCGCGCCGATGCAGCCCCACGCGACTTCTTGGCGCGGATACGGTCGATCACCGAGCAGCGCCAATTCGACAGAGCGTTCACGGGGATGGTGGAGGTTGAGTCTGCGGAGGCTGCCCTTCCCGAGGATTCCCCGACCCGCCTCCATCCTGGTGACGGCCGCACGGCGTTGGGCGTGGAGTCCGACAGCGACGTTCCCGGGCGCGGGATCATCGTCATCAGCGGTGATGGTGGTGTCACCGAAGTATCGGTCGGCATCGCCGACCGCCTCGCGCTGCGAGGAGAACCCGTGGTGCTGGTCGACTTCGACACCCTGGAACCGGCGGTCAGTCAGCGGCTCGGCCTCGATCTCACTCCCAACGTGCTCACCGCCATCGAGAGTCTGCGCTTCGGCGGACCGCTCGACGGCTCGTTCCTCGTCCATCCCGAGGGCTTCGCCGTGATCGGCGGCCTTCCCAGCCCACGGGAATGGGAAGCGTGCCGCGACGATGAGGCCACCGATCTCGTGACGGAGCTGGCCACGGCGTTCCGGCATGTGATCGTTCGTGTCGATCGGCATCTCGAGGACCTGGCATCGTTCGGCAGTGCGGGCAGGTTCGGGGTGTCGCGCGGCCTGGTTGCGATCGCCGATCTCCTGGCTGTTGTGGGAGATCCTTCGCCCAGCGGTGTGACCGCCACGCTGGCGTGGATCGGCGAAGCGCGCACGCTCTCGGCGGCTCCGGTGCACGTCGTTATGAACCGCTGCACGCGCAGCATCTACCAGAAGGGTGAGCTGGTCGAGGAGATCACCCGCAGCTTTCATGCGGCGTCGGTGAGCTTCCTGCCGGATGAGCCGAGAGTCCGAAAGGCGGCATGGCAGGGTGAAGTCGTCCCGGCAGGGCGGTTCTCGAAGGCCCTCGACGTGCTCGTCTCGACACTCGGTGCCGGGCGTCGCGCGGCCGCGGTGTCAGGGAAGGGGCCGCCGTGACCGCGCCTTCGACGCGTCCTCAAAGCGCCTACGAACGGCTGCGCGAACGGGCCGTGGAACGGATCGAGGATCGCAAGCTCGATGTTCGCACCCAATCCGAGGGGGTGCAGCGGGTCATCCGCGAGGTGGTCGGCGACTATCAATCGAACGCCCACAAGGGCCTCGCCGAGCCACTGCGGGATCCGGCCGACATGGAACGCAGGCTGTGGCAGGCGGTTGCCGGGTTCGGACCCCTGACGGAACTGCTCGAGAACCCAAGAGTGGAGGAAGTCTTCGTCGAAGGCGATCGGATCTCCTACATCGACGACTCGGGCGAGTTGCGTTCGCTGATCGCCTCCACCTCGGAGGGGGAGCTGCGCCAGGTCGTCGACCGGTTGCTGGCGGGCACGAACCGGCGTCTCGACAGCTCCAACGCCATCGAGCAGGCACACGTGCTCAACGGGACGGCCCGCCTCACCGCCGTCGTCCCGCCGGTTTCGGCGCGATTGTCGGCGACGATCCGCAAGTACACCGTCGCCGACGAGACCCTGGCGTCGATGGTGGAGCTGGGCTCGGTGAGCCGAACCGCGGCGACGTTCCTGTGGGCGGCGGCTCAGGCGTCCACGTCTGTCCTGTTCTCGGGAGCGACCGGCGCCGGCAAGAGCACCTTCATGAGCGCCTGGCTGCGCGCCGTACCCGACGACCAGTGCATTCGCATCTGCGAGGAGGTGCGCGAGCTGCACATCCCGCTCTCGCCCCACAGCAGCTACTACGAGGCTTCGCCGGTGACGCTCGAGGGATCGCGTCGCTACTCGTTGCGTGACCTCGTGAAGGTGAGTCTGGCTCAGCGCGTCGACCTGCTCTGTGTGGGAGAAGTACGCGGCGCCGAGGCCTTCGAGCTGACCCGGGCCGTGAATGCCGGCTGCGGATTCGCCTGCACGGTGCACGCCAACTCGGCCCGAGACGCCCTTGCTGCCATCGTCAACGCTGCCATCATGGCCGGTGAGAATGTCACCGAATCGATCGTGCGTAAGGTGCTCGCGGGCTCGATCGACTTCGTGGTGCATCTCGAACGGGACATGCGCAAGCCGGACAACGGCAACCGCGGCATCCGGCGCCAGGTCGCCGAGATCCTGGCGGTCACCCCCTCGCTGGCGACCGACGACTTCACCACGGAGCCGATCTTCCACAGGGCGGCGCTCGGCGAGCCGATGCGGTGGACCGGGACCTTTCCTCCCGAGCCGATCGTCAATCGCATCGACCGAGCGCTTCCGGAGGGCGCCTCGGTAGCGAAGATCCTCGACAAGGCGTGGAGCCCGGGACTGTGAGGCTGTTAGCGGCACTCTGCTCGGCGGCCTTCGCCTATCTGGCGGTGGGTCACCTCACCGGGCTCGCTCCCAACCCGAGGGCGCCGGCGACGCGACGCACCCAGGTCTCACAGCGCCAGCTCTGGCTGCTGCAAGCCGGCTCGGACCTGACACCCCGGCAGTTCTGGATAGGCTCGATCGGAGCCGGATTCATCGCCTTCCTCGCTTTCCTGATGGTCGCCGGCACCTGGTGGGTAGCTTCGATTCCGGCTGTCGCCGTCTCCTTCGCCCCCTACCTCCAGTACGCCCGGCAGCGGACCCGCCGGCTCGCCGAGGTGCAGCGGTCGTGGCCCGACGGGCTACGCGAGATTCTCGCTCACGTCAACTCGGGGGCGACGCTGGCGAACGGCATCGAGGCGCTAGCGGAGCGTGGCCCGGCGCCGTTGCGCGAGGCGTTTTCCCGGTTTCCCGTGCAGGCCCGGATGCTCGGGGTGGTCCCGGCGCTGGAGATTATCAAAGAGGAGCTGGCGGACCCGTCGTCCGACAAGGTCATCGAGGTGCTCGTGCTCGCCCATCAGCACGGCGGGGAGACCCTCCAGGAAGTGTTGCGCGATCTCATCGAGACGATGGTGGCCGATCAGCTCACCGCCGAGCAGATCCGTACCGCGGGTCTCGAGCAGCGGCTGGAGAGTGTTGTCGTGGCGGTGGCGCCATGGGTGATCCTGCTCTTTCTGGCGACCGTGCCCGAGGCGTACCGGCGTTTCTACCGCTCTGCGCAGGGTCGTTTCGTCGTGTTACTCGCCGGCGTCTGGGCCGTCGTCGGTTGGGTGCTGCTTCGGGTCATATCGCGTCACATCCAGGAGGTGCGGGTCTTCGGCGGCGGTTCGACTCTCACCGCCGAGCGTGACAAGGCGGTGGCGCGATGACGGACCTCTCCCTCTTCGAGTTGTTGGCGGTCTCGTCGTCGGTAGCGTTCGCAGCCTGCGCAGTGTGGACGATCGTGCGTCCGCCGCGCCCTCTCGCCGGGCGGGTGCGCCCCTACACGACAGTCACCCGCGTGCGGCTGGCCCGCGCCGCCGACGTCCAGGGGACGGCGATCGCCGGGCCGGCCTTCGGCGACGCCACCCTTCGCAGGCTCTTCGGCCCGGTGTTCGATGGCATGGTTCGCGGGTTCGCCAGGTTGATCTCCGCCTCCAATGTGGAGCGACTGGCGGTGCGGCTGCGGCAGGCGGGGCTCTATCCCGATCTCTCCGAGGAGCAGCGAGTGCAGGAGTTCCGCATTCGGGCCTTTGTGCGAGCGATCGCCATGGCGGCCGGTCTCGGTTTCCTCGGGCTGCTGATCCGCGACCCGGCGTGGATGGTGGCTTTCGGGGCGGCCGGCTTCGTCTTGGGAGTGCTCCAGGCCCGCACCCGTGTCGACAAGGCGATCCTGGCCCGCCGGGAGAGGATCCGCGGCGAGCTGTACACGATCAACCAGCTCATCGCTATGCGCACCAGGGTCGGAGGGGGAGTGCTCGACGCCATCCGGCACGTGGTGGTGCGCGGTCACGGCGCTTTCGTCGACGAGCTGGCCGAGGTGCTGCGGCTCCACGAGTCGGGCATGGCACTCTCCCGTTCTCTGGAACGGGCGATCCGGCTGACTCCCGAGCCCGAGGCGGCGCGCACGTACTCGGTGCTGGCGACGGCGCAGGATCGTGGCGCCGATCTGGGGGATGCGCTGCTGGACCTGAGCCGAGACCTTCGTGCCGCCCGGCGAGAGGATCTGCAGCGGGCGGCATCGCGGCGCCGCCTGATGATGGTGATTCCCATCGTGGTGGTCTTGGCGCCGATCGTGCTGGTGTTCATCGGGGCACCGATTCCGAGCTTGATCTTCCAGGGGGGCTGAGTGTGAGTACGTATCCGATGACCGACGACGATTCGGCAGGAGGGTGGGAATGGTGAGCGTGTGGACGCGCATAGGACGAGCCGCGGAGCGGATCCGCGCTGACGAAGACGGGGCGGTGGAGAGCGCCCAGATCTTCGCCTGGATCGTGGTGACGGTGATCGCCATCATGGCGACGGTGGGCATCATGCAGGCCCTCGGGGTCGACGTGTTGTGCTGGATCCGTGACCAGATCGGGATCGGCGGTGCCTGTCCCTGAGCGCCCTCGGGCAACGGTGACTTGCCTGCGGGGAGACGAGCGCGGGATGACGACGGTGACCACGCTGCTCGCTATCGCCTTCACCGTGATATCGGCGGTTGCCCTCATCAACGTGCTCACGTTCCTATACGCCCGCAGCGTCATCCGCTCGGCCGTCGACGAGGCAGTGCGCGCAGGATCGAGGGCCGGGGCCGGTGTCGCCGTGTGCGATGCTCGGGCGGAGGACGCCCTCGACACGCTCCTCGGCGGGCCGCTCGGCGACGAGGTGTCGATCATCTGTGAGATCGACCCGACGTCGGGAGATCTCGTAGCCGTCGCCGACGCCACCCTGCGCAGCCCGCTGCCGGGGTTCCCGCCGTGGACCTTCAGCATGCGTGGCCAGGCGGTGCAGGAGGCGGCGCCGTGATCTCGTTCTTGCGCCGGCTGCACCGCGAGGAGCGAGGCGCCTATGCCGTGATCGAGATGCTGCTGGGTGTCGGGCTCCTGCTGTTTCCGACGATCATCGTGCTGGCACAAGTCCCGGGCATGCTGGAGCGGAACGGGGTGGCGAACCTGGCGGCGCAGGAGGCTGCACGAGCGATGGTGCTCGCCGACGGCTACGCCCACGGGCAGGATGCGGGCATCCTCATCGCCCGCAGCATCGCTGCTAACCACGGGCTCGATCCAGATTCCGTCGCGGTCGATTTCGAGCTGGAGCCGCCGGTGGGGGAACTGGTTCGTGGGGGGACGGTGACGGCACGAGTGGAGATCCAGTTCCCCATGGTCACTGTGCCACTGGTGGGGCCGGTGTGGGAGTCGTTCACGATCACCCGGGAGCACACCGAGCGGGTGGACGATTTCCGGAGCCTGCCATGAGACGCTACGTCCCAGGTGAGGCGGGGTCGGTGACTCTGTGGGTGCTCGGCTTGTGCTTGGTGTTGTTCGTGTTGGGGTCGATCGTGTTCGATCTGTACCGGGCGTTCAGTGAGCGCCAGGAGGTGGCGGGGTGGGCCGACGCCGCCGCGGTGGCGGGTGCGACCGCCGTCGACGGAGAGCGTTTTCGAGTCACCGGGGAGGCTCGCTTGGTGCCGGGCGTTGCCGAGGCCCGGGCGCTGGAGTATCTCGATCATCAGGACGGCTACGACCCGGTCGAGGTCGTCACGTTCGTGTCGGCCACCGAGACCGAGGTCACCGTGTACTTGGAACGAGAGGTCGAGTTCGCCCTGCTGAACGGGCTGCTCGCCGGTGAGGATCCGGTGCTGGTGCAGGTCAGCGGCTACTCGACGCCGCGCGTCGGGTCGTGATCTGTCGACGTGGGATAGGAGATGGCTTGGCTAGTCGCGTTGGGACCGGAGCTCGTGGGGACGGATGTCGCCTCTACGTGCCGACTCGAGCGCTCGGTCGAGAGCCGCGACCGCCTCCGGGTTCCCATAGTGGCGTGCCTCGGCCGGGGTCATGACGATGGCAGGATGCATGGCGATACCGCCGTCCTCGAGTTCCTCGACGACGAGCTGGGTGTCCCTGATTCCGAAGCGGGCAAGCGACACGCGGCCACGACGGTCAACGTCGACGACGCGGCGGAGGGGCGTCTTGTCAGGCAGCATGGGGCGGGCATCTCCTCTCTTGCGTCATCATATGCATCGTGCCCGTACTTGGCAAGTCGGGCAATTGCCCAATCTGGGAAGCCGCGTGGTAGAGTATCCCACCATGTCTCGCCATGACTACCGGGTGACGCCCGAGTTCGTCGAGGTCTACGAGTCGCTCGACGACGAGGCAGCTGTGGCGGTCGATGACACGATCCTCCGGCTCGCCGACGAACACGAGAGTGCCTGGGCGCGGCAGGGGCGCGTCGCCGGTGAGAATGGCGAGGCATGGATCATCGAGATCCGAGCCGGTGCCGTCGACTTGTCGCTGTACTGGGACTACCTCGACGGCCAACTCATCCTGCTCGTCCTTCTGCTCGTCCGATCGAGCTGACTGCCGGTCGATTGGCCCCTCTCGCGCCCTGCGTAGCTCAATCGGTTGACTCGCCGTTCTGCGCCTTGGCCTCTTCAAATCCGTCGCACACCCCGCCGAACCATGTGGGGTCGAGCATGTCCTCGAGAGTGACGCCTCGATCGGGATTGGCGTCGAGCCATTCCTGGGCCCGCTCCGGGTCGCCGACGAAGTTGCACACGTTGTTCGGATCGTTCCGGATACGCTCGTTCTTGGCCCTTCTCTCGGTAACCCGCTCCTCAATGCTCGCCAGTTGCTGTGCGGCGGTCGGTGG
>CAZMSN010000028.1:0-1984 GCA_964569015.1 uncultured Acidimicrobiaceae bacterium | reverse complement strand
TCGTCGAGGGCCACCACCACCTCGTCACCGACCTCGAACCGGCTCACCGGCAGCTCGTCCGCTGGTGGGGGTGGGCCCCCGTCGCCGGTCGTCACGCTGGCCGACGTCGTCGAGCGGGAGCACATTCGCAGGCTCGTTCGCTGAGGGGGCGCCGACACCCTCGATGCGTTACTCCTCGCAGTAGTCGAGGCGTGGTGGGTCGGTGGGGTCGGCGGGAGAGACCCAGGCCCAGGCGCCGGGCCGCCATTGGGCTCCGGTGGGTTCGAGGGTGCCGGTGGCGACGTCGACGGCGGTCCAGAAGACGGTGGCGTCGGGGTCTTCGAAGAGTCGCTCCTCGGCTTCGGCGGTGAGGACGAGCACCTGATCGGAGCCGCCGGGCAGGAGCGGCCAGGGGTATTCGGCGTAGCCGACCCCTATCTCTTCTCCCTCGTAGAACACCTCACCCCCGTACCACTCACAACCGACCCGGAACAGTTGGAGTTGGCGCACGTCGGTGATCGATGCGTCGTTGACGGGGACGACGTAGGTGTTGGGGGTGAGCCAGGCCACTCCGGTGAACAGGTCGGTGTTGACGAGGGGCTCGTTGTCGGACCACAGCAGCAGCGAGGCGTCGTCGGAGGAGGCGAAGAAATCCCAGTTGTGGAGGATCTCGAGGCGGGTGGGGACGTCGTTGTGGCGGAACAGGGAGAGGGCGAAGGTGGCGGCACCCGGGTAGGCGTAGAAGCCGAAGACGCCTTCGTGGTCCCGGAGCGGCACCGTCACCTGCTTGGGTCCGTCGTCGGTGGCGACCATCACGTCGTTGAGCATGCGCCCGGTGAGCCCTTCGATCTCGCCGCTGAACCGTGTCCAGTAGAGGCGGGCGGGGGTGTCGGGCTCGGTGGGGGGACGCACGAAGACCAGCGATTCGAGGGTGCGGAACCCGTCGACGGCATCGACAGTCTCGATCGTGCCGTCCGGCTGCAGCAGGTAGAGGATCGCCGATATCTGTGTCACGTCGTCGGAGTACGGTTCTGCCGCTAGCGCCACTGCGGCCCCGCCCGGTCCGGGAGATACCTCTCTGACGTAGACGTCCGGATGGTCCCACAGCTCGGTGACGGTGCCGTCGAGGGTGATCGACGACAAGGTGAAGCCGTCGTCGTACAACAGCGCGTTGACGGGGACGTTGCCTCCCGGCCAGGTGAGCCCGTCGAACGGACCCTCCGGCGGAGCCGGGATCGTGGTGGTGGTCACCGTGCTCGTCGTGGTGGACTCGGCGACGGTCGTCGACGTCTCTGCGGGAGCAGTCGAAGCCGTCGTTGGGGCGGACGTCTCAGCCGAGGTGGAGCCGTCCGTGCACGCCCCGAGCAGGAGCGTCAGTGTCAGCAGGGCTGCGGTGCTTCTCCCGACCCAGGCGGGTCGGGAGAAGCCACACTGGGGGGTTTGCGAAACGCTCATTCGTAGTAGATGTACACGTAGGCGCCGTTCTTCTTGTTGTCAGTCCGAGTGTCCCACTTGCTCTTCAAACTCTGGATCGAGGTCTTGGGCAGGCGGATGCAGCCCAAGGTGGGGGCCACCCAGAAATCAGACCGGCCGGAGCCGCCGTGGATCTCGAACGCCCCGCGGGTCACGCCGTTGCGGGTGACGCTCCACGGGTCCAGCCGCCACTTGCCCGGGTCGAAGCTCGTACGCGTGTCCGGCTCGTAGCCCCGGTACGAGCCGTTCATGAACCCCCACTTCCATTTGTACTCGTTGGGTATCGGACCCACGTTCTTCACCCAATCATCGTTGGGCCGGTTGTTGCCCGACCGTGCCGGATACGAGGTCGTGAGGACGCCGCTGTTGCTCGAGGCGGTGTACTTGTGATACAGCCACCCGCAGTAGTTGTTCTTCCTCACTGTGTCCCTGCAGTTCCTGTTGTAGTACAGGTGGAAGTTGACCCAGGCCCCGTAGACGAAAGCCGCAGACGCGGCCTGTGCGGAGTCCAGCGTCCACGATGCAGCCGATG
>CAZMSN010000027.1:25324-27143 GCA_964569015.1 uncultured Acidimicrobiaceae bacterium | reverse complement strand
TGCCGGAGTCGACACGCTTCTTCCACTCGTCCTCGACCACGCCGAGAACGATCAGCGTGATCGAATGTGCCGACCGTGCGCCCGGCTTGGGGCCACGCCGTCCTTCCATCGCCCCTGAGAGTTGGTCGAGGTCGATCCCGAAGGACTCGATTCGTTCGATGATGTCGCACATCAGGCTTCCTTCCTCGCCGGGAATCGAATCTCGGTCGGGTCATGCCTCACAGACAGTCTCGGGAACGGAGCAACTTCGCCGTGAGTCGCTTGGTGCTGAACCACGTCCACATTGTGGCAGGGGGCGACCGTTGGGGGACTCGCTCACTCGTCCCGGCTGGCCGCGGCGAGCTGCTCCAATGGCTCGATCTCGTAGGCGGTGGGCACGTCGACGACGAGGTGGTCGATTCCGATCTCGGAGAAGTGTCCGAGGATGTCCCGAAGCTCGTCTTGTGTCAGGGTCGTGGGATCGAGGTAGGTGGTGGCCGTGCGGGAGATCTCTCCCGGATCACGTCCGAACCTGGCGCAATGCCCGTCGAGGACGGAGGACTTGTGCCGGACCAGTTCTCCCGTCTTCGTCCAATACTCGGCGATCGAGCCGAATGGGTTGGCCCAAGTTCCGAACTCGTCGCCTGCCTGCGGCGAAGCGAGCACCAGATTGCTGGCGTCCGCGTACCGGGCTACCAGCGCCAGCGTCTTCTTCTCCCCTCCGCCCCCGATCATGATGGGCAGAAGGCCGAGCGGGCGAGGCTGAATGATCGGCTCCGCCAGCACGTGATACCTGCCCACGAAGGGCCGATCGTCGCCTGCGGTGATGTGGCGCACGATGCGGAGGGTCTCTTCCAGACGATCGAATCGCTCTGTCCAGGTGTCCGGGAGGAAGAGGCCCAGTGCGGTGGCTTCGCGCTCGTACCACCCTGCTCCCAGCCCGAGCCACGCCCGGCCGGAGGCGAGTACGTCCAAGGTGGTGACCGCCTTGACCAGCAGGCCCGGAGAGCGGAACGTGTTGCAGGTCACCTGGACTCCGACCTCGATCCGCTCGGTCACGGCGGCGATGAAGCCCGCCGTCGTGTAGCACTCGAGCATTGGATCATCGACCGGACCGTGAATCCGGCCGTACTGCGCCCCGAGCTGGAGGAGGTGGTCCATGAGCCAGATGCTGTCGAGCCCGGCCTGCTCCGCGGAGCGGACGATGCTCTCCAGCGTGCTGCTGATCGCCCCGTCTCCGCCCTCGTACCGGTAGTGCCCAATGTGAATGCCTACCTTCATCGACGACCCTCCTCGAGCCATGGTGGCCCTGTGCCGCTCATCTCCGGAGGTGAGGCTACGACTTGGAGCGCGCTCGAAGTCAAATCGCCACTGCGGCGGTCCGGTGGCCAGAGAGATAGAGTGCCGGAGCCGAAACGGATCCAATGCTCGAGACGTCCACGCCATCCGAGAGGCGGCGCTGCCCGATCCTGGTGACCGTCACGATCGCCGTGTTGTTGTTCTTGGGGGTGACGGCGCTGGGCGGGGGTATCGAGAAGCTCGCCAATGCCCACGGCGGCACCTACCTCCCTGCGGAGTGGCTCGACGAGATCCCGCTGGTCGACAGCTACGTTGTTCCCGGGTTGGCCTTGGGGATCGTCTTCGGGATCGGCTCGCTGCTGACGGCCGTGGGAATGCTCTGCCGTCTGTCGTGTCAGTGGCTGGGCGCGGTCGAGCGGGTCACAGGGCGCCATTGGTCGTGGGCGGCGACGGTTGGGGTCGGGTTTGTGTGCTGGTTGACCGTTGAGCTGATTCTCTTGGGCGGGCCCGAGTCATTCGACACTGCCGGTGACCGGATCAC
>CAZMSN010000027.1:0-25224 GCA_964569015.1 uncultured Acidimicrobiaceae bacterium | reverse complement strand
CGGCGCGGCTGCCGTCACCGTGTGCAGCGAAGCGCTGAACGACGCGTGGGCGAACGCCCAGGCCGCAGAGGATCCGGTCGCTGCGGTGGAGGTCGAGTTCGGCAACGTTTCGCTGATCACCAAGTGTGAGTTCCTCTTCATGGCGGACGGGCCGCCTCCCGAGCTGGGCCTCACCGCCGATGAGGTCTTCGCGCAGCTCGAGAGAGAGGTGGAGCCGGAACTGTTCAACATCCTCACCGAGCCGGGCGTGACGGAGTTCTCCGAGACCGCCGACGAGCTCTGAGGCAGAACCGGAAGGAGCCGTCAGCCGACGACGATGTTGACCAGCTTGGGGGGTCGCGCGATCACCTTGCGGACCTCGCCCTGCTCCAGCCAAGGCTGGATGCGCTCAGCGGCCAGGGCGGCCTCGATCGCCGTCTCCTCCGAGACCGTGACGGGGACGTCGACGCGGTCTCGAACCTTGCCGTTGACCTGGATCACCATCGTCACGGTGTCCTCCCTGGCGATGTCGGGATCGGCCTCCGGCCACGACTGCACGTGCACCGAGCCGGCTTGGCCGCGGAGGTGCCACAACTCTTCGGTGATGTGGGGGGCGATAGGGGCCAGGAGCTCGAGCAGCACGTCGACCGCTTCGTTCCACGTTTCGGCCCCCGCGGTGCCTTCCCGCAGCGCGTCGAGCATCTCGTTGCGCAGCGTCATCAGAGCGGCGATGGCGGTGTTCCACTTGAGGTCGAGCATGTCCGCGTCGACCTTCTGGATGGTCTGGTGGACCAGGCGGCGCAGTGCCAGGTTCGCCTCCGGGACCACCGCGGCCGGGACGTAGTCGGCGGTTCCCAGCTTCCAGACGTCCTCGATGAAGCGACGGGCCCCGACGATGCCCCTGCTGTCCCACGGGCCGCCCTTCTGCCACTCGAAGGCGAACATGAGGTAGGTCCGCACCGTGTCGGCGCCATAGAGATGAACCAGCTCGTCCGGGTTGACGACGTTGCCGCGCGATTTCGACATGCGCTGCACCTCGAGGTGGTGCCTGAGCTGGTTGACATCGTTGATTCCGTCGATGGACGGGATCTCCACGGTGGCGCTCTCGGGAACCTCGACCGTCACTCGGCCGGCCTCGGTCTCGATCTGCAGGATGTTCTCGGTGCGGCGCATCAGCTCGCCGACGACGACGCCGGCATCGGACGGCGCCATCGGGTCGACCCGCACCGACGCGGCGACGATCCGGCCGTCATTGTGTGTGCCGTCTACCACGAGACGGTCCCCTGCGTGCTCCTCACCGAGGATCTGCCCCTGGTTTCGAAGCATGAGGAAGGGCTCGGAGAAGAGGTCGTCGGGGTGGCGGTCGTGCTTCCGCATGGCCTCCACGGTGGCGGCGAAGATGCCCATGTCCCGCATCGCCTTGACGAAGAAGCGGGCGTAGAGCAGGTGCATCACGGCGTGCTCGGCGCCACCGGTGTAGAGATCGACGGGGAGCCAGTACGCGGCCTCCTCGGGATCGAAGGGCGCCTCGTCGAAGCCGGGGGACAGATAGCGGAACCAGTACCACGAGGAGCACATGAACGTGTCCATCGTGTCGGTCTCGCGCCGTGCCGGTCGGCCTTCGGAGTCGGTCGTGGCGAGGAAGGGCTCGTGGGCGACCAGCGGGCTGCGGCCTTCGAAAACGACGTCTTCCGGCAGCACCACCGGCAGCTCCTCGTCGGGCACGGCCTCGATCCGTCCGTCCTCGCAGTGGATCATCGGGATCGGAGCCCCCCAATAGCGCTGGCGGGAGATCAGCCAGTCGCGCAATCGGTAACCGACCGACTCCCTCCCCACCCCCTTTGCCTCCAGCCAGTCGATGGTGGCGGCGATGGAGGGATTGGCCCGACCCTTGGCGTCGGTGGTCTCGATGCCGTCGATCGGCTCGCTGTTGACCATCACGCCCGGGCCCACGTACCACTCGTCCATCTCCTCCCCGACGAGGGGAGGGGCCCCGGCCGGTTGGATCACCGGCACGACCTCGAGGCCGAACTGCCGGGCGAAGGCGAAGTCCCGCTCGTCGTGAGCCGGTACCGCCATGATCGCCCCGGTGCCGTACGACAGGAGGACGTAGTCGGCGATCCACACCGGGATGCGTTGCCCATTGACCGGGTTGATCGCATACCCGCCGGTGAACACGCCGGTCTTTTCCCGCTCAGCCTCCATACGCTCGAGCTCGGTGTGGGAAGCCGCCTGTTCCCGATATGCCTCGATCTGGGATCGCTGCTCGTCCGAGGTCAAGGCATCGACCAGGGGATGCTCCGGGGCCAACACCATGAAGGTGGCGCCCCACAGCGTGTCCGGGCGGGTCGTGAAAACGACGATCTCGTCGCCTCCCTCGGTGGTGAAGGTCACCTCGGCACCCTCGGAACGACCGATCCAATTGGTCTGCATGATCTTGATCGGCTCCGGCCAGTCGATGCCCTCGAAGTCCAGGAGCTCGTCGGCGTACTTGGTGATGGCGAAGAACCATTGCTCCATGAGCCGCTGCACGACCGGCTGGCCGGTGCGCTCGTCCTTGCCGTCGATGACCTGTTCGTTGGCGAGCACGGTCTGCAGCGTGGGCGACCAGTTCACGATCGCCTCGCCGCGGTAGGCGATTCCGGCGCGGTACATCTGAGAGAAGAACCACTCGGTCCAGCGGTAGTACGACGGATTGCAGCTCACCACCTCCCGCTCCCAATCGAACATGGTTCCCATCGACCGGATCTGGTGCCGCATGCGCTCGATGTTCTCGTAGGTCCACTTCGCCGGATGGATGTTGCGCTGCACCGCGGCGTTCTCGGCGGGAAGCCCGAAGGCGTCGAAACCGATGGGGAACAGCACGTTGTAGCCCTTCATGCGCATCACCCGGGCCCGGGCGTCGCTGGGTGTCATGGCGTACCAGTGCCCCATGTGGAGGTCGCCCGAGGGGTAGGGGAGCATGGTGAGGGCGTAGTGCTTCGGCCGATCCCAATCGACCCGCGACCGGTAGAGACCCTGCTGCTCCCAGGCGGCTTGCCACCTCGGCTCGATCTCTCGATGGTCGTATGCGCTTGCCATGTCAGCCCTTTGCGGATGGTTCGGCTTGGTGAGGACGCCATGGTAGGAGGCCGTGCCGGTGGCGCGGTGCACCACCAAACCCTCTGCCGTCGGTACCCTTACTCCTCCCATGCCCGACCGTGTCACCGCTCTCGAGATGCTCACCGGGGCCGGGATCGACCCCGATGTCGTTGCCGGCATCATGCCTCATGTCGATCCGGCAGCGATCCCGGTGAAGGTGGCGAACAGGTGGTTCCGCCGGGTGTGGTTCGAAGGTGTCATCGGTATGGCATTCCCCAAGAGCATCTATGTGCAGCCTTCGGTGATGGACCACTACCGCGCCGGGGTCGACCTCGATCGCTGGGCTCGGCTCATCGTCCACGAGTTGATGCACGTTGAGCAGTGGCGAAGGCTCGGCGTGACCCGGCATCTCGCCCAGTACCTCGGGGACTACTTCCGGAACCGACTACGCGGCCACTCGCACCGGGACGCCTATGAGGCGATCCGGCTCGAGGTCGAAGCCCGCGACGCCGCCCGGATCGCGTTCGGAGGGTCACCGTGACCGAGCAATCCGTTGACGCCGCCGGGTATCTGCCGGAAGCCAAGTGGTCGATTCCGGACGCGATCGGCGTGTTCGTCGCGGGCCTGATCGCGGCCGTGATCGCGCTCGTCGTGCTCGTCGCTCTCAACGGGGGTGAGGAACCGAGCGGGATCACCCAGCTCGTGGTGAGCTCGATCGTGCAAGGCGGCGTTCAGATCGGACTGATGGCGTACCTGTCTCGCAGCCGGGGGATCGGGCGGTTCCATGCCGACTTCGGAGTCGCCATGCACCTGCGGGACTCGTGGGGCTTGTTGGCCGGTGTTGGGCTTCAGTTCGCAGTGGTCTATTTGGTACTGGTTCCCCTGCAGCTCCTGCTCGGCCTCGAAGAGGTTCCCGAGCAGCAGGTGGCCGAGATCGCAGAAGATGTCACCGGCACCGTCAATGCTCTGTTGGTGCTGGTGGTCGTCGTCGTGGTGGCACCCCTGGTCGAGGAGATGGTGTTTCGCGGCATGCTGCTGTCGAGGCTGCGTCGTAGCTTCGCCCCCACCCCGGCGGTGCTGATCAGCGCAGTGGCGTTCGCCGCCGTGCACCTCGCCGATCCCAACGCGATCTTCGTCATCCCGGGCCTGATCGTCATCGGGATGGTGCTCGGCTACCAGGCGCTCCGCACCGGTGATCTCAGCCTTCCCTTCTTCACTCATGCCGGTGTCAATCTCATCGCAGCGATCGGATTGCTGTACGGCGAGGAGCTGATCGAGCGGCTCGAGGAACTCGAAGCCTTCATCGGCGGCTGACGGACCTCTTCTCTCAGACACCCGAGGCTGGTAAATGTGGGGCCGGAGCCCGGCGCGGCCCCGATGGGTGGAGGAGGTGGTCGCCATCGAGGCGCCGTGGCGTGCCTGGATCGGAGTCGGCATCCTGATGGTGGGAGCAGCCGGGGCCGGCATGTGGTTCGGGCTCGATCGGCCGGAGCCGATGCCTGTGACCCCGATCGTCGAGCGAGCGCAGGTCGGGGTCGAGCCGATCACGGTCCACGTAGCCGGTGCAGTCCAGGTCCCCGGTCTCGTGGAGGTGGCCTCCGACGGGAGAGTCGCCGACGCCGTGGCAGCAGCCGGGGGCGCGACACGCTCCGCCGATCTGACGGGCCTGAATCTGGCCGCACCCGTCCGTGACGGGGAGCAGATCGTGGTGCCTACCCTCGACGACCGGACCGGCGTCGCCGGCGGTCGGGCAGTCGATGACGGCAAGGTCCGGGTCAATCTCGCGACACCTGCCGGACTCGAAGACCTTCCGGGCGTCGGTCCCGTGCTCGCGGCCCGCATCCATGCCTTTCGTGAGGAGCACGGTCCCTTCGCCAGCGTCGAGGACCTGCTCGACGTACCCGGCATCGGAGAGGCGAAGCTGGCTGCGCTGCGCGACGCCGTGCTCCTTCCCTGAAGTGCGATGGCCTCAGGGGCCGGGTCGACTGCTGGCGGGTGTCGCGATCGCCGTCTGGGCCGGGGCACTGGCCGGGCTCGGAGTGGGATGGCCGGTGGTCGCGACCGCGGCAGGAGCGCTGGCCGCCGCCGCTTTGCTGGGGAGATCGGGTCCGATCCTGGCCGCAGGGGCGGTGCTCGCCGGGTGCGTGTCGGGAGCCCTCGCCGCGGATCGTATCGAGGCGACGTTGCAGGCCTCCCCGACCTCAGGTGCCGTCGTGCTCACCGGCCGGGTCGCCTCGGACCCTCTTCCTTGGGGAGACGAGTTCCGCTTCATCGTGCACCCTTCGAGGTTGTCAACCGGTGCCACACCGCAGCGGTGGTCGGGTCCCGCCCTGGCGGTGGTGACGGCGGAACGCCCGCCGGTCGCGGCGGGGGAGCAGGTGCGGATCTCGGGGCGACTTCGGGCGCGATCGGGTTGGGTGAGGGGCGATCCCGTGGCGGGGACGATCCAGGCGCGAACCGTCGAGACCGTCCACGGCGCGGACTCGCCTTGGTTCCTGGTGGGAAACGCTCTACGGGATCGGGTGCAGGCCATGATTCCGGGCGAGCAGGGTCCGGCCACCGCGCTCCTGGCGGGGTTCCTGGTGGGAGACGTGTCTCATCTCCCGGAGCAAGACGTGAGAGCGCTGCGCCGGGCCGGCCTGACCCACTACGTCGCCGTCTCCGGCAGCAACGTCGCGCTGTTCCTTGGCGCCTGGTGGCTGGTGGTGGCGCCTCTCCGGCTCGGGCCTCGCCTGCGTTCCGGGTTGGGCCTCGCAGCGCTCGTGGTATTCGTCGTGCTCACGAGGTGGGAGTCTTCGGTGGTGCGGGCGGCGACGATGGCCGGCCTCGTGCTCGCCGGGCGACTGTTCGGTGTTCCGATCGACGTCTGGACCGCCCTCGGCGGCGCCGTGTCGCTGCTTCTCGTCGTGTCGGGGAATCTCGCCACCGATGTCGGCTTCCAGCTCTCGGTTGCCGCCACGGCGGGGGTGCTGGTGGGAGGTGGGTTGTTCGCCGGGCGGTCGCCACGATGGTTGTGGACCGTGCTCGGTGCCACGATCTCGGCTCAGGCGGCGGTGATGCCGTTGCTGCTCCTCACGTTCGGGACGATTCCCCTCATGGCCCCGGCCGCAAACCTGGTGGCAGCGCCCTTGGTGACCGTGGCGACGGCATTGGGTGGTGTCGGTGTTGCCGTCGGCTGGGACGTGATAGTGCGCCTGGCTGCCTGGATCGCCAGTGGGGTGCTGGCGGTGGCACGCATGGCCGCATCCTGGCCGCAGCTCGACGCTGCCGGAGTCGCCGGGCTGGCCATCGCCGCAGCCGCCGCCAGATGCCGGACTCTGCGCCCTCTGCTGATTGCCGCCGTCGGTGCGGTCGTATTGGTTTCGGTACGTTCTCCTGCACCTCCCGACGTCCCGACGGTGACCTTCCTCGACATCGGGCAGGGAGACTCGGTGCTGCTGCGGGATCCGAGCGGGGCGGCAGCGCTGGTGGACGGCGGTCCCGATCCGGCGGTGCTGCTCGAGGCCCTCGATCGTTACGGGATCGAACGGCTCGAGTTGGTGGTGGCAACCCACGGCGACGCCGACCACGTCGGCGGGCTGTCGGGACTGGTGGGAAGTGTCGGCGTCGGGCGCATCTGGATTCCGGACCATCCCGACGGAGGCGTTCTCCTCGCCGAGCTGGTGAACGAGGCGGTAGCGCACGGCATTCCGGTCGAGGCCGTGACCGACGGGCGCGAGGTGGCGCTGGGGACCTTCACGCTGGAGACCCTGGGCCCGCGACGTCGCTACGCCACCGACAACGATGGCTCGGTCGTGCTGTGGGTGGAGGCCAACGGCTCCAGTGTGTTGTTGGCAGGTGACATCGGAGCCGTTGCCCAAGGAGAGCTTCCTGAGCTGCGGCCCGATGTGCTCCTCGTGCCGCATCACGGGTCGGGCTCGAGCGACCCGGGCTGGATCGTGCGCACCGTCGGGTCCCTCGCGGTCATCAGCGTGGGGGAGAACAGCTTCGGCCATCCAGCTCCCGAGATCGTGGAGCTGCTCGGCGGATTGGGGGTCGAGGTGCACATGACGCGAACCGAAGGGGACATCTCGGTGCCGTTGCCGTGAGCGGTGGCAGCGAGACCGCGCGGTACGCCCTCGGGCTACGCTCGACTCCGTGAAGACGATCGTCACCATCTCCGGTCCGGCGGATGCCGGCCCGGGGGAGCGGGAGGTGATGCTCTCCCGGGCTCATTCCGCTCTGGAGCAACTCGGTGCGGACTCGGTGACCCGCATCGACGTTCCCGGCAAGGGAACAGGGGAGGAGTCGGCCGAGAGCGGGCTGCGGCCACCGGTGCAGCTGGTCGTGCCGGCATTGCAGAGCGGCTCGTTGTTCGGCGACGTGAGCGGGCTCCTGGTGGTGGATGCCCAATCGCTGCTCAAGGCGGAGGCAGAGGTCATCGCCGAGCTGGTGAAGCTGGCTGCCGACGGCCCGATCGCTGCGGTCTTCGTAGCCGCCGGCGCTATCCCGGCGCCCCTCGGCGCAACCCTCAAGAAGGTGGGCGAGACCGTCACCGTCAAGCGCATCAGCGAGCGGGGGGCCACGCAGTGGCTCGCCGATGCCGTCCGGGAACGGCGGCTACAGATCGATGCCGACGCGGTGACGCTGTTGATCCAGCGTTTTGGATCGGACGTGGCGGCTCTCGGTCAGGCACTCGACCAGCTCGTGATGGAGGGCAGCCACATCCGGGCCGAGATGGTTCGGGACCGATTCAAGAGCCGGCCCGACGAGCCCATGTGGCATTACACCGACGCGGTAACGGCGGGTGATCAGGGCGAGGCCTTGCGAAGATTGGCGGACTTCCTGGAGTACGGCCACCCGCTCCAGCTCCTGGGGTTCCTCCAGAACGACCTACGCCGGCGATCCCTGGCGGCAGCGTCGCCCGATTACGAGACCTTCGCTGATCGGGCCGGGGGCTCTCGAGGCTGGGCACTGGAGAAGGTGTGGAGACAGCGCACCCACACCAAGGCTTCGGACCTGCGCCTAGCGCTCGGTGCTCTCGCCCGTGCCGATCTCCAGATGAAGACGGCTCCCGAGGCGACGCATCGGGTGACGATGGAGCGGCTCACCGTTGCTCTCTGCCACTGGTACGGGGGCAGACGCCGCTGACGTCGGATCCTTCCGGTGACCTCACCGCCGTCCGGTTGCGCTAGCCCTCATAGGGACGCACCGAGACGACGCGCAGCGTGAAGAGCCCGCCCGGGGCGCTGTAGGAGACCTCGTCACCCGGCCGGGCGCCGAGCAAAGCCTTGCCGACCGGGCTCGACGGTGAGGCGAGCAGCATCCCGGGAACCTTGTTCTCGGAGGCGGCGACGAAGTACTCCATCTCGTCGCCGTCGTCGTCGCGCACGGTGGCCACCGTCCCGATCTCGACGGCTCCGGAATCGGCGACTTCGCGCACCTCGGCGTTCTCCAGGATGTGCTTGATCTGGCGGATGCGGGCTTCCATGAGACCCTGGTCGTTCTTGGCAACGTCGTACTCGGCGTTCTCGCGCAGGTCGCCGTGTGAACGCGCCTCGGCGATGCGTTCTTCGATCTGCCGCCGCCCCGCGGTCGTGAGGTGCTCGTACTCCTTGAGGAGCTTGTCATGAGCGGCAGGGGTGAGCCAGGTCTTGTCGGAATCGTTCATGGTGGAGCTGCGCCGGTGTCAACCGAGGAGACTGCGCACCTGCTGGCTGAGGCGGGCCTTGCGCCGCGCTGCGGTCTTCTTGTGGATGATGCCTTGTGTAGCGGCCTTGTCATAGTGCTGCTGGGCGATACGCAGCGCCGACTCGGCGGTGGCGCCGTCGCCCGATTGCGCGGCTTCGACGGCGCGGCGGGCCAGCGTCTTCAACTCGGAGCGGCTTGCCTTGTTGCGGGCCTGGCGCGCCTCGTTCTGCCGATTGCGCTTGATCTGTGAGCGTATGTTGGCCATGCGACATTGCCCTGTGGGGTCGTGGGAACGGCGGCACGTTAGCAGCCGCCATCCGGAGGGTACAATGCTAGACCCTCTCCAGGCTCCCATGACCGATCACGCGCGCATCCGCAACTTCTCCATCATTGCCCACATCGACCACGGCAAATCGACTCTGGCCGATCGCCTGCTCGAACGAACCGGCGCCATCGCTCAGCGTGATATGCGCGAGCAGGTCCTCGACACGATGGATCTGGAGCGGGAGCGGGGAATAACGATCAAGGCCAACGCAGTGCGCCTCGAGTACCTCGCCGCCGACGGGAAGAGCTACGTGCTGAACCTGATCGACACCCCGGGCCACGTCGACTTCTCATATGAGGTGTCGCGGTCGCTGGAAGCGTGCGAGGGAGCACTGCTGCTGGTCGACGCATCACAGGGGGTCGAGGCCCAGACCCTGGCCAACGCCTACCTTGCGATCGAGGAAGGGCTCGAGGTCATTCCGGTTCTCAACAAGATCGATCTTCCAGCCGCCGAGCTGGAGCGGGTGGAGGCCGAGATGATCGGCATCCTCGGTGGAGAGTCCAAGGACGTGATGAGGGTGTCGGCCAAGACGGGCGAGGGCGTCGCCGACCTGCTCGAAGCGATCGTCCACCGGCTGCCGCCGCCCGCCGGCGTCGCCACCGGGCCGACCCGGGCGCTGGTGTTCGACTCCTACTACGACAGCTACCGCGGCGTCGTCTGCAACGTGCGGATCGTCGATGGGGTACTGCGGCGCGGCGAAGAGGTGCGCTTCATGGCAACAGGGATCCAAGCCACGGTCGACGAGGTTGGAGTGCGCCGTCCGGCGCCGGTGCCCGTCGCAGCTCTCGGCCCCGGCGAAGTCGGCTACCTCATCACGGGCATCAAGGAGATCGAGCTCGTTCGCGTCGGCGACACCGTGACGGCCACGTCGCGCCCCGCTCCTCGTCCTCTCACCGGATACCGCGAGCCCAAACCGATGGTGTACTCGGGACTGTTCCCGACCGACGGGGACGATTTCGAACGCCTTCGGGAAGCGCTCGACAAGCTCCGCCTCAACGACTCGTCGCTGGTGTACCAGGCCGAGACTTCGCGGGCACTGGGCTTCGGCTTCCGCTGTGGGTTCCTCGGGCTGCTGCACATGGAGATCGTGCGAGAGCGCCTCGAGCGTGAATACGACCTGGACCTGGTCGCCACTGCGCCGTCTGTGGAGTACCGGGCGCATCTCACCGATGGCGGCGAGGTCGCGGTCCGCTCACCGCAGGATCTACCGGAGGCGAGAAGGCTCGATTCGATCTCCGAGCCGATCGTGAGAGCGATGATCATCACCCCGCGCGAATACGTCGGCACGGTGATGGAGCTGGTGCAGCAGCGCCGTGGCCAGATGGGAGAGATGACCTACCTGACGCCGGAGCGTGTCGAGCTGCACTATCGGATCCCGCTGGCTGAGATCGTCTTCGATTTCTTCGACCAGCTCAAATCGCGAACCCGCGGCTACGCCTCGCTCGACTACGAGCCGGCCGACTACCAGCGAGCAGCGCTGGTGCGTGTCGATATCCTCCTCAACGAAGTGCCGGTGGACGCGTTCTCGTCGATCGTGCACAGCGATCGTGCCTTCCGGCGAGGCAAGGCGATGGTGGAACGGCTTCGTGAGCTGATCCCACGTCAGCTCTTCGATGTGCCGGTGCAGGCCGCGGTCGGTGGGCGGGTCATCGCCAGGGAGACCATCAAGGCCAAGCGCAAGGACGTGCTGGCCAAGTGCTACGGCGGTGACGTCACCCGCAAGCGCAAGCTGATCGAGCGCCAGAAGGCGGGCAAGAAGCGGATGAAGATGGTCGGACAGGTGGAAGTCCCGCAAGAGGCGTTCATCGCGGCGTTGCGGATCGACGAATGAGCGGTCCGGATTCGGGGCATCGCGCCATGACGCCTCGCGACTTGACGAGTCCCGACTCGGCGGAGCTGGCCGAGCGAGCACGATCGTGGCGGTCGGCATATGTGCACATCCCGTTCTGCCGCCGGCGATGTCCCTACTGTGATTTTGCGGTCGTGACGCCCGAAGAAGGCGGCGAACCGGATCGATGGGCGCGCTACGTCGATGCTCTGCTCTCCGAGATGTCGATGGGTGAGGCGTGGGAGCCGCTCGATGCGGTCAGTTTCGGCGGTGGCACGCCCTCGCGGTTGCCTCCCGACGAGCTGGAACGTTTGGTCGAAGGTCTCCGCGAGCGGTGCGGAGTGCAGGACGGAGCCGAAGTGAGCCTCGAGGCCAATCCGGAGGATTGGACCCCCGAATACGCTTCGGCTGTTGCCGCGGCCGGGTTCAACAGGGTGTCACTCGGGGCCCAGTCATTCGACTCGGCTGTGCTGGAATCGCTGGGTCGCCGGCATTCCGCGTCCGACACGGAGGCGGCGGTCGAAGCGGCACGGGCAGTCGGGTTCACCACCGTGAACATCGACTTGATCTACGGGACCCCCGGCGAGTCGATGGCGTCGTGGGCGGACTCGGTGCAACGTGCCCTCGCGGCCGAGCCGGATCACCTCTCGGCGTATGCGCTGACGGTGGAGCGGGGTACGGCGCTCTCCCGAGCGGTGGCGAGCGGTGCTCCCGCTCCCGATCCCGATGATCAGGCGGACAAGTACGAGTACCTTCGAGCGGCCGGGTCTGTGGCTGGCTTGGTGCGCTACGAGGTCTCGAACTGGGCAATGGTCGGTCATGCCTGCCGCTACAACCTCGCGACGTGGGCGCAGGGTGACTACCTGGGCTTCGGGCTGGGGGCCCACAGCCATCGTGAGGGAATGCGGCGACGCAACGTGAGGCGACTCGACGTGTATCTCGATCGCGTCGAACGAGGCGGACTTCCGGAGGCGGGTCGCGAGCGCCTCACCAAGCGGGAGCGAGAACACGAGCGGCTCTTCCTCGGATTGCGGCGGGCGGCGGGGGCAGTGGTGGGATCGGCCGGGGAAGCGCTCCTCGCCAGCGACGCCGGGCGGCGGCTGCTCGAAGCGGAGGTGATCGGCGTCGGTGACGGGCGACTTCGTGTTCTTCGGCCGCTCCTCACCGATGCGGTGTTGCGTGAGCTTCCGTCGAGGCCTTGAGCCCGGGTGCCGGAGACCGGCATTCCCCACCGGCGAATCCTTATCACTCTCACCCTGAGAGTGCTAAATTCGGACTGATGTTGGACGAGCGACGATCCCGCGTATTGGAAACACTCGTCGAGGAATACATACGAACCGGCGAGCCGGTGAGTTCGCGCGCCGTCCTCGAGCACAGTGGGCTCGACGTCTCCAGTGCCACGATTCGTAATGATCTCGCCAAGCTGGAGTCGTATGGCTATGTGCGCCAACCGCACACCTCGGCCGGGCGGGTCCCGACTGATCAGGCGTACCGGTACTACGTAGATCACTGCTCTCCGGCACGATTGCGCACGGCGACGCGCGCCCGCATCGAAGCGTTCTTCGCCAGTGTCCATCAGGAGCTGGGGAGGCTGCTCAAGGACACCTCCAGCCTGCTCTCGGAGATCAGTCACTACCCGGCTGTGGTGATCGGTCCCGGTATCGGCACCGAGCCGGTGCGCGGCCTGCACCTGGTTCACCTCGGGGGTCCGGTGGTGCTGGCGGTGACCGTGGCCAAGTCGGGCCGGGTCACGCAGGAGGTGGTCCGGCTCGGCAGCGTTCCCACCGACGCCGATCTCGATTCGGCCGAGGCGATCCTGCTTCGCTGCTACGACGACCAGACGCTGGTAGACGGCGGGCGTCGGGCCGACGAGCTCTCTGCCAACGAGATACCCGACCGCCTCCTGCGCCTGGTGAGGGCGGTGGCCGCCGCGCTTGGTTCTTCGGTGTCCTCCATCTCCGAGTTGTATGTCGGCGGCACGAGTCAGCTTGCGTCTCTGTGGGAGGACCTCGCGCACGTGCATGGAGTCCTCGAGATCCTCGAGACCGAGGTGGCGGTGCGGCGGATGCTGGCCGGCGATGAGGGAACCTCGGTGCGGATCGGCTCTGAGCTGGCCGTGGACGAGAAAGACCTCGCGGTAGTGTCGACCACGTACGAGGTCGGAGGCAGCGGGGTGGGCAAGGTCGGTGTGTTCGGACCGATGCGGATGGACTACCGGCGCGCCATCCGCATCGTCGAAGAGGTCGGCGAGGGCCTCGGCGACAGTCTCGGTAGTTGACGATGGCCGACTACTACGAGATGCTCGGCGTCTCTCGCGACGCCACCCAGGACGAGATCAAGAAGCGGTTCCGGCAGCTCGCCCGGGCCACGCACCCCGACGCCAATCCCAATGACGCCAACGCCGAGGAACGGTTCCGGGAGATTGCGCAGGCCTACGAGGTGCTGTCTGATCCACAGCGCCGTGCCGCCTATGACCGTGGCGAGCGGTTCAGTGCCGGCGATCTGTTCAGCAACTTCGCCGGGCTCGACGAGATCCTCCAGCAGTTCTTCGGAGCGGGGTTCGGGGGGTTCGGCTTCGGGACCCGAACCCGGACTGGCCCGCAGCGGGGCTCGGACGTGAGAGTGACACTCGATCTGACGCTCGCCGAGGCGGCAGCAGGCGTGAGCCGAGAGGTTCACTTCAGGGCGCCTGGCCGCTGTCCGGTCTGCGCCGGTCTCGGGGCAGCGCCGGGGTCGGAGCCGATCCGATGCACCGCCTGTGGTGGCCGCGGGCAAGTCCAGGTGAGCCGCGCCACAATCCTCGGTTCGATGATGACCGTCACCGACTGTCCCACCTGTGGAGGGCGTGGTGAGATCATCGAGGAGCCGTGTCCCGAGTGCCGGGGAGGGGGCCGAGTCGAGGCCGAGCGGAGCCTGACCGTCGAGATCCCCGGAGGCGTCGACGATGGCACGCGTCTCCGTCTCTCTGGTCGCGGCGCAGCAGGGGATCGCTCTGCTCCGCCGGGCGATCTCTACGTACAGGTGCAGGTGCAGCCCGATGATCGCTTCGAGCGAAGCGGCGACGATCTGCGTCACAGGATCGTGCTCGGCATGACCGAGGCGGCCCTCGGCACCAAGCGGACGGTCCCGCTCGTCGACGGTGACGAGACAGAGATCGACATCCCCCAGGGAACCCAGTCGGGAACGGTGTTCCGCCTCGCACGCCAGGGCATGCCGCGCCTGCGGCGCCGCGGCCACGGCGATCTCCTCATCGAGGTGGAGGTGAGGACTCCGGAGGATCTGAGCGACGAGCAGAAGGACCTGCTGCGATCTCTGGCCGAGCTGCGTGGAGAGCACCCGGTGGAGGGCCGGCGGCGCCGCAGGCGCCGGAGTGGCTGACATGGGCCACGTACCCCACGTCTTCGTGCCGCGCCCATGGGCCGCTGATTGTCTCGGAGTCGACAGTCAGGAGCGTCGCCATCTCGATCGGGTGCTACGGCTGGAGCCGGGTGCTGCCATCTCGTATACCGACGGGGCCGGCGTGATCGGCGACGGCTACTACGCCGACGGCACCATCCGGCGGGGCGAGGAGAGAGAGACTCCGCCATCGAGGGCCGTCACCGTGGCGGTCGCTCCTCCACGCCAGGTGGATCGGTCCCGTTTCGTCGTCGAGAAGCTCGGCGAGCTGGGTGTGGAGCGCTTGGTGTGGCTCGAGTCGGTCTTCGGCGAGGGAAAGCCGCCGAGGAAGGCCAAGGCTACGGCCTGGGCGGTTGCGGCACTCCAGCAATCGCGGGGGGCTCACCTTCTCCAGATCGAGGAGCCGATAACACTCTCCGCACTCGCCGAGGCCCGGCCGGAGGCGATTCTGCTGGTTGCGGAGCCCGGAGCCGGATCAATCGAGCAGGCGCTCTCGGCGGTCGACGGCGAGATCGTGGTGTGCGTCGGGCCGGAGGGCGGGTTCCGGCCGGACGAGCTGCCGGCGGGAGTGCGCAAGATCGGCCTGGGGCCACGAATCCTGCGCACCGAGACGGCGGCCGTCGTCGCCGGCGGCTTGATTCTGCAGGGTCTGGGCGTTGATGACTAGTGTTTCAGATCAGCGCTGGCGTGTCGTGGCAGGACGAGCATGCATTGCCGTGAGAAATCCGCCGGGCGCGCCGGCGACGTGACTATGATGTCACCACGGAGAGCGTTCATCGCGCGCTCTCTGTGAGGGCCGAAGAGAGGCAGAAGGGTGTCAACGTACAACGAGCAGGTCGGCAAGCGATTGCGCTCGATCCGTAGGCAACGTGGATTGTCGTTACAGGATGTCCAGCGCCTGTCGGATCAGGAGTTCAAGGCAGCGGTCCTCGGGGCGTACGAGCGCGGCGAGCGGAGTCTTTCGCTGCCGAGGCTCCACCGCTTGGGCGAGTATTACAGCGTGCCGATCGGGCAGCTGCTTCCGCAGGAGGACGCGGTCGAGAGCCATGCCGGCGCGGTGAGTGAAGGGCTGACGATCGACCTGAACCAGGTCGAGAAGCTGACGGGCAAGGATGCCGACGTGGTCGAACGGTTCCTCCGGGGAATCCAGATGCTCCGCCAGGACTTCAACGGCCGGGTGTTGACCATCCGCTCGAACGATCTCCGGATGCTGGCCATGTTGCTCGATCAGAGCGAGAAGGGCTTCAGCGATCGCCTGACGGAGCTCGGGGTCGCGGCCGATACCGAGTGAGCGTTGCGGGGCCGGTGTCCCGCCGTCTATCGGTCTCTGGGGGACCCCGATATACTCCTGATCCTCCGGTGCACGCTTACTGCAGCGGTTGTTCCCCAACGATGAGCGAGCCTTTGTGACGATCCCCTCGTCCACCCAGATCCCGCTTCGCGTTTCCAGCAGCCACCTGATGCTCGATCTGCTGGGAGAGCGCGACGCGCACCTGCGCCAGGTGGAGGAGGCGTTCGGCGACGTGCGGATCTTGGCGCGCGGCAACGAGATCAGCATCAGCGGCCCCGATGCCGGCGCCGAGATGGTGCGCACCGTGTTCGACGAGCTGCTCATCCTGATCCAGGAGGGCCAGCCCCTCGACGGCGATCGGGTGCGGAGGGTCATCGAGCTGGTCAAACAGGATGTTCCTTCCCCGTCGGGTATCTTCACGGCGTCGATCAAGGTGGGGCGCGGCCGCCTGGTGCGTCCCAAGACGATGGGCCAGAAACGCTACGTCGATGCCATCCGCGACGAGACGATGGTGTTCGCGGTGGGCCCGGCCGGAACCGGCAAGACGTACCTCGCGATGGCGTGCGCCGTGGAGGCGCTGCAATCGGGTTCCGTGCGCCGTATCGTCCTCACCCGGCCTGCGGTCGAGGCGGGAGAGCGCCTCGGGTTCCTCCCCGGCGACCTCACTGCCAAGGTCGATCCTTACCTGCGTCCTCTCTATGACGCCCTCTATGAGATGCTGGGACCCGACGAGACGGTGCGACTGATGGACCGGGGAACCATCGAGATCGCTCCGCTCGCTTACATGAGGGGGCGGACGCTGAACGATGCGTTCATCGTGCTGGACGAGGCGCAGAACACTTCTCCGGAGCAGTTGAAGATGTTCCTCACCCGGATGGGGTTCAACTCGAAGATGGTGGTGACCGGCGACGTCACCCAAGTGGACCTCACCGATGGGCGCCCGTCGGGATTGCGGATGATCGGGGGCGTGCTGAGCGACGTTGAAGGGATCGGCTTCGTCGAGCTGCGGGGCGAGGACGTGGTGCGGCACCGGATCGTGGCGGCCATCGTCGAGGCCTACCGGCGCTATGAGGAAAAACGGGTGAAGGAGGACGCGACGTGAGCTTCTTCAGGCGCCATCCCGTTCCCGTGAACCTGCTGGTGATCTCGGTCACGATTGTGTTCGTCGGGGCCGCCCTGGTGGTGGGCCGCGGCGGCGGTGAGCCGCTGATCCAGATCAACGTGGGCGATCCGTCGCCGCAGGATTTCATCGCCAACCGGACAGTCTCAATTTCCGATCCCGAGGCGACCGAAGCGGCCGAGGAGCTGGCACGCAACAACGTGGAGTCGCAGTTCTCGATCGATGTCAGTGTCAGATCGACCGTCAACGCAAGCATCGTGACGTTCTTCGACGATCTGCGCAGTCTTGCCTTTCTCTCCCAGGAGGAGGCGGATGCTCTCAACGGCGGGGCCGCCGAAGAGACGGACGGCACGGATACCGAGGAGACCGAGCCACCCGCCGAGGAGGAGGCGCCTCCCTCCGATGAGCCCACCGACTCCACCGAGCCGCCCGATGGCACTTCCTCCACCACCGGCGAGGGCGACGACACCTCCTCGACCACCGAGGCGGAGACGACCACCACCACGAGCACACTGCCGCCCCGGGACCCCGAGGAGTGGGCACAGATGCTCGAGGGGGAATACCGCGTCCTGGAAAACGAGACGATCGCCACTTTCGTCACGCTGTACTCAAACGACTTGGCGAGAGTCGCCGAAGGCGAAGACTCGGTGTTTCCCGACATCGAGGCGGCGGTCCGCGAAGAGGTGAATGATCTGCTCGACGCCGGCATCAAGGACTCGGAGCTCCTCGACCTCCAGAGCCGGTATCTCGATCCGGAGACTCCTCCCTTCTTCCCCGTCTCAGGCCTCACTCCGGAGGAACGGGAGCCTGCCATGCTGGCGATGGGCGACCTGCTCGCCACGTTCCTCCGCGCCAACGAGCACGTCGATGTTCGGGCGACCGAGGACGCCCGGGAGGCGGCGGCGGAGGCGGTGGAGGAAGTGCAACAGACCTTCCTGACCGGCGAGCGGATCGCAGCCGAGGGTGAGGTTCTCGACCAGATCAAGATCGACGTTATCAACGATTTGGGCCTCATCGAGCGGGATCCGGGCACGTCTCGGAAGGCGATCGTGCTACTGGGTGCGATCGCCGTGCTGCTCGCCGCCTTCTTCCTGTGGCGCATCGCCCCCAGTGAGTGGTCCGAGCCACGCCACTTCGCCCTGCTCGGCATCCTGGTGCTGTTTGCCGCCCTGGCGTCACGCGTCCCGGAGGTGATCGCCCGCGACACACCTGAGCTTGGCTACTTGCTCCCGGCGATGATGTTCGGCTACATCGCCGCCATCCTGTACGAGCCTCGCACCGCGGTGCTGTTCTCGGTGCCGGTGGCGGCCTTCACCGCCATCTCCACCGCCGATACCGCCCTCACTGTCTTCGCTGCCGCCGCCACGGTGGCGCCGGTGGCGTTCGTCTCATCGGTGTCGAGCCGCCGGGAGCTGCGCGTCGCGGTGGCGGCATCGGCCCTGGTGCTGGCGCCGCTCGCCTTCGCCATCGAGTGGGTCTTCACGGGCTACGACACCGCCGCCAGGGCGGGCTTGTTCGCTCTCATCGGCGGGATCGTGGCCGGGCTGGTCGCCCAAAGCCTGCTCTCGTTCCTCGAGAACCTGTTCCGTATGACGACCACGCTCACGCTGCTCGATCTCACCGACCGCAACCACCCGGCGCTGCGCCTCATCGAGGAGAAGGCGCCGGGGACGTTCAATCACTCGATGCTGGTGGGGACACTGGCCGGGAAGGCGGCGCGGGCGATCGGCGCCGACGCCCTGCTTGCACAGGCAACGGCGTTCTATCACGACATCGGCAAGACCGAGCACCCGCAGTATTTCATCGAGAACCAGTTCGGCGTCTCCAACCCGCACGACGAGATCGACCCGATCGAGTCGGCCGAGATCTTGCGGGCGCATGTCGCCGAAGGTGAGCGGCTCGCCCGCCGCTACCGGCTGCCGCCGGAGGTGATCGCCGGGATCCGCATGCACCACGGCACCGGCATCATGCGCTACTTCTATCACAAGGCGCTCGAGAAGGACCCCGGGGTCGATCCCGAGCTGTTCCGGCACCACGGGCAGAAGCCGCAGCGCAAGGAGACGGCGATCCTGATGATCTCCGACGCGGTGGAGGGAGCGGCCCGGGCGCTGGCCCAGGAGGAAGACCCGACCGCCGAGAGCATCAAGAAGGTGGTCGACGCCGTCGTCGGCGAGAAGCTCGACGACGGCCAGCTCGACGAGTCCGCCCTCACCTTCGGTGATCTCACCGCGGTCAAGAAAGCCCTGGTGGAAGCCCTCATCGGCTACTACCACACCCGAATCCCGTATCCGGGATTCCCCGGTCCCCAGGTGGAGTCCGGATGACGGTGACGCTCTCCGACGAGCAGGACGACCCTCTCCCTCACGAGGCGCTCGTCTCTCTGGCGGAATCCGTGATGAACGCCGAGCACGTGCCGGAGAACGCCGAGGTCTCGTTGATATTGGTCTCTGCCGAGCACGTCGCTGAGCTCAACGAGCAGTACTTGTCGCGCACTGGTCCCACCGACGTCCTGGCGTTCCCGATCGAAGACCTCCGGCCCGGGGAGGCCTTCGCCGCCTCGGAGGGAGGGCCGCCGCTCATGCTGGGCGACGTATTCGTGTGTCCCGCCGTGGTGCGCGCCAACGCCGGCGCGGCAGGCGTACCCTTCGACGACGAGATGGCACTGATGGTGGTGCACGGCATGCTGCACCTGCTCGGCTACGACCACCAGGAGGAGCTCGAAGCGGAGCGAATGGAGGCGAGGGAGCGTGAGATCCTCGCCCTGTCGGGTCGGGAGCGGCCATGACCGGTTTCGCCCTCGTCGTGGCCGCGGCGCTGTTCGTCATCAACGGCATGATCCGGGCCGCCGGCGCCTCGATGGTGCGCACACCTCGGGCCGATGCCCTTCACGATGCAGGTGAAGGTGATCATCGTGCCCAGGCGATCGCCGACCTCCTCGATGACCGCCCGCGCTTGCAGCCGGCCCTCGGGATGGTCAACGCCGCGCTCTTGGTGGTGATCGCGATCACAGCGACCTGGGCCGCGACCCGCTACTTCGCCGGGTGGTCGCTGCTGCTGTCGCTGGCAGTGCTGGTGTTCATCCTCGTCTTCGCCGGCGACCTCCTTCCCCGCACCCTGGGCCGTCGCCGTCCACGAGTGCTCGCCTACCGGCTGGCGTGGCTGTTGCGGCCGGTCGTCGCCCTGGGTGACGCTGCCGCCGACCTGGTGTCGGATCTCGACGTCGAGGAGGAGGACGTCGAGGAGGAGGACCAGGCCGATTCCGAAGAGCGGGAGCTGATCTCCCAGGTGCTCGACTTCACCGACGCCATCGTGCGCGAGGTGATGGTGCCTCGTCCCGACATGGTGACCATCCCCGGCGACGCCTCCACCGAGGTCGCCCTCGACATCGTGCTCGACTCCGGCAAGTCCCGCATCCCCGTCGTGGGGGACGACACCGACGACATCCTCG
Organism: uncultured Acidimicrobiaceae bacterium; assembly: GCA_964569015.1. GTDB lineage: Bacteria > Actinomycetota > Acidimicrobiia > Spongiisociales > UBA5794 > CAYQEC01. The sequence goes on along the minus strand of CAZMSN010000027.1, from coordinate 5,086 downwards.
GGGTGCTCTACGCCCGTGACCTTCTTCAGCTCATGGACGACGAAGCCGCCCCACGGCCCTCGGCGTCCCTGGTGCACCCCGCCTACTTCGTGCCGGAGACCAAGCGCGTCCCCGAGCTGCTGCGTGAGATGCAGGCCAAGCAGGTACACCTGGCAGTGGTCGTCGACGAGTTCGGTGGGACCGCCGGCGTGGTGACGATCGAGGACCTGCTCGAGGAGTTGGTCGGCGAGATCGCCGACGAGTACGACATCGAGGAGCCGATGGTGACGCGCATCGACGGCGGAGGCTACGTCATCGACGCCCGCTTCGGAGTCGACGAGCTGGCGGAGCTGCTCGGGATCGAGCTGTCCGATGAGGACTGGGACACCGTGGGCGGTCTCGTGCTCGGACTGGCGGGTCGCGTACCGCGCCAGGGCGAGTCGTTTCTGCTCGGTGACTACACCGTCACTGCTGAGCAGGTCCAGGGCCGGCGAGTGGCGCGGGTCAAGGTCGAGCAACGGTGAGATCCGGCTTCATATCGGTGGTGGGCCGGCCCAACGTGGGGAAATCGACGATGGTCAACGCCCTGGTGGGGGAGAAGGTTGCCATCACCTCGTCCCGACCGCAGACGACGCGCAACACCATCCGAGGGATCCTGACGCTCCACGACCCCGACATGCAGTTCGTGTTCGTGGATACGCCCGGACTGCACCGGCCACGCACCGCGCTCGGGGAGCGCCTCAACCGTCTCGTGTACGGGTCGCTGGCCGAGGCGGATTCGGTGCTGTTCGTGATCGATGCGACCGGTGCGATCGGGCCGGGCGACCGCCGCATCGCCACCCGGCTGCAGGAGAGCGGAAGCCCGGTGGTGCTGGCCGTCAACAAGGTCGACATCGCCGGCCCGAAAGCGATCGGCGGTCACCTCGCCGAGGCGGCGGAGTGGGATTTCACCGCGTATGTCCCGGTATCGGCGAAGACCGGCGAAGGGCTGCCGGCGTTGCTCGAGGAGCTCGGCGCTCTGCTCGCCGAGGGGCCGGCGTTCTTTCCACCCGACATGCGCACCGACCAACCCGATGAGTTGCTCGCCGCCGAGATGATCCGCGAGAAATACCTGGCCCGTCTCCGCGACGAGCTGCCCCATTCGCTGGCGGTGGTGGTGGACGAGATCACGGTGCGAGACACCGGCACGGTTTTCGTGGGAGCGGCCGCCTACGTGGAGCGGAAGTCCCAGAAGGGGATCGTGATCGGCAAGGGAGGCACGCTGCTGCGTGAGGTGGGGGAGGAAGCCCGTCGAGACCTCGAGAGCCTGTTCGGTGCCGACGTGTACTTGGATCTACGGGTGAAGGTGGAACCGGATTGGCAGCGCCGCGAGCACGGCCTGGATCGACTCGGTTTCTGACCCGGCGTCGACATCCGACCGACCGAGTGCGGGCGATCTGCTCGCCGTCGAGTGTCCATTCCAGGTGTTCTTCGACGAATGCCTTCCGCTCGGCCGTGCTCACGCCGATCATCGTGCCGACCTCCTCGCTCCGGCGGAAATCATTCTTCTGCCTAGGTGCACCCCGTGGGGTCGGTGAACCGGTACTCTCGGCGGTGGCGTCGCCGGAGAATCCATGGCCATTCGACACGACCAAGGCATCGTGCTCCGATCTTTCCCCTTCGGGGAGGCGGATCGGGTCGTGGTGCTTCTCAGCCCCAATTCCGGCAAGCTGCGCACGGTTGCCAAGGGCATCCGGAAGACCAAGAGCCGCTTCGGAGGGAGGCTCGAGCCCTTCTGCCACGTTGATCTGGTGTTGTACGAGGGGCGCAACCTCGACACCATCACTCAGGCGACGATCATCGAGCCGTTCCACCAGCTGCGGGCCGACCTCGATCGGGTGATCGCCGCCGGCACGATGGTGGAGGTCGCCGACGCCGTGGCACAGGAGAACGAGCCGGCGCGGCGCCTCTTTCTCCTGCTGCAACGGGGGCTGAAGGCGCTCGACGCGGGCCCGGGACATCCCGACCTCGTGACGTCCTTTCTGCTGAAGGCCGCCGAGGTGGTCGGCGTCGCCCCATCGTTCGATCACTGCGCCGGTTGCGGGCGGACCGGCGATCTCCGCCGCTTCAGCTTTCCCGCCGGCGGCATCCTCTGCGAGCGGTGTGGGGCGGCCGGGGCCTATGTCCTGCGGGAAGGCCTCACCGGGTATCTGGCGGGCGTGGCACAGGCTGATCTGACGGCTCTCCCCGAAGCCGACGCTGCTCTGAGCAGCGAGGCGATGGGGGTGGCACGCCGTTTCCTCGAGTACCACCTGGAGCGGCGCCTCCGGTCGCTGGCGGTGCTCGATGGTTGAAGGCGCACCCTATGCACCTCAGGTCGATCGTGACCGCGTCCCGCGCCACATCGGCATCATCATGGACGGGAACGGCCGGTGGGCGAATGCTCGCGGGCTGCACCGCACCGCCGGGCACGCCCGTGGCGAGCCGGCGTTGTTCGATGTGATAGGGGGCGCGCTCGATCTGGGGGTCGAATGGCTCACCGTCTACGCCTTCTCTACCGAGAACTGGGCCCGCGACGAGAACGAGGTCCAGTTCCTCATGCACTTCAACACCGACCTGCTGCGCCGCCGGCGGGACGAGATGAACGATCTCGGGGTGAGGATCCACTTCATCGGCGAGCGAGACGACCCGCGGGTGCCCGACGAGCTGCGAGTGGAGATCGTCGCCGCCGAGACGCTCACCGAGGCGAATGGCCGCATGCACCTGGTGTTCGCCTTCAACTACGGCGGCAGGGTGGAGCTGGCGGCGGCGGCGCGCCGGATCGCCGAGGAGGCAGCCGCGGGCACGCTCGATGCGGCGGAGATCGAGGTGGAGACGCTCTCGGGCCGTCTCTACCTGCCCGGCATGCCGGACCCGGACCTGGTGATCCGCACCAGCGGGGAGATGCGCACCTCCAATTTCCTCCTCTGGGAGGCTGCGTACGCGGAGTATGTGTTCACCCCGGTGTTGTGGCCCGACTTCGACCGGGACACCCTGGCGGAATGCATCGCCGAGTTCCAGGGGCGGGAGCGTCGTTTCGGTGCCGCCGAGGACGCCACAGGCTGAGCAGGCGGCGAATCGGCGGCGACAGATTCGGCGGGGAGCCGGGATGAACCGGCCCCGCGGGCTCTCGGCTACCATCCTGGTCTCCCCACAGCCAGTGAGGCGGTCGTCCATGCCCATCGATTTCGACACCATCGTCACCCTCTCGAAGAACCGCGGGTTCGTTTTCCCGTCGTCGGAGATCTACGGCGGGTTGCGCTCCGCCTACGACTACGGGCCGCTCGGCACCGCGCTGTTGCGCAACGTCAAGCACGAGTGGTGGCGCTCGATGGTCCAGCTCCGCGAGGACATCGTGGGCATCGACTCGGCCGTGATCCAGGCACCGCAGGTGTGGGAAGCCTCGGGCCACCTGGCATCGTTCACCGATCCGCTGGTCGAGTGCCGGGAATGCCACAATCGCTTCCGGGTCGACAAGCTCGCCGATCCCGATCAATGCCCCAGCTGCGGGACGCGTGGCTGTTTCACCGAAGCCCGCAGCTTCAACCTCATGTTCCGCACCAACATGGGACCGGTCGAATCGGTCGAGAACGTGGTGTACCTGCGGCCGGAGACGGCGCAGGGGATCTTCATCAACTTCGAGAACGTGCGGCGCACCGCCCGGATGAAGCTGCCGTTCGGCATCGCCCAGATCGGCAAGTCGTTCCGCAACGAGATCACCCCCGGCCAGTTCGTTTTCCGGACCCGTGAGTTCGAGCAGATGGAGATGGAGTTCTTCGTGCATCCCGACGAGGGTGAGAAGTGGTTCCGCTATTGGGTCGAGGAGCGGGAGCGCTGGTATCAGGATCTGGGGATGAAGGTAGACAATCTGCGTCTCCGCGAGCACGACGCTGAAGAGTTGTCGCACTATTCGGAAGCGACCTACGACGTCGAATACCTGTTCCCGTGGGGATGGGATGAGCTGGAGGGTATCGCCAACCGCACCGACTTCGACCTGAAGGCACACGGTGAGATGAGCGGCAAGGACCTGCGCTACTACGACGCCGAGAACAACGATCGCTTCTATCCGTACGTGATCGAGCCGGCTGCCGGGGCCACCCGCGCCACCTTCGCCTTCCTGCTCGACGGCTACAACGAGGAGGAGGTGCGAGGCGAGACCAGGGTCGTGCTGCGGCTCGATCACCGCTTGGCGCCCATCAAGGTGGGGGTGTTGCCGCTCTCCAAGAGACCGGAGCTGATCGAGGTCACATCGAAGGTGGCAGCGGATCTGCGGCCTCGTTGGGACATCGAGCACGATGTCACCCAGTCGATCGGGCGGCGCTACCGCCGCCAAGACGAGATCGGCACGCCGTACTGTGTCACCGTCGACTTTGATACCCTCGAAGACCAGGCGGTCACCGTGCGCGACCGGGACACGATGGATCAGGATCGGGTCTCGCTCGACAAGCTCGCCGGCTACCTGGCGGAGCGTCTCGGGCCCTGCTGACCGCTTGGCGCGCTGTGAATCCTGGGCCGGCTGTCACGCGATCAGGGTCGCCTCGGCAACGGTTCTCGTGCGAAGGTCGATGACCACATCGGCGACGCCGCCGCCCTCGCCGTCCCTGCAGTCGACGGGGGAACCGAGTTCGATTCGCATCGTCGTGCTCCACGGTCCGATGCCGGGGGGTGACGTCGTTCGGCCTGTGCCGTGTTGACGTGACGGGAGAGTCTAGGCGTCCGGTGACGGAGCCGGCGGGGCCGTCAGGGCGGCAACGCGGGAGACGAAGACCGCGATCCGACGGTATGGCCGGCTCCGTTCTGCCCGGTCCTTCGTCGGGGTGCGGCGGGCATGGTGGAGGGCGCCGTCCTCAGCCGGTCGGCGTCGGGACCACCCGGGCGTGGATCTCGGAGGTCAGGCGCTCGATCTGCTCGGTGAGCTGGGTGTTCAGCTCGATGAGCTCACCAAGGCGATCGGTCTGCTGCTCGGCGATCTCCTGCCGCTGGATGGCGGCTGCCGCCAATGCCTCGCGATGGGCGGCGTCCGCTTCGGAGAGAGCCTTGTCCCGGTCGGCCTGGCGGGTCTGCGCCAGCAGGATGAGCGGCGCGGCAT
>CAZMSN010000026.1:0-27513 GCA_964569015.1 uncultured Acidimicrobiaceae bacterium | reverse complement strand
CGAGGATGCGGCCGGGTTGCACCTCGAAGGTGGCGCCGTCGAGGGCGACGACGTCGCCAAATCGCTTCTCGAGTTCCACACAGGACAGCACGGCTACCTTCCCCGTCTACGGATCCCGGTTTGGGGGAGGGTACACGACCGCAGCGAGGGCCCTGTTGCCCTCCAGGGCCCGGGGTCGGTGCCACCCGAAGCGGAGTATGCTCGGGGCGAGGCGCACTGCGTGAGGAGGGGATCATGACGCGAGTGCTGGTTGTGTACGCATCCAAGCGTGGTGGGACCGAGGGCATCGCTGAGGCGATCGCCGATCGTCTGCGGGAAGACGACCTGGATGTCGATCTCCGCCCGGCGGGCAAGGCTCGAGGTTTGCGGGACTACGACGCGGTGGTGCTCGGCAGTGCCCTCTACGCGGGGCGCTGGCTGCCGGACGCCGTGCGGGTGTTGCGTCGGCTCGCCAAGGATCCGCGGCACCCACCGGTGTGGGTCTTCCACAGCGGCCCTCTCGGCGACAAGGGCGCTTCCAAGCCAATCTCACTTCCCGGGAAGGTGGCCACGCTCGCCGGGAAGGTCGGGGCGCCGCCGGTGGTGACGATCGGCGGGCGGCTCGTAGAGGACGCCGACGGCTTCATCGCCGGAAAGATGGCCAAGAAGGTGGCCGGCGACTGGCGCAGCCCTGACGACATCCGGGCGTTCGCAGACAGGGTGGCGGCGGCGCTGCGCTTCGCCGGCTGAATCGAGATCGCTCGAGATGACGCCACGGATCAGGATCCGCTGAGGACCGGGCAGTGGGCTCGCGGCCGGCCGCGGCGTTCGCGAAGCTTGACACCGCGGGTCGATCTTGCCATAGTCCCGTCTCGGCCGTGACACCCCCTCGGGGGAGTTGCGGCGTTTTCTGCATCTGGAACCGATCATGAGAGAGGAGGGGCCGATGACGACGCAGGGAGATTGCACTGTGGTCTGCATCGGTGTGTCCCTCATCGGGGATACCCCTTGCGGTGCCGTCGGTGCGATCGGCACCGACACCCCGGCTCCTCTCGGTCCCGGATACGTGAACACCTTCTAGCCGTTCCGTTTCCCGCTCGCCTGCAGAGGAGCCGCCCCCGGGGCGGCTTTCTCCTTGAACCGCTTCGGCCTTCCAGGAGCGGGTCTCGTCGGGAGACTCCAGGGGTTCGAGCCCTCCCCGTTCCACGACGGTGAGCCCGTCACGTCGTTTCGCAGGCCGTCCGGCCGGCGTCACGGCCTGAATTGCCGGCCGGCGGCCCTTGAGGCGGCGTGGCGGGCTCGTCGCCACACAGAAGGGAAAGGAACGAGTACGGAGAGGAGGGAAGCAGTGAACTACGTACCCCACCAACAGCGAATCGAGCGCGCGGTCGAGGAACACGGTGTGGCCGTCTGGCGCCCGCCGCGCCGGGTCGGCCGGCATCGCCGGGCTGGCGAGGGCCGCCGAGCCGACGTCACTCAGCACGACGCCGCTCGCCAATTGCTCAGTGCGCGATGAGCGACTCCGCCGCGGAGTCGAGGCACGAAGGAGCCGACCGTCGACGGCGGGGTGACCCCACCCCGGGGTCACCCCCCGTCCGGCGGGTATATCGGCCGGCGAGGCCGAGCGGGGTACGCTCGGAGGCGGCATCACTGGCGAAGAGCAATCGAGGAGGGGCCCATGATCTCGCCGTCGCCCGCATCCGAGGAGGCCGTCGCCGCCTCGCGATTCCTCCGAGGCGTCCTGTGGGTCGATGTGTGGGGTTCGGCGGCGTTCGGGCTCTTGTTATTGGTGGCGGCCGGCCCGGTCGGCAAGTTCGCCGACGTTGCTTTCGGTGTGCCCTTGGGGATCGGGCTGGTGGTGATGGCGTGGGTCGCCATGGTGACGTCGGTGGTACGCCGCGTTCCGCTGGCGATTGGCGCCGCCTCCTTCGTCGTTCTCGGCAATCTGGCCGGGGTGGCCGTCATCGTTGTAGTGCTGGTCGCGTTCCCCGATGCTCTCAGCACCGGGGCCGAGTGGGCGCTCGGCTTCATCGGGCTCGGGATGCTCGACCTGGCCGTCCTGGAGCGGATCGGGATGCGCCGGGCCCGCTGACCGATCCCCTCAGCGGGGCGGGCCATCCATGACCGCGGCGAGCCAGTCTTCTGTCGAGATGCCCGAGTTCGGATCCCAACCCTCTCGCCACCACGTCGCCCCGGCGGCGGCGAGCGCCGCGGCCTGCTCCCGGCCGGCGGCGCCCCGGGTCAGCACCGAGCCGGCCACCGCAACCTCGAATGGAGCGTCCGAGATCCGGTGTTCCGCAACGAGCGCCAGGATTGCTTTGATGTCCTCCGGTGTGATGTCCCGGAACTCGCCGTTCTCGAAGGCGATCGGCGCAACACCGTCCCAACGTGCCGCCCGGCGGAACGGCCGGCGTTTCGGCCACATTCCGGCCACCCAGATCGGGATGCGCGGCTTCTGCAGCGGCGTCGGCAGGAAGGTGACCGGCCCGACCTGGTAGTGCTCGCCGGTGTGCTCGAACGGCTCCCCGGACCACAGGCCGGTGACGATCCCCAGCCCTTCGTCGAGCATGTCGGCGCGTACCCGCTCGTCGACCGGCATCCCAAAGCGGCCGAATTCCTCTTCGGGCGGGTAGCCGATGCCGACGCCGAGCACCAGTCTTCCTCCGCTCAGCAGGTCGAGGCTCACCGTTTCTCGCGCCAGCTTCCAGGGATGCCGGCGCGGGAGTGGGGTGACCATGGAGATCAGCGTGATGCGCTCGGTCGCTACGGCAGCGGCGGTCAGCAGGATCCAGGGGTCGGCCACCTCGTTGCCGTCCCAGCCGAGGATGTGGTCCCAGAGCGAGATGCCATCCCAACCGGCCTCCTCCACCCCCCGAGCGAAATCGGCCATGCGGCGAGGATCGGACCAGTAGCCGAAGTTGGGGATGTCGATGGCGTACCTCATCGCACCACCCTACCGCCGGTCGCGAATGCCCCGAACTCGGTCCTCAATCAGCCTCGAATGTGGCGGCGCCGTCCTTGATTTGCCGTATCGGCGCCGGCGGCCTAGACAGCATTCTGCGGTATCGGAGGAACGGGAGACCGCGTGCCATGAATGCCGGCCACGAGTTGTCCGTGGCAACCCCGGCGACGCCTCGCCTGGCCGGTCCTGCACGTGCCGCCCTCGTCTGCACCCTTCTCTATCTCTTCCTAGTCGGCGTTGGGTTGCTCCAGTCCGGCATCGAGGGCCTCGGCAGCAGTTTCACCGACGGGCTCTTCCGCGGTGTGGACAATCCTTTCGTGGGTCTTCTCGTCGGCATCCTCGCCACCGTCCTCATGCAGTCCTCGTCGGCGACCACGTCGACCATCGTCGGGCTGGTCGCCGCCGGAGTACTCCCGGTCTCCGACGCGGTGCCCATGGTCATGGGGGCCAACATCGGCACCACGGTCACCAACACCATCGTCTCGCTGGCGCACATGCGGCAGTCGCACGAGTTCGAGCTCGCTTTCTCAGCGGCCACGATGCACGATGCCTTCAACGTCTTGGCCGTGGCGATTCTGCTGCCACTCGAGCTGTCCACCCGGGTGCTGTCGACGCTGGCGCGGGACATTGCCGGGCTCCTTTCCGGGGGCGCCTCCGGTGGGACCTTCGACAGTCCCGTCAAGGGAGCAGTGGTGTGGGGTGGAGCGAGGGTGGAATCGTTCTTCGGGTTCTTCACCGACCATGCGACCGCGTTGGGGGCATTGTCTCTGATCACCGGGATCGTGCTCGTCTTCGTCACGCTCGCCTTCATCACGAAGAACATGCGGGTCCTGGTGGCGAATCGCATCGAGCGCACCCTCAACGCCGCCCTGCAACGCAGCAGCGTCGTCGGCATCGTCATTGGGGCGATTGTGACGATGGCCGTCCAGTCATCGAGCATCACCACCTCGATACTCATCCCGCTGGTGGCCTCCGGCATCCTCCTCCTCAGGAACGCGTATCCGATCACCCTCGGGGCGAATGTGGGGACGACGATCACGGCTCTGCTGGCAGCGCTCTCGACCGGGGAGGTGGACGCGCTGACGATCGCCGTCACCCACACGCTCTTCAATCTGGGCGCGATTGCGATCATCTTTCCGTACCCGCGGCTCCGCTACTTGCCGGTCACAATGGCGCAGAAGCTCGCCGCGCTGGCGGTGCGGCGCAAGCCGGTTGCCGTCTCGTACACCGTGGTGATGTTCGTGGTGCTGCCCCTGCTCGGTATCCTGATTCTCAGATAGGAGCAATTGACATGGTGTTCGAGTTCTTCCGATCCCCGGGCCGGTCGACGATCCAGGAGGTAGAGGACAAGCTCGCCCAAATGGTGCGTGACGGGCGAGCCGTCTACGACGCCGCCATGGCCGCGGCTTTCGGGGGAGGCGCTTCAAAGGCAGCCAAGCGAGAGGTGAAAGGAATCGATCGGGGAATCAACGTCGCCCAGCAGGAGGTGCGCAAGGCACTCGTTGTGCACGCCTCGGTGGCCGGCAACGTGGATGTTCCTGAGACGCTCGTCTACATGAGCGTGGTGAAAGATGCTGAGAGAATCGGCGATAACGCCAAGAACATCTACGACCTCGCCAAGTACGGGGCCGATTTCTCCGCCGCTCCCGACCGGGAGGAGCTGGAGCGCTATCGCGACAATGTCGGCCAGCTCATCGACGAAGCCGTCGCCGTCTTCGAATCCCGCGACATCTCCCGCGCCAAAGAGCTGATCTCCAAGGCCGACGTCTTCCTCGACGAGTACGACGACCACGTCAAGGCGGCGTTCGCGTCCTCTGGCCCCGCTTCCGATGCAGTGGCCAGGGCGCTGTTCTACCGCTTCCTCAAGCGCATCACGGCTCACGTCATGAATCTCATGACCTCGATCGTGTTCCCGATCCATCGCCTCGACTACTACGACGAGGCCAAGGAGGACCGGACCGAGTGAGCGGGGCTCAGTGGTGACGGGCGGGTAGCCTCGGAGTGACATCCGAGGAGCCATGAGGAAACCGCTCAGCATCCGCAACGCCAACCGCTTCGGCCGGGGAACGCTCGGCGATGCCTACCGCTACCTGGGGGCCCACCTCACTGCCCGCGGAGCTCGCTTTGCGGTGTGGGCGCCTACCGCCCGGCAGGTGTCGGTGATCGGTGACTTCAACGACTGGGACCGTCAGGCCGGCGTGCTCGAGCCAGGCCCGGCCGGGGTCTGGTGGGGCTTCGTGCCCGGCGCCGTTGCCGGCCAGTCCTATCGCTACCGCATCCGTACCCGGCGCGGCCCGGTCGTTGAGAAATCGGATCCCTACGCCTTCGCCACTGAGGCACTGCCCCGGTTCTCCTCGGTGGTGTGGGATCTCGCCTACGAATGGTCCGACGGCGACTGGATGCGGGGACGGGCGGAGGGTCACGACCCCACCGCGCCGCTGTCCATCTACGAGGTCCATCTCGGCTCGTGGATGAAGAAGCGGCCTTCCGAGTCGTACTCCTATCGGGAGCTGGCGCCGAGGCTGGTCGACTACGTGACCGACATGGGATTCACCCATGTCGAGTTCCTCCCCGTCACCGAGCATCCCTACTTCCCGTCGTGGGGCTATCAGACGACGGGTTACTTCGCGCCCACCGCTCGCTACGGCCGCCCGCAGGATCTCATGTATCTCGTCGATCAACTCCACCAGGCGGGGATCGGCGTGATCCTCGACTGGGTCCCGTCACATTTCGCCGGCGACGAGCACGCCCTGCTCTCCTTCGACGGGACGCCGCTCTACGAGCACCCCGATCCGCGGCGCGGGTGGCACCCCGATTGGCACAGCGCCATCTTCGACTACGGACGCCCCGAGGTGCGGAGCTTCCTGACCTCGAGCGCCGGCTTCTGGCTCGACCGATACCACATCGACGGGCTGCGGGTGGACGCGGTCGCTTCGATGCTCTACCTCGACTACTCCCGCAAGGACGGCGAATGGGAGCCGAACATCCATGGCGGGCGCGAGCACCTGGAGGCCATCGATTTCATCCGCGCCCTGAACCAAGAGGTGCTGGCCGCACATCCGGGGGTGTTCACGGTGGCCGAGGAGTCAACCGCCTGGCCCCGGGTCTCGCGGCCCGTCGAACAGGGCGGGCTCGGCTTCACCTACAAGTGGGACCTGGGTTGGATGAACGACACACTCAGCTACCTGCGGCACTGGCCCGAGTACCGCGTCATGCACCAGGACGAGCTGACGTTCCGCATGCTGTATGCCTACAACGAGAACTTCATCCTCCCCCTGTCACACGACGAGGTGGTGCACGCCAAGGGCTCGATGATCCGCAAGATGTCGGGGAGAGGCGCCTGGTCCTTCGACGACCTCAGGGCCCTCTACGGCTACATGTATGCCCTCCCCGGCAAGAAGCTGCTGTTCATGGGCGACGAGTTCGCCCAACGCGCCGAGTGGAATCACGATGCGGCACTCGACTGGCGGCTGCTGCGCCAGCCCCGCCACCGGGGGATGCAGCGCTGGGTGCGTGACCTGAATGAGGTGTATCGAAGCCACCCGGCACTCGCGGCGCTCGATCAGGACCAGGCCGGCTTCGGGTGGATCGATACCGGGCACCAGACGGGCATCGTCGCCTTCGTTCGCTACGGGCACGGCACGCAGATGCTGGTGGTGTGCAACTTCAGCGGGAAGGCCAGGAAGTCCCATCGCATCGGCGTCGGGGCAGCCGGAGAGTGGGAGGTGGTGCTCAACTCCGACGCCAGGCGCTATGGGGGGAAGGGGCGCGGTCCGAACGGTCGCCTCACGACGAAGCCGGTGATCGCCTACGGGCGACCCCAGTCGCTGAGGTTCAGCATTCCGCCGCTGGGCGCGATCTTCCTGCAGCCGAGTACCGGCTGAAAGCCGGCCAGGGTGCCTGCGGCGCGGTGGACGGGGGCGCAGGCCAAGAGAAGAAATATCTTGAGTTCTTGACTCTCTGTCTCTACAGTCTGGGTACCCGGTCGAGGGGGGAATCGGTGGGGCACCCGCTCCGGCCGAGTGACCGGCACTCCGCTGCGAGGAGGAGCAGGAGGCGGGGCTGACAGGGGCGGCCTCCGGCTGTAGGGGGCGACTATGGGCCACGGGCCTGGTCCTGTGGCTACGGCACTCCTCCGTGCGAGCAAGAGGAAGGGTGGCCTCGAGGCCGCCCTTCCTCGCGTTCTGGTCGATCACGGCAACACTCCGGCGCCCGGGAGCGGCCCCCGCTACCGGTACGCAACCAGGAACAGGCGGGGAAACGGGAAGAGGGTCTCACCCCCGGGGCGCGGCGGGTAGTCCCGGCGCAGGGCCGACGTGTAGACCTTCAGGAAGCGATCGAGCTCCGGACGGCTGAGCTGCTCGAGGATCGGGCGCAGCGCGGTTCCTCTCACCCACTCGAGCACGGGATCGGGCCCGCTGAGCACCTGGTGGTAGCGGGTTTCCCAAATGTCGAGCCTGCTCGTGAGCGGGGTGAGCAGGTCGTAGTACCACGCCGCCTCCTGCACGGGCTGCCTCCGGTAGCGCTCGCGCAGTGCCGTCGGGCCGAGCGGGCCGTCGCCGGCTCCACCTGAGGCGAGCACCTCCCGCATGAGGCGATGTGAGGGCTCACCCCAGCTCAGTGGCATCTGGAGCGCCAGCACTCCGCCCTCGGCGAGAGACCCCACCATGCGGGGCAGTAGCTCGTCGTGACCCTCCACCCACTGCAGCACGGCGTTGCCGTAGATGACGTCGAGTTGATCGGGGGGATCCCATTCCCGTACGTCGAGCTGCCGCCATTGCACGGTGCTGGGAACACTGGCGGCTCGTTCCAGCATCTCTGCCGACAGATCGGACCCGATCACGGTTGCCGAGGGCCAGCGTTTGCTCATGAGCCGCGCCGCTTCCCCGGCTCCACATCCGATGTCGTGGACCAGTCGCGGTTGCGGGTGGTCGATGCGATCGAGCAGCTCGAGCGCCGGGCGCAGCCGGTGGTCGGCGAAACGGTGGTACTGATGGGGGTCCCAAGTCACGCCGTCGTCGGGAGGGGTGGTGGGGGTCATGTCGGCTCCGGGTCGGTGGGCCGGAGCGTACCTCAGCGACGCGGTTGCCCCGGAATGGTGCGCGGGTCGATCAGCTCGATGTCCTGAGAGCCGCACGTGCGGCAGCGGAGGGTGGCACCTCCGAGCCCGGCGATGGGATGGGCCTGGGGCGCCAACATGGGCTGAGGCATTCCCACGGCGGGCTGCGGGGGCAACTTGGCGGTCAGGGTGCTGCGGGCCGTCAGGTCGGCGCCGCAGGCGGCGCAGAAGTTGGCCTTCTTGTGGTGGGTCGCCCCGCAGCGGGGGCAATCGAGCCAATCCTTCGGGTCCTTCTCGATCGGCCCGAACGGCATCTGCTCGGCGCGCGCCTTCTCTTCCTCGTCCTCGCTGCCGGGGACGAACAGGAATGCCGGCTCCAGTGGCTCGGCAGGCATCATGTTGCGGGCGTAGGTGGTGACCGGGTGGACGTCGCCGATGGCGTCGAGGTCGAAGAGGCCCACGTTGTGTGATTCGGCGAGCGTTTTCGCCCCATCGGAGAACCCGGTGACGGAGAAGAGGAGGCAATGGACGTGCTCGCTCTCGGCGTTGTGCTCTTGGATCGTCTTCAGCAGGGCGAGGATCGAGGACTGGGCGAGTGGAGCCCGGTCGAGCTTGATGCGGGCGACCAGAGTGCCGCCGCGGAGTTCGACGACGCCGTCGACCGGCTGGATGATCGACTCGGGGGTCGCCCCGATGTGGTCGAGCCAGCGATGAGCGACGTGATAGGCCTCTGTCAGGCCGAGCGTCGGCGTTCGATACTGATCCATCACGTTTCCCTCAACGCGCTGAGCCGGCCGGCCTCGCGGGCGGCGACATCCCGTGGTATCGGTCGACACCGTAGGGTACCTGAGGTCATCATCCCAGCACAGTCGCGTCCACCGCGGCGGCGCAGGGGACCGTTGAGGGTGCTTGCTCGGCGGTCATTACTCCTCACCGGTACGGACCAAAGCCGTAGGGAGGAACGCGGTGGTCACCGGATGATCGCCGAACTAGGGAGTTGTGGTGTGTCCGGCGGCGGTGCTGATGACTGACCGCACTTCGCTGAGCGAACTGGTGAAGGAGCGTGACTGCTCCTCTGGAATCTCCTCACCTTCAGGTGTCACCTGCACGGGCGAGTCGGCGACTGTTTCGTCTGCCGCCCGCAGCTTCCTGATCGCGCTGGAGCGGGCCGTGATCGTGCCCGAGTCGGAGACATCGAAGATCCCGTTGTCGGAACTCAGCGGCGAGAAGACCTGCGTCAATGGCCTGATGGCCGCCACCTCGTCGGCGGTGTCGGCGGTAACCCGGTCGAGGAACATCAACAGCTCTTGGCCTGTAGCGATCTCGCTCTCCCCGTCGAAGATCACCTCGTCGGTGTCGAAGAGAGTCACATCGATCGTGTCGCCGACAACGCCTTCTGGATCGAAGAGCACCTCATCGACGGTGAACACGCGGTACATCGTCGGGATGCCTCCGTCGCCCTCTCCCTCGACCACATGTCGAGCCGAGTCCGTGGCCGTGGCAATGACGATGACGTCGGCTGCCGTACTCAGGCCCTCGATTGACGAGTACTCCGGGCCTGATGTGTGTATGACCTGCCGGTCGTCGGATGAGCACGACGCTGCACCAACGGCGGCGATGAGGGCTACTCCTGTCAGCGCTGCGGTCAGGCGCTTTGTGAACGGATTCATGTTGTGCCTCCGCTAGTAGATGATGGTCACGCCGTACACGTCGTTCGAGTAGGGAGCGTTCGGATTCCCGCAATTGTCCATCACCCAAGTTGGATCCGACCGCATCACCGGCTCATAGATCGCCCCGCACCCGAGAGAGGAATGAGCCAGGCCGTAGGCATGCCCCAGCTCATGAATTGCGACGAGCTTCTTCTCGGTGGTCGATAGGCCCCCGGTAGCGCGAGTGTTGAACCTGATCACCACCCGCTCGTCGTACCAAGTCTGACCGGATCCCGAATCGCACCCTCCTGATGCCAAACCCCACCAACCGTCCGAATATGAGTTGTCATACACCGGGATGTTTGGAGTGGAGTCAGAGGGTGTATACGTGAACCACCCAGGTGCGCTCGAGGCGTTCCAAACCGCTTGTCCCGCGTAAAACGCTGTCTGCCACGGGCTGGTGACGCTGCAGTATCGGTAGCCGATCGCTGGATTCGATCCTGCGAACTTGCAGCCGTTCGCCGTCTATGCGTCCACGCTTGGCGCACCTGCAGGCATGAATACCTCAACCAACGCCACTGCGAGGATGATGGTTCGTGCCCGACGTCCTCCTGTGTTCTGCATTTCGTTTCCTAACTCGAGATGGGGCGCACCACACCAGATTCTGCCGAACTCATGCAGTTGCCCCATGGCAGCAATCGTGTCCCGAGATGCCTGACACAGTGGCCGCGCCTGAGAAAGGCTGGTTCCCAATTCGCCCGCAGCGGTCCCCGTCGCTGCGGAGCGGTGTCAGTTCCCGGCCGCCGCCACCTGCTCGATGACACGCAGGTTCGCCAGGGCGTCGCTCAGCGGCGTGGGGACCGGCGTGTCGTGGCGGACGGCGTCGGCGAAGCGCTCGACCTCGATCGTGTAGCTGTTGGCGGCCGGAGCTTCGAGTGCCTCCTCGCCGGCGGGCGTCACCACCCGGAGCGTGGCCGGGGAGTGCGGATCGGGAGTGAAGGGATGCTCAACGGTGATCGTGCCCTCGCTGCCGATGATGTGCACCCGCTGATCGTGGGCGTGGTCACCGCCACAGAAGAACACCGATTCCCCTGCGGGGAACCGCAGGATCCCGGCGGTGGCGATGTCGACCCCGGTGTCCGGATCACGGCGGAGGACACCGGCGGCGTCGATCGGCTCCTCCCCGAAGACGAAGCGGGCGGCGCTGATGCAGTAGCACCCGACGTCCAAGAGCATCCCTCCGCCCCATTCGGGGACGTTGCGGATGTTGCCCTCCGGCTGCTTCTCGTAGGTGAACCAGCTGCTCACCGCCCGCACCGGCCCGATTCGCCCTGCAGCGACGAGGGTCCGCACCAGGTCCCACTGCGGATGGAAGCGATACATGAAAGCCTCCATCAACTTTCCGCCGGTTTGCTCGGCCGCCGCCACCATCGTCTCGGCCTCGGTGACGCCGAGAGCGAGCGGTTTCTCGCACAGCACGTGCTTGCCGGCTTCGAGGGCCCGGATCGACCATTCGGCGTGGAGATGGTTGGGGAGCGGGACGTAGACGGCGTCCACCTCGGGATCGGCGAGGAGGTCTTGATACGAGCCGTGGGCGCGAGCGATCCCGAGCCGGGTCGCCGCAGCCGCGGCCTTGTCCGCAGAGCGGGACGCGATCGCCACGACCTCGTTGGTGGCGGACTGCTGAATGGCGGGGATGACGGTGCCGACGGCGATCTTCGCTACGCCGAGCACACCCCATCGCATGGTGTGAGTGGTCATGGTGCCGATGCTAGGGGCACCACCCGGGCGGGTCCATGGGGTTCACCCTGGGTGACCGACGACCTCGCTACGCCCGGCGGCAGACCAGTTCCCCTCTGCCGATGGGGACCACGACGGCATCGACTCGGGGATCGGAGAGGGCACGATCGATCATCGGTTGGAGGGTGTCACGATGGCTGATGGCGTTGTCGGCGACGAGCAGGCCGTCCGGCACGAGATTCGGTGTCACCAACTCGTAGCAGTCGGCGTAGACGTCCTTTTCGGCGTCGAGGAAGCAGAACGCCACGTCGTCGATCGCCGCCAGATGATCGCGGGCGTCGCCCTCGATCAGATCCACGAGATGCTCGACCCGTGCCGACCGGAACGTCTCCCGGGCGAGAGCCGCCTTCTCGGGAAGCACCTCGAAGGTGGTGACGCGCCGTCCGCTCGCCTTGCACGCCAGCATCAGCCACAGCGTCGAATAGCCGGCGCTGGTGCCGATCTCGACAACGGCGCCGGCGGGCGCGGCCGCCGCCAGAATCGCCAGGAACCGGCCGGTCTCGGCCGGGATCTGGCGGAGCCGCTCCAGGCGAGGCGTGCGGTCCTGCCGGTCGCGGGCGTCCCGCCGTTCCAGCTCCTCCATGCGGTCGAGGATGGATGGTGGGATGGGATGGAACATGTGGCTCCTTCCGGATTCGGACCCGGATGTTACGAGCCGTGCTCGCCTCGGAGCCGCGCCAACACCTCCAGCGCCGTCGGCTCGTTGGGCTCCTCGACGAGCGCAAGGTTGAGCTCCTGGATGCCCTGCTCGTCGGCGTCCTGCGCCAAGTGCACGAGACCACGACCGACGTGCGCCATCGCCCTGATCTCCGAAGCCCGGCCGTCGTACTCGAGCACCCGGGCGAAGGCGCTCATCGCCTCGTCGTATCGCCCGATTTCCGCCAGCGCTCGGCCGCGGTAGGCCAGTAGCAGAGCGGTCACGTCGTCGTCGTTCACGATGCCCTCGGACAGCCCGATGACCGTTTCATACTCGCCGCTCTCGAAGGCGATCTCGGCGTGCGATGCCCGCACCCACGTTGTCTGCTCGAGGGACTTCAGCAACTGCACCGCCTCGTCGTTGTCGTGGCGGAGCTGGCGCAGCTCGGCAACCAGCAGCCCCAAAGACATGCGCATCAAGGGGAGGTGGGCGACGATCGAGGGGGCGATGGCGACGGTGAGCCCGGCACTTCGCAGGTAGGAGCGGACGAAGCGATGGTTCCCTACGTCTTCTTCCGCTGCGATCACGCCGGTGAGCAGCTCCATGGCGTGGGGAAGCTGCGGCTCGACGAGGAGCAGCCCGGCGATGGCCTCTGCGGCGACCCGTTGCGTCGGGTACTCGGCCGCCACGGACAGGATCTCGTCGGGGTTGCCGCCGGCAACCGCGGCGTGGAGCGCCTTCTCTGCCTTCGAAGAGAGAAACCCGGGCTGGGTGCGCGCCACCAGAGCCGGGTACTGGTCCGGCTCGTCGAACTCCCACTCGACGTCGCGCATCTGCGGGGCGGGAGCGGCGGTACGCCAGCCGAACTCGCCGGTCCCGACGTCATACCACGTCGATCGGTCGCGGAACATGATTCGTCCCGGCGCGAGCCTGCGTCGGGTTCGATTGAGGATGAAACGCATGGTCTTCTCCTGGACGCGAGAGCAATGGCGGAGCACTCAGTCCCCTACTATCGCCGAAGGCATGGCCGGGGAGGTGGACCAACGTGGAATCTCTCGCTCGCGGACTGCCGAAGGCCGAACTCCATGTTCACATCGAGGGGACCCTCGAGCCGGAGCTGTTGTTCGAGCTGGCCGGCCGCAATGGAGTCTCGCTCGATTTCGAGTCGGTGGACGCCCTGCGCACCGCCTACCGATTCCACGACCTCCAGGAGTTTCTCGACATCTACTACCAGGGCGCCGCCGTGCTCCAGGACGAGGCCGATTTCTACGAGATGACCCAGGCATACCTGGAGCGGGCGGCCGCCGACGGGGTGCGGCGGGCCGAGATCTTCTTCGACCCCCAGACGCACACGGATCGGGGCGTCCCGTTCGAGGCGGTCATCGAGGGAATCACCTCGGCCCTGGCCGACGGCGAGCGGCGGCTGGGTGTGTCGTCCGGGCTCATCCTCTGCTTCCTCCGGCACCTCTCCGCTGAGGCAGCGATGGCCACCCTCGATCAGGGACTCGCCCACCGCGATCTGTTTCTGGGAGTCGGCCTGGATTCATCCGAAGTTGGCAATCCTCCGTCGCGCTTCGCCGATGTCTTCGCCCGAGCCGAAGCGGAGGGCCTGCGGCGAGTTGCCCATGCCGGGGAGGAGGGCCCGCCCGACTACGTGTGGCAGGCACTCGACCTGCTGCATGCCGAACGGATCGATCACGGGGTGCGGGCCCTCGAGGACGATCGGCTCGTCGAGCGCCTCCGCCGCGATCGGATCCCGCTCACCATGTGCCCCTTCTCCAACGTGAAGCTGGCCGTGTTCGGCACCCTCGAGGAGCACAACCTGAAGCGGGCGCTCGATGCCGGGCTCTGCGTCACTATCAACTCCGATGATCCTGCCTACTTCGGCGGGTATGTCGGGGACAACTACGCAGCAACGCAGCAGGCATTGGGGTTGACGAGGGATGAACTGGTCACGATCGCCGCCAACTCCATCGAGGCCTGTTTCGTCGACGAAGTCGAGAAGCAGCGGCTACGCGACGAGTTGACGGTTTACACCGTCGGCTGACGTCTCGTCAGCGTGCAACAACGACCGCGACGACGATCGCCACATTGATGAGGATGCCGATGGCGCCCTGATTCGCGAGGCCCTGCGTCGTGCCGTTCCACAGTGCCAGGTACACGAGTGTCGAGAAGGCACACGCGACGACCGTGGCGCGGGCCCACCAGCTCGCAGTGAGTGCGAGACCCAGGCCGCTGATGACGAACCCGAGCGCCGCCACTCCGCATCCGATGGCGGCGAGGGTGCGGACGGCGCCGCTGGATGCGATCCACGAGAGGGTCCACGAGTCGCTCGGCCAGGTCATCCCGGGCTGCAGCTCGAACCAACGGAGACTGTGGCCCAGGTAGAGCAGGTGGACGAGTCCGTGGAGAATCAGGGCGATACCTGCGAATGCTCTCACGATGCACCTCCGGTGACGACCTCGCACGACTCGGGTGCACGCCCGCGCCGTGCAGCCTCTCGAATCAGCTCGCGGGCCGCTCCGGCGGGAATGGCGAGCGCAGCGAAGACCACGGTGAGGAAGAAGAGCCCGACGAAGACGTCCCCGTTTTCGAAGTCGAAGCCATATTCGAGGACGAGTGAGCCGACGACGAGGAGTGTCGTCGCCCCGGCGGCGGCGTAGTAGATCCAGGGCCACGTACGCGCCAGCGCGCGGCGGCCGGCGCCGGGGGAGTCTTCGGCCCGGCTTCCGCTACGTCCGAGAGCGATTGCCGACCCACCGGCGAGGGCGCCGATGATGGGCGGGCCGAACCCCCCGCCGGTGAGGAGCATTCCGACCGAGAGGCCAACGAGCCCCCATCCGCGCCGGCCGGGTGCGTTGCGGGTGATCGACCAGAGGATCAACGCCAGGGACACCAGCGCGACGACGAGTCCCGTGATGAAGAAGTGAGGAATCACCGACATGGCAGGGTCGCCTCCCATGTTGGCGGCGATGGGCCCGTCGGCCCAGGATTCGAAGATCACTCCGTCGGGGGCTGCCGAGCCCTGGCGCATCTCGCCGACGGCGTGGGTGAGGCCGCCGAGCCCGGCGAGGATGCCGAGGGTTGGCGCCGTGGCATGGGGGGTGATCGAGGCTTTCATACCGGTGACCTCCGTCTCGTCGTCTTCGAGGTGACGATACCCGTCGACCTAACGGTGTTAGGGTGGCTATCGGCTAGTGTGCCACCTAACAGCGTTAGGGTCAAGCCTCGAGGAGGACGCCATGTCGAAATCACAGGGGCAGGGGACAGCCCTCAGTGCCGATCTCCTCTATGAGCGGGCCCTCGCGATCATTGATGAAAAGGGATTCGAAGCCCTATCGATGCGTCGCCTGGCATCCGACCTCGGGGTAGAGGCGGCGTCCCTGTATCACCACGTTCCGAACAAGCAGGCGCTGCTGGATGGGGCACTCGCCCTGATGCGGTCGGAGATGCAGGTGTCGCCGGAATCCTCAGGGGAATGGATCGAAGACATGGAGGAGGTCTTCGTGGAGTACCGGCGTGTGCTCGCGGCCCATCCGAACATGGTCTTGCTGGCGGGGCGGCGCCTCGACAACGGCACGGAGAACGGCATCGCATACCTCATGGACGCGGGCTTCACGTTGGACGACGCCGTCGAGCTGATGCAGTCCCTCGCCTCTTTCGTTGTCGGGTTCTCGATGTTCTCGTCCCTCGACATCGACAAGGGCGATCTCGGGCTCTCCGCCGAGCTCGCCACTCGTATGAGGGATTGGCGCGACGACACCTGCCGGCGAACGCTGCGCCTGCTGCTGGAATCGTTCGAGAGCCGCCTCGATCCATCCGGAGCCGCTCACTGAGGAGTGCCCTCCGGGGAGCGGGCGCCATCGGGAGCTCCGTTCGGCGAAGATCCCTCCCGGTGGCCTCGCCACTGTGCGATGCTCAGGGGTGAAGACTCGCCGCTGATTGTACAAAGTGTAAAGATGGTCTCCTCTCCACCCCACACACCGCGAGGCAGATCGTGAGAATCCTCCTGGCCGACAAGTTCCCCGACTCCCACCGCGAGCGACTCGAGAAGATGGGGCACACCGTCATGTACCTGCCGGACCTCACCGGCGAGACGCTCCCCTCCGCCCTCGACGGGAACGACGTCCTCGTCGTCCGCAGCACCGGCGTGACGGCCGAGGCCTTCAAGGCGACCCACACGCTCACCCTCGTCATCCGCGCCGGGGCCGGGACGAACACCATCGACATCGAAGCGGGCGCCGATCGGGGCATCTTCGTGTGCAACACGCCCGGCCGGAACGCCGTCGCCGTTGCCGAGCTCACGATGGGCTTGCTCATGGCGATCGACCGCAACATCGTCGACAACGTCAACGACCTGCGCGCCGGAAAATGGAACAAGGCACGCTACGGCAAAGCACGGGGACTCGCCGACCGGGCCATCGGCGTCGTCGGCTTGGGCCGCATCGGCCTGGCGGTAGCGGAGCGGGCCAAAGCGTTCGCGATGGACGTCGTTGTGATCGAACGGCCCAATCGCAAAGCCGACGTGCAGAACCGGCTCGATGCTCTCGGCGTGCAGTATGTCCCCGACCTCGTCCGCCTGGCAGAGACGTGTGATGTCTTGACGTTTCACGTCCCCGCCGATGAGAGCACCGAGCGACTCATCTCCCGCGATCTGCTCGAGCACGTCAAACCCGGCGCCATCATTCTCAACACCTCGCGGGGGAGCATTCTCGATGAGGCGGCGCTCATCGAGGCCATGGACGCCAAGGGCATCAGGGCAGGCCTCGACGTCTACGACGAGGAGCCGCAGACGGGCGAAGCGGAGTTCGATTCGGTGATCGCTCGCCACCCCAACGTGTACGGCACCCATCACATCGGCGCCTCGACAGATCAGGCTCAGCATGCGATCGCCGACGCTGTCCTGGAACTCATCGATGCCTTCGAGGACGGCACGGTGCTCAACTGTGTCAACCTGCTGCCGTCCGGCTACGGCATGACGTCGCTCACCATCCGGCACCACAATCGGGTCGGGGTGCTGGCCCGGGTCCTCGGCATCCTCCGCGAGGCCGACCTCAATGTCGAGCACATGGTGAACTCGGTGTTCGCCGGGGGGCGTGCCGCCTCGGTGGCAATGCGGGTCGGCGGCGATGTCGACAAAGAGGTCCTGTGGGCGATCGAGGCGCTGGAAGACGTGATCGCGGTATCGAGCGGCAACGACTGAGATGGCGCCATGGCATCACTGATTCGACCCTTCTGCGCGTTTCTCCCGCGGCCCGAGCTGGCGGCACAGGTGGCGACCCCGCCGGTCTCGGAGGTCCCGGCGGGGCACTGGGAGCGGCTCGAGGCGGAGAACCCGTACAGCTTCCAGCACATCATGCGGGACACGATCCACACCGAGGGGGTAGCCGCCGAGCCGGTCGGCGTCCGCAGTGGGCGGGAGCGGCTCGAGGCCATGATCGACGAAGGCGTCTACGTGTGGCGGGACACGCCGGCGTACTACGTCTACCGGTTGTCGGACGGGGTGCGTGGCCGGACCGGCATCGTCGCCGAGGTGGCGATATCGGCATACGACGAGGGCCGGATCAAGCGTCACGAGTACACCAACCGGGCGACCGAGGAGCGGCTCGCCGGGCACATCGCCGAGCTGAGGGCGGACTCGTATCCGGTGGCGCTCGCCTACCGATCGGGGAACGGCGCTGTCGAGGCGATGAGCCGGGCATCCGCTCGGGCGCCGTTGATCGATTTCACGGCCGACGGAGTCGAGCAGACGATCTGGGTGGTGGACGATCAGCGAGAGGTCCGTCTGCTGGAGTCGGAGCTCGCCTCGATCGAGACCCTCTACATCACCGACGGCCACCATCGCTGCGCCGCCGCCGCCCACTTTGCGCACTGGGAGGCGGCCAACAACCCCGATCACACCGGATGCGAGGGCTACAACTACGTCTTGGCGGTGCTCTACCCGGAGGCCCAGCTCCAGATCATGGAGTACAACCGCTGCATCCGGGATCTCAACGGCCTCACCCCGGCCGAGTTCGTGGAGCAGGTTTCGAAGGTGGTCGCCGTCGAGGAGCTGCCTGCTGGCACCCCGGAGTCGGCCCGACCCCGGCGGCACGGAGTATTCGGCATGGTCATCGGCGATCGCTGGTTCCGGCTCACCGTGCCCGAGGGCAGCATCCCCGACGATGTCTACGGCAGGCTGGACGCGGTGCTGCTCCAAGAGCTGGTGCTCGACCCCATCTTGGGGATCGGTGATCCCCGCTCCGATCCGCGCATCGAATACGTACCCGGGTCGCGGGGCTTGGAAGAGCTGCAGCACCGTGAGGACTGTGCGGTCTGTTTCGCGATCCACCCGGTGACCCTGGACGACGTCGAGGCGGTCGCCGATCGGGGCATGGTGATGCCTCCCAAGTCGACGTGGTTCCTCCCGAAGGTGAGCAGCGGCCTGATCGTGCGATTGCTCACCTGATGGAGACGGTAGGCTCCGGGCGCTCCGCAGCGAGACGATGAGGCGGGCGAACGTGAAGCTGAGCTGTGACGCCGTCGTGTTCGATTCCGATGGTGTGCTGGTCGATTCGATCGGTGTCGTGGAGCAGGCGTGGGAGCAACTCTGCGCCGAATTCGAGCTCGACACCGATGAGGTCATGTCGGTGATGCACGGGGTGCGCGCCGAGGACACCCTGCAGCCACGCCTCTCTCCCTCTCGCGCCGAGGCCGCTGTGGCCCGCCTCGCCGATCTCGAGCAGGAGAGGGCAGGTGGGGTGGCCGCGGTCCCGGGCGCCGCAGCGTTGGTCGCTTCGATACCGGACGGCCGGTGGGGAGTGGTCACGTCGGGGTCGCGACGCCTGGCAATCACGCGGCTCGCCGCGGCTGGGATCGCACGACCTCGGGTGTTGATCACCGCCGATGACGTGGCTCGGGGGAAGCCCTATCCGGATCCGTACCTGGCGGCGGCGGCGGCGCTCGGCATCGACGCGGGATCCCTCGTGGTCTTCGAGGACGCACCGAGTGGGGCCGCGGCCGCTTCGGCAGCTGGGGCGGTGGTGGTGGCGTTGACGACGACCCATCCGCGGGGATCGTTCGATGCGGTCGCCACTGTGGACGATCTCCGCGCCGTGACCATTGAGGACGGCGACCGCCTCACGGTGTCACTCTGATCGACACCGATGATGTCGTCATCGGGTCCCGGTAGCATCGACGTATGGCCATCGATATCGCCGGGTTCATCACCTACCTCAAGGACCACGCCGTCGAGCACGGCTTCCACATTCACGACGAACGCCATTTCATCGAGACGTACTCGTTGCGCCAGGCATGGGAGGTCGACATGCACCCCGACTTCGCCTGCGACGGGCCGCTGGACCTCAACGTGGCCTTCGATGTGGAGCCCCGGATGGTGCTGAGCCTGGAGGATCAGATGATCCAGATGGGCGACGACTACCAGGAACCCGAGGGGGACTACCGGCTCCCCCTGGTCTTCAATTGGGCGCTGCCGCCCCTGGCGGCTCCTCCCGAGTTGGTGATGCTTGCCGCCGAGCTGGCCGGCATCGGGGGGATGGAGCTTCCCATCGAGGTCTCGAGCGTCGAGTCCTCCGGGGCCCTCAGCGCGACGGCGGAGCGCCGGCTCTCGATCGTGGGCCGTAAGGAATTGTCGCTCGTCGACGTGATGATGGGCCGCGAGCGGCTGTGTGAGACGCTGGAGCGCTGCCGCGCCGTGAGCGAGTACCTCATCGAGCACACCCGAGACTGGAAGCCGGTCGAACTCGACGAGGGGTGAGGCCGGGTCGCGGCGACGTGCTCAGGCGGTGCTGATGGCGTGTTCATGCAACCGTTCGTAGCAGGGCCGACTCTCCTCGAGGAGTGGTTCCAGCGCCTTGGGGAACGGAGCGTCCTTGGGCCGGTAGGGCTCGAACGTCGTCGTGCGGTGGACGCGCTCGTACCAATCGGACGCCCAGACGCCGTCCTCGGGCTTCGGGCCCGCCGGCCACGAGAGCATCGCCTCGTCAAAGGGGACATCGAGCCGGGAGCACAGATCTCGCAGCGTTGCTTCCGGCGCCGTGAGGAGATCGCGGGAATCGACCACGGCAGGGTCTCCTCCCTGTGCCAGGATCCTCTCCACGATGCCCACTTGCGTCTCGTATGCGGTCTCGCTCATCGTGGGAGTGCGGGAGAGGCTGGCCGCCAGTGAGGGCAGCATGTCCCTCGGGTCACGAATGAGGAGGAAGCTCTCCATGTGATCGATGGCCTCCCAATCGAAGCCGATCAGGTGATGGGCCATGTTCTTGTAGAAGCGGATCGGAGTGGGAGAGGAGCCGTGGAGCATCTCGTGGACGATGACGTCCCGGTTAGTGGGCACCGCTGCCAGGATGTGGTCGCGGCCCGGATGTTGGACTCCCGTCACCGCCAGGTAGTGGCCGTACATCGGCTCGTCCCACACGGTCGTGTCGGACCGCTGTCGCCACGAGTACATCATGGCAGTCGAGACGTTGCGCGGCCCCGACCACATGTTGATGATGCGATGCTCCCCCATTGCCTCCGCCGGCCTTCGTCACGCCCGAGAACCCTACCGCTTCCCAACCCAGGGTTGGAGTGCTGGATTCTGGCGACTACCAGCCCACGGTTCGGGGCCCTCCTGTCACACCCAGGACTGATGATGGTGACCATGCATTCCGATGCTCGCGTTGCCCAGGTCGCTGCATCCCAAGGTGGCATCGTCCGGACATGTCAAGCGCTCGAATCCGGCGTGTCCTTGGGGCGGATCAACTCGCATCTGGCGGCGGGCCGGTGGCGGCGGGTCGCCCGCGGCGTCTACCGCTTCTTCGACCTCGATGATCCCCGTGATCGTCTGCGTGCCGCAGTCGCGGCACTGCCCAACGCCGTGGTGTCCCACGAATCCGCAGGAGAGTTCCACAGGGTCCCCAACCTCCGGCGCGGTCTGGCGGTCGTCACCGTCCACACGAGAACGACGCACTCGTTCCCCGGTGTGCTCGTTCGTCGCGCAAGCGATCTCGGTTCCCATCATGTCGAGATTCACCACGGCCTTCCCACCACGACACTGCCGCGAACCGTTGTCGACCTGGCGGGCTCCTTGCGTCCGGCCCAGCTCGAGGGAATCGTCGACGATCTCCTCGCGGATCGACGGCTCGAATTGGGGGAACTCGAGCGAGTGGTGGCCGACGTGGCCCGGCGAGGCAAGTCGGGTTCGACCGCACTTCGTGCTCTGATCGAGGAACGGGCGGGCAGCCCGGTTCGCGGCAGTCGTTTGGAGCGTCTCGGCATGGAGCTGCTCCAGGAGGCAGGATTTCCCGAGCCGGTCTCCGAGTTCCCCACGCCATGGGACCGGAGTCGGCGCTTCGATGTCGCGTTTCCGACTCGGAGACTCGCGATCGAGTGGGACTCGCGACGGTGGCACACCCAAGTGGAGGCCTTCGAGCGCGATCGGCAGCGTAATCGCCAGGCGATTCTCCACGGTTGGCGTGTTCTCCGATTCACGTGGAATGACGTGCTCGATCGGCCCGGCGAGGTGGTGGCGTCGGTCCGCGGTGTGCTCAGCGACTGACGCTCTCCATCGTCTGTCTTCGCTCAACTGTGGGCTGTAGTGCACGGTTTTCGGGGATACGAACCCTGGGTTGGTGATCGAGGGAGTCCCGTTGCGAACTGTGGGCTGTGGTGCACGGTTTTCGGGGATACGAACCCTGGGTTGGCAGAATGCTCTACGCCACAGGGGCTCGGGCGTCGAGGTAGTGATCGTCGAGGGACATGAAGAGCTCTTCCTCCTGGGCGAAGTGGAGCTGGAGGATGGCGTGGAGGCTGTGCAGCACACGGCGAACATCGCGCAGCTCGCCCGGTCCGGGGCCCTCGGCTCCCATGCTCTCGACCAGGCGGTGGTGCAGGCCGATGAGGTGGAAGATCTCGCCGTGCGTCCTGCTCAACGGGGCGAGCGGATCGTCGCCGCCGATGAGGTCGGTGAGCTGCGGATACACCTCGCGCTCCTCTCCGGCCTCGTGGGGGAGAACCTCGTCGTGCAGGAAGCGGTCCATTCTCACCAGCTCCTTCGTGGCCTCCGTTGGTGAGATCCGATCCAACCGATCCGCCACCAACTCGAGCTGCTCGAGTGCCGGCATGAGATGATCGTGCTCGGCGCGCAACCGCTGCGACAGCTCCGGAGGGAGTTGGGGCCGGGCGGCGCCAAAGGTGCGATCCCGCAGCGCTCGCAGCGCGTTGAGGATGGCGACGACGTCGATCCCCTCCTGGAGCAGCGCGCCGAACACCGGCAGGAGCAAGCCCACCGATGCCACTCCCATCGCCCCGAGCGACAGGCCCATCCCTACGAGGGCGCTCTGGGCCGCGATCCGACGAGAGCGCTGCGCAATCGTCATCGCTTCGGCGAGCCGATCGAGTCGGTCGACGACGAGCACCGCGTCCGCCGCTTCCGACGACGAGGTGGCACCGCGGGCTCCCATCGCCACGCCCACGTCGGCCGCCGCCAGGGCCGGCGCGTCGTTGATGCCGTCGCCCACCATCACCGTCGTTCCCTCGGAGACCGCCTGGCGTACCGCATCGACCTTCTCCTCGGGGGAGCGCTCGGCGAGGACCTGGTCCACGGAGATGGCGGCTCCGACCGACTCGGCCACCATCGGGTGGTCGCCGGTGGCCATGACGATACGCCGGATGCCGGCGCGTCGCAGCAGCCGCAACGTACGGGGCGTGTCGGTGCGCAACGGATCGTCCAACTCGAACACCCCGGCGGGGGCGCCGTCGACCGCAACGAAAACACTCATGGTCGGTTCCCGGGCGGCCCGTCGCTTGTAGGCGAGCAGCTCCTCCCGGCCGGGATCGTCGTCCACGACCCATTCCAGGTTCCCGACCGCCACTCGGCGCCCGTCGACTGTGCCTCTCACTCCGGCGCCAGAGGTCTCGGTCACGTCGGTCGGGAAGGCCAGATGGAGCCCCCGCTCCCGGGCCGCCCTGACCAGGGCGGTGGCGAGCAGATGGCTCGACATCTGATCCAGTGATGCCGCCAGGTGAAGGAGTCGGTCGACATCGTTCCATTCACCGAACAGCACGGTCCCCGCAAGCCGGGGCTCCCCCAGGGTGAGGGTTCCCGTCTTGTCGACGATCAGGATCTCGGCGACGGCGAGGCGCTCCAGCACGCCTCCGCCCTTGATGATGATTCCCCGCCGGGCCGCTCGTGAGATCCCGGACACGATCGCGATCGGAACCGCCAACAGCAAGGGGCAGGGGGTCGCCACCACCAGGACGGCGAGGGCCCGTGTCGGGTCGCCGGTGACGATCCACGCCGCACCGGCGATGGCCAGGCTCAGCGGGACGAATCCGAGAGCGTACTTGTCGGCCAGCCGGGAAGTGGGCGCCTTCGAATCCTGCGCCGTCTTCACGAGGCGGATGATCCCGGCGTAGGTGCTGTGCTCGGCGGTGGCCGTAGCGTGCATCTCGAGGGACCCGGCGCCGTTGACGGTCCCGCTCTGCACCCGGTCTCCCTCGCCCCGTTCGACCGGACGCGCCTCGCCGGTGAGGGCGGACTCGTCGATGACGGCGACGCCGCTCGCTATCACGCCATCCACGGGGATCACCTCTCCGGGTTTCACTACCAGCAGGTCCCCCGGGGCGACGTCGTCGACCTCCACGGTGACGAGGGTGTCGCCCTCGTAGCGGTGTGCCATCTTGGGTGAGCGTGCCAGCAGGGAGGTCAGCTCCCGTTCGGCGCGGGCGGCGGCGTAGCCGTCCAGTGCCTGCCCGGTCGCCAGCATCAGTCCGATGATGGCGGCGGTGAGGTACTCGCCGAGTATCAGGGCGCCGCCGACGGCGAGCAGGGCCACGATGTCGAGCCCGACCTCCCGGCGGCGAATGCTGTCGACGAAACCCGCCAGCAGGGGAACCAGCGCCGTCATGCCGGTTGCTGCCCAGACCGCATCGGAAGCCGCGGACGCACCGGCTGCCCACGCCGCGCTCCCGGCGACCAACCCGGCCAGGGCGAGGGCGAGGACGATGCGGTTCTGTGTCTGCGACCTCACCGGCCGTCCTTTCCGCGAGCATCCGGCGACGTGAGGATATCCCGGCACGGTCCGGCTCACCAGGGCGCGGAGGGAACCGGCGGACCGCCGACGGTCGAGAACGAGTTGTAGGCCATCATGGCACACGGCCGGGGATCGGCAGAGGAACGAATGCTAGATTCCCGACATGGCCCTTCCCTTTCCGAGTAGTGCACGTGTCTATGTCGCCGGCCATCGTGGCCTGGTCGGTTCGGCCGTCGTGCGTCGCCTCCGGCAGGAAGGATTCACGAATCTCCTGACGCCGGCCCGAGGCGAGGTGGATCTCCTGCGCCAGGTCGAGGTGGAGCGGTTCTTCGAGGCGGAGCGGCCCGAGTACGTGTTCCTCGTGGCAGGGACGGTGGGCGGGATCCTGGCCAACAGCACTCGTCCGGCCGACTTCATCTACGACAACGTGATGATCGCTGCCAACGTCATCTCAGCGGCCCACCGGTTCGGGGCCACCAGGCTCCTCTACCTGGGCAGCTCCTGCATCTACCCGAAGCGTGCCGAGCAGCCCATGGGGGAAGACCAGCTCCTCGGCGGTTACCTGGAGCCCACCAACCAGCCGTACGCCGTTGCCAAGATCGCGGGCATCGAGCTGACCGAAGCGCACCGCCGGCAGTACGGGAGTGACTTCATCTCGGCGATGCCGACGAACATCTATGGGCCCGGCGACAACTTCCATCCCACCGAATCGCACGTGGTGGCCGCCTTGATGCGGCGCTTCCACGAGGCGAAGCTCCGCGGCGATCGCGAGGTAATGATCTGGGGCACCGGGTCTCCACTGCGCGAGTTCCTCTACGTGGACGATCTCGCCGACGCCTGCGTGTTCCTGATGCGCCACTATGCAGGTCCCGGGCACATCAACGTCGGTACCGGGGAGGAAGTCTCCATCCGCCGGCTGGCGGAGCTGATGCAGTCGATCGTGGCGCCCGACACCGAGCTGGTGTGGGACGCGTCCAAACCGGACGGGACGCCGCGCAAGCTGCTCGACGTGACCCGCCTCCACGAGCTGGGATGGCAGCATGCCGTGCCCCTCGAGACCGGGCTGCGGGAGACCTACCAGTGGTTCGCTGAGCATTTTACCGGAGAGGCGGAAGGAAGGGGAGTGCGGGGTGACTGAACGGCCCGATCGGAACGGGAAGACGGCGCTCGTCACGGGAATCACCGGCCAGGACGGCTCGTACCTGGCCGAGCTCCTTCTCGCCAAGGGGTACGAGGTGTGGGGCATGATCCGCCGATCGTCGTCGTTCAACACCGGCCGCATCGACCACATCTACCAGGATCCGCACGAGTCCGACGTCCGGCTCCGTCTCGTCTACTCGGAGCTGGGCGACTCATCGGCCGTGAATCACCTCATCCGAACCTGCCGGCCGGACGAGATCTACAACCTGGGGGCCCAGTCACATGTGAAGGTGTCCTTCGACGTGCCCGAGTACACCGGGAACATCACCGGTCTGGGAACGCTGCGGCTCCTGGAGGCAGTGAGGGACGCCGGGCTCGACACGCGCTTCTACCAGGCGTCGTCCTCGGAGATGTATGGCAAGGTGGTCGAGGTGCCTCAATCGGAGGAGACACCCTTCTATCCCAGGAGCCCGTATGCCGCGGCGAAGGTCTACGCCTTCCACATCACCCGCAACTACCGGGAGGCGTACGGGGCATTCGCCGCCAACGGGATCCTCTTCAATCACGAATCGCCGCGCCGAGGCGAGACGTTCGTCACCCGCAAGATCACCCGCGCCGTTGCCGCCCTCAAGATGGGCCGGGAGCTGCCTGTGCACCTCGGCAACCTCGACGCCGAGCGCGACTGGGGCTACGCCGGCGACTACGTGGAGGCGATGTGGGTGATGCTGCAGGAAGACGAGCCGGATGACTACGTGATCGGCACCGGCGAGAAGCATTCGGTTCGCGAGTTCTGCGAGAAGGCGTTCGCGGTTGCAGAGATGCCGATCGAGTGGAGCGGCTCGAGCCTGGACGAGGTTGCTGTCGGGCCGGATGGCAGGGTCCTGGTGCGGGTGGATCCTCGCTACTTCCGCCCGGCCGAGGTCGATGTTCTCCTCGCCGATCCCAGCAAAGCGCGAGAGAAGCTCGGCTGGGAGGCTCGGGTGGGATTCGACGAGCTGGTCGAGATCATGGTCGAGGCCGATCTTCAGGCGGCGAGGGCCTAGGAGAAGCGGGGGCGCCCGGTTACCGGTACGTCCACGTCCACGACTCGGCCGTCGACTCGGCGCCGACGGTGATCGTCCTCGTCACCCAGTAGGTCTTGCCGCCGTTTGTGACCTCGGCGGTCACGATCCGAGCGTCGGTTCCGCCCTCCTCGACCACATCGAGGATCGTTCCGCTCGCAGCCGTGTAGTCGCCGATCACGGTGCGGTCATCATTGTCGCCCCACAGCTCGACGGTGACCGACGTGCTGGTGTGGGACGTCCGGATCTGGATTGGGTGCTCCGTGTCGTTGCGGAACTTGAGATCCGCTCGGTCGGGTGCGACGAGCGTGGATTCGATCGCCGGCGGGTAGCGGTCGAAGTGGACGACGTGAGGCCGATGCTCGACGTCTTCGAGGCCGGCGTAGAACACGGCGTTGAACAACGTCGTGGATGTCTGGCAGTAGCCGCTGGTCACGCTGTAGTCGATGACTCGGAGCATCGAGAGGGTGTCGCGTGGGAGCACGACGATCCCGTCGATGAGGTCGGCGAGCTCCTGTACGGCTGCAACTCGGGTCTGGCAGCAGGGGTGGTGCGTTGTGAAGCTCGCGATGAGATGGAACGGGGCGGGCGGTGGCGTGAGCAGCGGCAGGTCGAGACCCCGAGCGAGGAAGGTCGCCATCTCCCCTCGCGACACGGGTCGGTCGGGGCAGTACCGATCGTTGTCGGGTGGGTTGCAGCCCTTGGTGATCCCGGCGGCGGCGAGGGTGAGGATGTCAGCTTCGTGAGGCGAGCCGGCGATGTCGACGAATCGCGGTGTGGACGAGGGAGGCAGGTTCAGAGCCCGGACGAGGAACGATGCCATCTGGGCTCGAGTCACCGGGGCATCAGGGCAGTAACGGTCGTTGTCGGGTGGGTTGCAGCCCTTGGTGATCCCGGCGGCGGCGAGGGTGAGGATGTCGGCTTCGTGGAGCGAGCCGGCGATGTCGGTGAAACCCTCGGTCGAGGAGGGGGCCAGATTCAGAGCCCGGACGAGGAACGATGCCATCTGGCCACGGGTCACGGCCTGATCGGGGCAGTACCGGTCGTTGTCGGGTGGGTTGCAGCCCTTGGTGATTCCGGCTTCGGCGATCGCTTCAATGGCTCCTTCGTGGACGTTCCCGTTGTCGTCGTGGAACGTCCCGCCGGGTCCGAGGTCGGCGCCCCGCGCCACCGCGCTGTCGAGAGGGAGGACGATGAGCGCGAGCGCCACGA
>CAZMSN010000025.1:0-28019 GCA_964569015.1 uncultured Acidimicrobiaceae bacterium | reverse complement strand
AGGCCCATCAGGCGTGGAGCGCCGCCTCCTACGTGAACGCCTATCTGGCGGTGCACGACGACGCCCCGGCGGAGGCTTTCCCCGCGCTCGACCCGCAGTCGATGTAGGCGGGGGACCCGAACGGCCCTCCCGGCCGGGAGGATGCTGTGGCGAGATCCGCCGGAGCCGCTCCGGCCAGCTCCAGGAGTGCGTAGGCGCCGATCACCACGAGAGAAACGGTGGCGGTCCGCAGGACGAGACGCACCGCGGCCGGTTCGAGCCCCTGGCCTGCCGCGAAGAGAGCGGCGAACAGCCCCCACGCCAGCAGGCCCAGGTGGCGGTCGGGGGTCCCGATCCAGCTGTAGAGGGGATCGACCGCCGCCACGCTCCCGACCACTCCCCGAGGCGAGGAAGGCCAGCCAGGCGATGCCGGAACCACGATGGATCGCGATCGGGCCCTCGAAAATCCGCAGTGAGATCGCCAGCAGCGTCAGCGCAGTGACCGCCGCCCACTTGACCGGCCCGAATGACGCCCAGCCGCCGGGATCGAAGGCGACCGTGGCGGCGAGCATCAGGGCGGCGAGGGCCCATGCCGACGCGGCTGGCCGAGTGGATGAGAGATCGGACGGGTCTGCCATGTGGCCGCATTCTCGCTCACCGTGCCCGCTAGCCGCGAGTGGGCGCCCGCCGATGGAATTCTCGGCAATCTCCTAGATGGGCACCTCGCCTCGGCGGTGCTGTTCGTACACGGCGAGGGTGCGGCGGGCGATGCCACGCCAGCCGAACATGCGGCGGGCGAATCGGGCGCCGTCGATGGAGAGGCGGTCCCGGAGTTGGGGGTAGCGCAGCGGCATGCTGAGCATCACGGCGAACTCCCGGGGATGCTTCGGGTCGGCGAAGAGGGCCTGCGACCCGAAGTCGAACATCTCCTCGAGTCCGCCGTGGATGGTCACGACGCACGGCGTTCCGCAGGCCATGGCCTCGACGGCGGTCATGCCGAAGGGCTCGTAGCGGGACGGCAGGGCGAACACCGGTGAAGCCCGGTAATGGTTCGCCATCGCATCGTCGGCGATGTGGCCCATCCACCGGATGTGCTCGGTCATGTCGAGATTGTCGGCGAGCGCCTTCCACTTGCCGATTCCTGCCTCATCCTTCTTCGAGTTGGCGCCGATGGCGAGCTGGAGGCGGGCATCGGGCACCGCTTCGCGCAGATGCGGCAATGCCCGGATCAACAAGTCGTAGCCCTTGTTGGCGGCGGCTCGGCCCACCGTGTAGACGTCGTGTTGCCGGAATCCGAGCCGCCTGCGGAGCGTCTTCTCCTCACGCCCCGATACCGGCGTGTAGATGGTCTCGTTGATCCCGGGCGGGATCATGGCGAGGTGGCGATCAGGAACGTCGTAGTGCTCGCGCAGGATTTCGGTCTGCTGATTGGTGGTGGCGATGACCTGGTCGCAACGCCGGTAGATGAGGAACTCCTTGCGGATGCGCTCGTCGAATCGGTAGTCGGACTCGATCTGCTGCCGATCACCGTGCATGTCTTCGCGCTTCCACCAGCCGAGCGAATGGGGGGTGTGGACATGCGGGATGCCGAGCTCCTCGGCGATGCGCTGGCCGGCCCATCCCGCGTCCCAGTAGTGGGAATTGATCACGTCGTAGGAGAGCTGGCGATCGGCCAGTGCCGCAAGAAAGGTGGTGACGAACTCGTCCAGGTGGTCGTGCATGTCCTCTTTGCGAATGAAGTCCGGGCCCCCGAAGGGAATGCGCCACACCCGCAAGCCGTCCCCGGCATCGTCGAACTCCGGCTGGTCCGCGAAGCGACGGGTGACGATGTCGACTGCGTACCCGAACTCGGTGAGCTGCCTGGCGAGCTGGAGCACGAACACCACCTGCCCGCCCGTGTCGGGGAGCCCGAGCTCCGGGGTGGCGCCGACGTAGCCGTGCAGCGACATCATCAGGATGCGGGATGTGGGGCCGGGCTGTCGATTCGTCATGAGGTCCCTCTTCTCAAATCGGGGCACCGAAGTGTTGTAAACCCTCGAGCACGCCGCCTGCCGAGTCTGCCGAAGCGAAGTAGGCGCCGCGGCCGGCGAGGCCGCCGCGGAGGGCGGTGTCGCCGTTGGCCACCACGATCCCCTTCCCGGTGTAGAGAAGGTCGAGGTCGCGCTCGAAGCCGCCGGCAGTGACGATGCGCCCAGGCGGGATCCCGAGCAGGGAGGCTACGAAGCGGGCCGCCTTCCCCTTCCCGGCCTCGGCTGGGATCACGTCGAGACGGTTCTCCCCAGCGGCGACAACGGTGACGGCGACACCGGCCGCCTCGAGAGCGGTGAGCATCTCTTCCGCCTCCGACGCCGCGGCGGCATAGCCGACCTTGTAGTCGGTGTCGAGGTCGGGATCAACAGGAGTGAGATCGCAGGCTGCGGCGGTCCGTTGAACCAGCTGCCGGTCCCAGGTGACGAATCGCCTGTCCCAGTTGGCGAGGCGGACGCCGTTCCACTCGATCTCGGTGCCGAAGGCTCCGATGATGCCGTCCGGCTGCCATCCGCCCAAGCGGGCATCGACGATGCTCCGCACACCGGCGATCGACCGGCTCGAATTGAGGGCAACCAGCAAGCGGTCCGTCCCGGCGAGGGCGGACACGAGGGCGGCGAGCGACTCGTCGTCCCCGAGCAAGGCACCGTCGACGCTGCTGATCAGCAGCCAGGACGGCCGGCCCGGAGTGGCGTCGTCAGGAGAGATCGAGGCATGAGGAGCTGTGGCGATAGGCACTGACGGTCTCGCGGAAAGCCGCCTCTGTGACCTTACCGGGCTGCACGCGTACTGCAAGGGGCACCCGGCCGCGATCGCCGCCGCGACTACCCGCTGATCCCCATCACCGTGGCGGGATCGTGGTGGCTGTAGCCGAGCGATTCGGCGACGGCGCGGTTCGTGATCTTGCCGGAGGCGACGTTCACGCCGTGGATCAGCTCGGGGTACGCCTCCACCCCGCTTGCGAACCCGTCGGCGAGCGCCACGGTGTAGGGCAGCGTGGCGTTGCTGAGGGCATAGGTGGCGGTGTTGGGGACTGCACCCGGGATGTTGCCGACCGCGTAGTGGATGACGTCGCTCACGACGTAGACCGGGTCGGCGTGGGTTGTCTCGTGGGATGTCTCGATGCAGCCGCCCTGGTCGATGGAGATGTCGACGACGACGGTCCCCGCCCGCATCTGCTCGATGTGACCGGCGGTGACCACCACCGGCGCCCGTGCCCCGGCGATCAGCACCGCTCCGATCACGACGTCGGCGTTGGGTACGAACTCGTCGATGGAGTAGATCGACGACCGCACCGTGACGATCCTGCCCCGGTGGAGTTCGTCGAGGTGGCGAAGGCGGTCGACGTTCGTGTCGAGGATCGTCACCTCGGCTCCCATCCCGGCGGCGATCATGGCGGCGTGGGTGCCGGCGTTCCCGGCCCCGATCACGGTGACCCGCGCCGGGGGCACTCCCGAGACGCCACCGATCAGCACGCCACGGCCGCCCCTCGGTCGCTCCAGATAGTGGGCACCGGCCTGAGTCGCCATGCGCCCGGCGATCTCGCTCATCGGTGCCAGCAGCGGCAACGACCCGGAGGGGAGCTGCACGGTCTCGTAGGCGATGGCGGTGGCGCCGCTCTCGAGGAGGAGATCGGCCTGCTGCGGGTGGGCGGCGAGGTGGAGGAAGGTGAACAGGGTGTGGTCGCTGCGCAGCATCGCCAGCTCCTCGAGCTGCGGCTCCTTGACCTTGACGATGAGGGCGGCGGCCGAGAAGATCTCCGCTGGTGTCGGCACGATCTCGCCACCAACGGCCCGGTAGTCGTCGTCCGTGATCGAGGAGGCGAGACCCGCCCCGGATTGCACGATGACCTGGTGGCCGCGGCTGGTCAGTTCCCTGACGCCGACGGGGGTGAGGGCGACCCGGTACTCTTCGGCCTTGATCTCGGTGGGGACACCAACTCGCACGAGCGACTCCTTGGATTCCAGATGGCGGACGGGCAGACTCGGAGTCTGCCAGACCGAAGCGGCCCGTGGGTCCCACAGACGAGAAAAGGGACGGCCCGCAGCGCTGGACCGTCCCTGTGCCCCTTGCTCCGCTCACGGCAAGGCCTGAGGGAATCCCGATGAGACTAACCGGGGAGCTGCCTTGCCGACGAGTCGGAGCTGTCTCTCGGTGAGGGAGGAGCGCACCGGCCTGCCGCGCGCCGGGTACCGTACGGGCCGCCGGCGACGGGAACGGAGGCTGAGGTGGCGGTGGCGGGACTGTTGATCTCGACACAGCCCGGTGAGGGCTGCGGTGGCGCGGTCGCGCTCGCACGCTGGGGGGCGTCGACGCTGATCGAGTACGTGCTCAGTCAGGTGCGCGCCTGGCCGGTGGATCGGGTCGTCGTGGTGCTCGGCGCCGCGGCCGAGCAGGTGTTGGAGCGCGCCGACCTCGGCGACGTCACGGTGGTGATCGACCCTGAATGGGAGGAAGGCGTCGCAGCGTCGCTGCGTGCCGGGGTGGACACCATCATGCGCCTTGGGGAGTTCGATGCGATCGTCGTGGGCTACGGCGATCAGCTCCACAATCCCCCCGAGGTGGTGTCGCAACT
Source organism: uncultured Acidimicrobiaceae bacterium (assembly GCA_964569015.1). GTDB lineage: Bacteria > Actinomycetota > Acidimicrobiia > Spongiisociales > UBA5794 > CAYQEC01. Next base: position 23,437 of record CAZMSN010000025.1, on the reverse strand, counting down.
CCTCGAGTCCCATCGGAGTTCGGGGAAGCTGGCGACGGTGCCGAAGTACCGCTACGCCGGCGGCGCCCCGTGCGTCGTCGGTGAGGGGCTCTGGTCCCGCCTGATGGGCCTCGAGGGAGAGGCGACGCTGGAGCAACTACTCCAGGCGCATCCGGACTGGGTCGACGAGGTCTGGTTCGATCGCCTCCCACCGCACCGGATCGTGACACCGGACGACCTCTTGGATGTCCGGCGAAGAACCTGACGTTTGGCGACCGGCACCGGCGCTTCGTTATGCTCGGCTCGGGAGCCGGATGTCGAGGGGTTCCAGGAGTCCCAGCGACACTGGACGAACGGAGAAAGGACGGGTGATGGCTTCGATCGACGCGATCGAGGGAGTGGGCCACAAGTATGCGACCAAGCTGCGCAAGGCGGGTGTGCGTACAACCGAGGCACTCCTCAAGATTGGCAGCACCCGGAAGGGACGTAAGGGACTCGCCGAGACCACGGGCCTGACGGAGCATCAGTTGTTGGAGTGGGTGAATCGGGCCGACTTGATGCGGGTCAAGGGTGTTGGGGAGGAATACTCGGACCTCCTCGAGGCGGCCGGAGTGGACACCATCAAGGAGCTGCGTCGCAGGAATCCTGAGAACCTGCTCGGCGCCATGATGGACGTCAACGCCAAGAAGAGGCTTGTTCGGCGTCTTCCCACCGAATCGATGGTGGAGCGCTGGGTGGAGTATGCCAAGACGCTCGATCCCCTCGTGAGCCACTGACCCGAGCTCCGATTGTCGGAGAACCCCGGCACCGGCGTGCCGGGGTCTTCGTTGGCTCAGGACACGGACGGAGAGCTTCGTGGCGGCGCGCCCTTCGTGGCCCCGGCATCGCCTGCCGGGCTCTCTGTCCGGCGGGTTCCCGGGTCTCGGCTGGAGCTTCGGATCGAAGCTACTTCGTGCTCGGCTTTGCAGCAGGCCCCTTCTTCGCAGGCCCCTTCTTGGCCCTGGTGGCCGGTTTCTTCGCGGCGGTTGTCGCTGCCGGCTTCTTGGTGGCCGGCTTCTTCGCGGTGGCCTTGGTGGCCGGCTTCTCAGCCACCGGCTTGGGAGCCGACTCCTTCTCGATCTCGTCGACGGCGTCGCGTTTGTGGAGCTTCTTGGTCAACTTGGCGCCCTCGTCGGCGAATGCCTCGAATTGCCCGTGGGTGTGATCGGCGAGCCTGACGGCGAGGTCCCTGATCCACCGGCCCACCACGAAGGGTGCGCCGACGGCCGCGTATCCGGCCTTCGTCACGAAGTGCTTGGGGGTTTCCGGGTTCATCATGTCTCCTGTTCATCGCCACCGACGAAGCTCGTGTAGATTTCCGTCAGTGCTTGTTTCTGGCCCTTCGACAGCTTGCCGTCGGTGGCGATCGCCCCGAGTACGTCGGGTCGTGCGCTTGCTCCGTCGAGCAGGCCGGCTCGCTCGTAGAGCGTCTCGGCCGAGATCGACAGGGCGCGGGCGAGCGACTTGAGGATCTCTGCGGACGGCTTGCGGAGGCCCCGTTCGATCTGGCTGAGGTAGGGATTGGAGATCCCTGCCCTGTCGGCGAGCTTGCGCAGCGACATGGCACTGTGCTCGCGCTGCTGGCGAATGAAGCTCCCGAGATCTGACAGCTGCTGTCTCACTCTTGCAATATATCGCAGACTGCTAGCAACAGCAAGCGGGTAGCGGGTTGCTGGCGTGACGGTGTGGTCCGGGGAGGGGGCAACGGGCTCTGAGGTGATAGCGCATGCTCGAAGAGAGTGGACGAGCCGGCCCCGTCGTGGCTGTGGAACAGGCGAGCTGGTGGCGCACCTGCGGCGAGGACTCGTCTCCCGGCCGATGGCCGAGGTGAGTCAAGCGCGTACGAGCGATAGCAGTGGCGCCGATTTCGCCTCCCCTGATCTGCGCGGATAAGGTCTCCGCCACGCTCCTACCATGAACGGGGAAGTGCCGCGTGGATCGAACCGGCGACGACAAAGGGGATGAGTCCTTGATCATCGTGATGGCCAAAGACGCCACAGTCGAGGACGTGCGGTTGGTCGTCCGGCGCCTTGAGGACGCGGGCGCCGAGGCGCACGTCTCCAAGGGCCGCTACCGAACGGTGATCGGCGCCGTCGGCGATCGCGAAGTGATCCAGCAGGTGTCCTGGGAGGCGCTCTCCGGGGTGGAGCGGGCGGTTCCCGTCCTCAAGCCCTTCAAGTTCGTCAGTCGTGATTTCCAGCCGGAGGACACGGTGATCGACGTCGGTGGGGTGCCTCTCGGAGGCGGCCATTTCGTGGCAATCGCCGGTCCCTGCGCTGTCGAGTCGCGCGAGCAACTCTTCGCTGCCGCCGAGGCGGTGTCGAAGGCGGGCGCCAAGGTCCTGCGCGGCGACGCCTTCAAACCGCGCACCTCTCCCTACTCGTTCCAGGGACTCGGCGAGAAGGGCCTGGAACTCCTCGCCGAAGCCCGCGAGGAATTCGGGATGCCTTTCATCGCCGAGGTCGTCGATCCTCGCGACGTCGACCTGGTGAGCCAATACGCAGACCTCATCCGGGTCGGGACCCGCAACATGGCGAACTTCACTCTGCTGGCCGAGCTCGGAAAGCAGTCGAAGCCAGTGATGCTGAAGCGAGGCTTCACCGCCACCGTGGAGGAATGGCTCAACGCCGCTGAGTACGTCTACAAGGAAGGCAACCAAGAGATCGTGCTCTGCGAGCGCGGGATCCGCACCTTCGAGACCGCCACCCGCAACACGCTCGACATCTCAGCCGTCCCCGTCGTCAAGGGCCTCTCTCACCTGCCTGTGGTCGTCGATCCGTCGCACTCTGGTGGCCGCCGCCAGCTGGTGGCGCCGCTCGCCAGGAGCGCCATCGCAGCGGGAGCCGATGGATTCATGATCGACGTACACCCCACTCCGGAGACTGCGCTCGTCGACGGCCCACAGGCGATCCTTCCTGAGGAGTTCGCCCACCTCATGACAGAGGTGCGGGCCCTCGCCCTGGTGATGGGCGTCGAGATGTGACCAGTGCCAGCGATGAGCGCGGGAAATCGGCCATGACGGCCGCCGGGATCATCGGCACCGGCCTCATCGGCTCCTCAATCGGCCTCGGCCTCTCCCGAGCCGGATGGGACGTGGCCGGCTGGGACCCGGATGCGCGGGTTCTGGAGGCAGCGGTGGGGATCGGCGCTCTGGCCCGAGCCGAGCCCGGCATCGACTCCTTGTTGGCGCGGCGGCCTGATCTGGTCGTGTTGGCCGGGCCGCCTCGCGCCGTCATCGAACAGGTCGGCTCGATCGAAACCGAGAGCCTGGTCATCGATGTGGCCGGGGTGAAGGCTCCCGTGCTGGCGGCGAGCCGGCTCGTCCACTTCGTCGGAACCCATCCGATGGCCGGCCGTGAGGTGACGGGCCCGGGCGCGGCCTCTCCAGCCCTGTTCCGCGGCGCCGTCTGGGTCGTGGTCACCGATGGAGCCGACTCCGGCGACCTCGATGCGGTTGAGGGCGTGATCGAGATGCTCGGCGGGCTCCCCTCACGAATGACCGCGGTCGAGCACGATGCCGCGGTCGCCGTCATCAGTCACCTCCCGCAGGTACTGGCCGCCACCCTCGCCACCGAGGCCGCCGACCGGACCCGGGTGACGGATCTGGCTGCCGGCAGCTTCCGGGACCTCACCAGGGTCGCCGCCTCCGACCCGGCGACCTGGGTTCAGCTCTTGGAGGCGAACCGAGGCCCGGTGGTGGACACGGTGCGGGACTTCCGTGACCGGCTCGATCGGTTTACCGCCGCCGTGGAGACGGGCGATCTCGAGACCGTGCACCAGGTGCTGACGGCCGCCCGGCAGCTACGCCGCGGGCTTGCTCCCACCGTCGTGCCGGTTCGTGTCGCCCTCGCCGACGAGCCGGGGGAGCTCGCCAAGATGGGGCGGGCCCTGGAGGCGTCGGCCGTCGACGTCCGCGACCTCCAGCTCCGTCATGCCCCCTACGGCGGAGGCGGTGTGCTGACGATCTCCGTCAGGCCGGGGGAGGGCGAGACACTGCGGGCGGCGCTCGAGGAGCAAGGGCTGCTCGTCATCGAGTAGAGCCCGCTGGATTCCTGCGGACCGATCAGGGGAGCTGCTCGAGAAGACGCAGCAGCGATTCGGCGCCTACCAGGATCCCGGCTTCGATAGAGGACTCGTCGACGTCGAACATGGCCGAGTGCAGGTCGACGTTACGGTCCGGGAGGGCACTACCGAGCCGCAGCATCGCGCCGGGGATGTCCTCGAGATACCAAGCGAAGTCTTCGGATCCGAGGCTCTGGTGGGTGTCGACCACCTGATCGTCACCGAGGCAGGCGCGGGCGGCGTCACCGATGATTCTGGTCACGGCCGGGTCGTTCACGACGGGGGGCGAGCCCGGCAGGTAGTCGATCTCGCTGATGGCGCCGAGCGGTGCCACCAGATCGGTCACAACGGTCTCGATCATCTTCGGCATGGTCCGCCACAGCTCGACATTGAACATGCGAACGGTGCCGGCCAGCTCGACGTGGGTGGGGATGACATTCTCCGCCGAGCCGCCTGCTATCCGCCCGAACACCACCAGCACGGTCTCACGGGGGTCGACCCGGTGTCGGATGACCTCGGGGAGGTCAGTGATGACGCGGGCCGCCACATAGAGGAGGTTCACGGTCTGGTGGGGTCGTGAAGTATGGCCGCCCGGTCCCGAGAGGCGGATGACGAGACGGTCGGAGGCCCCGGTGATCCCTCCCTCGCGCAGTCCGATTCGGCCGGGGGCCAGCGAGGGGTCGACGTGGAACGAGATGATGGAGGACAGGCCGTGGTGAACGCCTTCGGCCCGCATCATGGTGGCCCCGCCGGGGATGCTCTCCTCTGCCGGCTGGTAGATGAGACGGACCCTCCCGGGGAGGGCGTCGAGCCGGGAGAGGACCCAGGCGATGCCGGTGGCGATCGCCAGGTGCACGTCGTGTCCGCAGGCGTGCATGACTCCGGGAACGGTCGACTGGTAGTCGGGCGACGACTCCTCGAGGATCGGGAGCGCATCGAGGTCGGTGCGGAAGCCAACTATCTTGTCGCCCGACCCGATCTCGACGGTGAGACCGATCCCGGCGGGCCGAATCTGCGGCTCGAGACCCCATGAGCGGAGGATCTCGGCGACGGTGCGGGTGGTGCGAACCTCCGCCCAGCCGACCTCGGGGTGTCGGTGCACGTCGCGGCGCAGTTCGATCATGCGGGGGGCGATCTCGGCTGCCAGGCGCGTCAACGTGGTGGTTCGGGAAGGCATGACGGGATTGTAGCGGTGCATGCCTGCCGCGAGCAGGGAGTGTGGCGGCTGCGCCCGTCGACTGCCACTAGTTTGTGGGTACCAGACTCGGGAGGTACGGGGTTGGGACGGCATCGGCCTGCGTTCACGATCGGGATCGAGGAGGAATATCTCATCGTCGATCGGCAGACACGCGACCTGGTGCGTGATCTGCCCGACGGGCTGCTGAGAGATTGTGAAGAGATCATCGGTGGCCAGGTCAGTCCGGAGTTCCTGCGATCCCAGATCGAGATCGGCACCAAGGTGAGTTCCAGCATCGCCGAGGCGCGAGCCGATCTCGTCTCTCTCCGCCGGGCGGTCGCCGACGTCTGCAACAAGTACGGGCTGGCCCCGATCGCAGCCTCGACCCATCCGTTCGCGGTGTGGGAGCGGCAGCAACACACCGACCGGGAGCGCTACAACGTGCTCGCCGAGGCTCTCGGTGGCGTTGTGCGGCGGTTGATGATCTGCGGGATGCACGTTCACGTCGGCATCGAAGACCCGGATCTGCGTATCGACCTCATGAACCAAGTCGTGTACTTCATGCCCCACCTGTTGGCTCTGAGCACCTCCTCTCCGTTCTGGCAAGGGAAGAAGTCCGGTCTGATGAGCTATCGAACCTCGGTCTTCAGGGCGGTTCCCCGCACCGGCCTTCCCGACGAGTTCTCCACCTGGGCCGCCTACCAGCGCCATGTGGCGGTCCTCACCCGCGCCGGGGTGATCGAGGATGCCACCCGGGTGTGGTGGGACATCCGGCCCAGTGCCCGCTACCCGACCCTCGAGATGCGCAGCGCCGACATCTGCACCGACATCGATGACACCGTCGCCATCGCGGCCTTGTACGTGTCGCTCTTGGCGATGCTCTACCGCAAGAGGCTGGGGAATCAGCGGTGGCGGGCCTACTCGCGCATGCTCATCGACGAGAACGTGTGGCGAGCCCAGCGCTACGGGATCGACGAGCCCTTGATCGATTTCGGGCGCGGTGAGCTGGTTCCCTACCTCGAGCTGTTGATGGAGATCATCGAGCTCGTGCAGCGCGACGCCGCCGAGCTCGGATGCCTCGACGAGGTACTGCACAGCCGCACCATCGTGGAGCGAGGGACGAGTGCTCACCGTCAGCTCGCGATCTACGAGGAGGCGCTCGACGGGGGCGCCAGCGAGAGCGATGCCCTCGTCGCCGTTGTCGACTACCTGATCGAGGCAACGCTGCGCGGGGTATGAGCGATACCCCCGGCGTGGCCCGGCGCTCCTAACCTGACGTCATGCGAACGCTGCGCATCGCCGGTGCCCAGATCAACCTCACCGTCGGTGACATCGACGGCAACGTCGACCGCATCCTCTCTGCCATGGAGTGGGCCGAGGAGAGCGACGCCGACGTGCTGCTGCTGCCCGAGCTGGCGGTGACCGGATACCCGCCCGAGGATCTGCTGTTGCGGGACGAGTTCATCACCGAGAACCTCGAGGCAGTGGAGCGCCTGGCCTCTTCCGCCGGCGACACCGCCACGGTCGTCGGGTTTGTCGACCCGATCGACGGGGACGTCTCCGAGGACGATGCGGTGCTGCGCGGGCTGTCAAATGCCGCCGCGATCCTCGCCGGCGGCCGTCTGTGCGGTGTGTATCACAAGCTGCTCCTCCCCAACTACGGGGTGTTCGACGAGGCGCGCTACTTCACCCGCGGCAGAGACCCGGGCCGGGTGTGGTCGATCGCGGGCATTCCGGCGGGCATCTCGGTCTGTGAGGACATCTGGTCGCCGCAGGGGCCGCCCGCCCGGCAGGTCGCAAACGGGGCGCGAGTGCTGCTCAACATCAACGGCTCCCCGTACCATCGCGGCAAGGGAGTCGAACGGGCCCGGCTGCTCGCCGGCGAAGCGCATCGCAGCGGCGTCCCGGTGGTGTACCTCAATGCGGTAGGAGGCCAGGACGAGCTGGTGTTCGACGGCGACTCCATGGTGTTCGGCGCCGAGGGCGACCTCGTGTACCGGGCGGCCCAGTTCGCGGAAGAGCGATTTGTCTTCGACCTCGCCGTTCCGGAGGGTGAGGATCCGGTGGCGCCGATCCTCGTCACCGCGGCCGGGGAACGGTCGGGGCCGCCGCTGGCTCCTCCCGTTCCGGCGGAGCGCCTCTGCGAAGAGGCTGAGATTTATCAAGCGCTCGTCCTCGGGCTGCGCGACTACGTCGCCAAGAACCGCTTCGAGAGCGTCGTGGTGGGCCTCTCAGGAGGCATCGACTCCGCCCTCACCTGTGCGATCGCGGTCGACGCGCTCGGTCCCGAGGCGGTGTGGGGTGTCACCATGCCTGCGCGCTTCTCCTCGGAGGGATCGGTGCGTGACTCGGAGGATCTCACCCGGCGGCTCGGGTGCCGGTTCCAGGAGATCCCGATCGACGGTATCTTCGGCTCCTTTCTCGAGGCGCTGGAGCCGGCCTTCGCCGGGACCGAGTTCGGCGTTGCCGAGGAGAACCTCCAAGCGAGGATCCGGGGCGCCATCATCATGGCGCTCTCGAACAAGTTCGGGAGCATGGTGGTGGCAACCGGGAACAAGTCCGAGATGGCGGTCGGCTACGCCACGCTCTATGGGGACATGGCAGGCGGCTACGCGGTGCTCAAGGACGTGTTCAAGACCGTTGTCTACCGGCTCGCCGAGTGGCGGAATCGATCCGGCGAGGTGATTCCCCGCGCCACCGTCGACAAGGCGCCTTCGGCCGAGCTGCGCCCCGGTCAGAAGGACTCGGACTCCCTCCCCGACTATGCGATCCTGGACGCGATCCTGGAGCGCTATGTCGAGGAGGACGAGTCCGTGGAGGACATCGTCCGCGACGGCCTCGACGAGAGCGTGGTGCGCAAGATCGCTCGCCTCGTCGACCGCAACGAGTACAAGCGGCGTCAGGCCGCCCCCGGCGTGCGCATCACCCGCAAGGCATTCGGCAAGGACCGCCGGCTCCCGATCACCAACGGCTTCGGCCGCAGGTAGGGCGGGAGCAGGTGAACGGCGGACGTGGCGAGCCGAAGTAGGCTCGGCGGATGCCGTCTATCGGTCACGTCCTCATCGACGGCGAGGCGGTCGATCCCGCCGTCGCCGCAATTTCCGTGTTCGACATCGCGCTCCAGCGTGGCTTCGGCTGCTTCGAGGCGCTCCGCTCATACGGCGGGAAGGCATTCCGGCAGGATGCCCACCTCGATCGGCTGCAACGTTCGGCCGATGCACTGTGCCTCCCGCTGCCCCCGCGCTACGAGCTGGACGCCTGGGTGAGCGACCGCGCCTCGGTGGGTGATGCCGTGGTGCGGGTGGTCGTGACAGGCGGAACCGACAGCCACGCCTCGGGGGAGGGATCCCGGGTCGTGGTGTTCGCCGAGCCGCTCCCGGAGCTGTCGCCCGAAATGACCGTGTTGCCGGTGGCGGCGCCATGGCATCCCGACGGTGAGGCCTCCGAGCTGACCGGCGCCAAGACCCTGTCGTACGGTCCCAACTTTGCGGCTCGCGTCGCCGCCGCCCGGGACGGCTTCGACGACGCGCTGCTCATCGGCCGCAGCGGCCGGGTCCTGGAGGGCCCCACCTGCAGCTTCGCTTGGATCGCCGAAGGTGTGCTCGAGACCCCGGCTCTCGATCTCGGCATCCTGGCGTCGGTGACTCGGAGGGCGGTCATCGACGTGGCGGCAAGGCTCGAGATCGAGGTCCGGGAGGGCCACTACTCGCTGGCCCGAGTGTTTGACGCCGACGAGCTGATGGTGTTGTCGACGGTGCGCGAGGTGACGCCCGTGGTCCGGGTCGGTGAGGTCGTCAAGGCCGCGGGCCCCATGGTGGCCCGCCTCCTGAACGGATTCCGGTCCTTGGTGCGAGAAGAGCTCGATCTTCGGTGATCGCCGGCCGCTACCTCGGTCTGCTCGGCGTCGTCGACGAGCTGTACCGGGCGGTGGTGACCGGCCCTGAGGCGTGGAACGAGCAGGCGTTCGCCGACTGGGCGGGCGACGCGCTCGCGGACGTGGCTGATCTCCCGCGCCCGGTGCACCGAGAGTTGCGCCGGTGTCTCCAGGCGGCCCGCAAGCTCCAGGCCTTCTGGTCGTCGCCGCAGATCGCACCAGCCGGGGACGGTGGCGACTGGCGCAGTCTGGTGGACATAGCGCTCGGGGCTCGCGCCTGGCGCCCCACGCTGGAGCTGGCGAGGCTGGGGCTGGAGAACGCCCCGAGCCCCGAGCTCTTCGCGGAGGTGAAGAAGCGGTTCCGGGTCGTGTACTCGGAGCGGTGGATGGAGGACGTCGACTTCGCGACGTGGCTGGCCGATCGCGAGGGATGAAGAGCGTCTCCGCCAATGCCGTCACACCCGGCATCGCGGTAGAGTGACTCCATGCGATCGCTCCGCTGGTTGACGCTGTTCGTGGTGCTGGTTCTGGCGGCGGTCGGGTGCTCTCGGGGCGATTCAGCCGAAGAGACGACGACCACGGCGCCGGGGGTCACGATCACCACACTGCCGTCGGCGGACACGACCGTTGCCGAGGATGACGAGGTCGATGACACCACTTCGACGTTCGCCGATCTCATTCCCGCAACCGGGCTGCCCGAGTACACGATCGTGAGTCGTGAAGCCACCGACAACGGCGACCGGGTCGTGATCCTGCTCGACCCAGACAGCTACGAGGGCCTCACCGACATCGATCTGCAGAACGTGCTCGCCGAGGTGGTCGAGGAGCACCCGCCGGTGTACGAAGCGTTCGTCGTCGACACGCAGGCAGCGGCTGAGGCCGTCCTGCTGGCATCGCCCGACGCAGAACAGGAGGCCGAGCTGGCCAAGCACCACCTCGTGTCGTTGGAGGAGGGCTTCCGTATGCGATTCGTCGGGCCGTTCGTCGAGACCGGCGTCGTCATCCTCGGCTCCTGACGCAGGGTTGCGCTTCGGCCGTCATCGAGTGTCCGCCGGCGGATTCCTCGGCAGCTTCCTAGAGCACCAAGGTCGCGGTGAGGAGAAAGCCGCCGAAGCCGACGACGTCGGTGACGGTGGTGAGGAAGATGTTCGAAGCCAAGGCCGGGTCCTGGCCGACGCGGCGCAGCACGACCGGTATCGCCGCCCCGACGAATCCGGCCACCATCAGGTTCACGAAGACGGCGACGCAGATGACGAGGCCGATTAGCGCCTCACCAGAGACGATGCCCCCGGTGATTCCCGACAATATCGAGATCACCACGCCGTTGGACGTGGCGACCAGCAGCTCCCGCCTCACGGCCTTGAGGGCGCGTCCCCGAGGCAGATCGCCCACCGCCATCGAGCGGATGATCACCGCCAGGCTCTGGGCGCCGGTGTTGCCGCCGAGCAACGCGACCATCGGCATGAAAGCGGCCAGGATCGTCCTGTCTTGGATGATGTCCTTGAACTGATCGATGACAAGGGCGATGGCGAGCCCGATGAAGAGGTTGAGGACGATCCACGGGAGACGGCGCCGTATCGACTTCGAGATCGGGGTGAATACCGTCTCCTCGGCGCCGACGCCGACCATCTGCGTGATGTCCTCGGTGGCCTCGGCCTGCATCGCCTCGAGTGCTTCGTCGACCTTGACCATGCCGATGAGGTGCCGATCGGCGTCAGTGACTGGGATGGCGATGAGGTGATAGCGCTGGACCAGCTCGGCGACGACCTCGCGGTCGGTGTCGAGCTGAACCGACACCGGATCGGACACCATGACATCCTCGAGGCCGGTGCCGGGCCGGGCGAACACGAGCTCGCGGAACGGCACGACCCCGACTAGGCGCCCGGCGTCGTCGACGACGTAGACGTAGGTGAGGTTCGAGCCAAGCTCGTCGTGCAGCCGGCGCAGCGACTCGATGGCTTCGCCGGCGTCGATCCCTTGCGGGAGGGAGGCGATGTCGGTGGTCATGAGCCCGCCTGCGCTGTCCGGCGGGAAGATGATCAGCCGATTGATCTCGCGTCGCGTCCGGGGATCGAGGGCGGCGAGCACCGCGTCACGGGAATCCTGTTCGAGCGCCGCCAGCAGGTCGACCGCCTGGTCGGTGACCATCTCGGCGATGTAGGCGGCCGCCTCATGGGGCGCAAGCTCTTCGAGCACGTCGGCTGCGGGCTCGGGGCGCATCTCGTCGAGGACGTCGGCCGCGTCGTCTGCTTCGAGTGCTTCGAGGAGGTCAGCGGCGCCCTCCTCGTCGAGTGCCTCGAGGATGTCGGCGGCGCTGTTGGGGTCGACCTCGGCGATCCGCTCCCACTCGGACTGATGGGTGTCGAGGTACTCCTCAGCCTGATCCGGGCTTCGGTGAGCCAAATCCCGGATGGCGGATGCCACCCTGCTGCGCCTGAGTCTGAATGGGAGCTTCACAGTGGCAGGTTAGAGAGGTGGTCCGGCACGCCAAAGACCGCCTGTTCGGGGCCCGCAAGAAAGCAGGCCCCCCAGGGGGGACGAGGGGGCCTGCACTTCCCGGGTGGAACACCCAGGAGCCGTTGATCGTACCGGTGAGAGACCCGACAGCCAGTCGGATTCGCGATCCGGCCACCTCTTCTAGACCGCCTTGGGTCAGGCGTCCAGACCGGCCTCTTCGAGGGTTCTCGTCCCGTTCGCCGGATCGCGCGCCGCGGCATGGAAGGCGCCGGCGCCTTTGATGTCTTGGCTTTCTCCTAGTCTCACGGGGGTGAAGCGCATCGCCCGGCTCACTCGCCTCTCGCTGCTCGGCTGGCTGTTGTGGCGCACGCTCGGCCCTGAGCTGCAGCCCCGGTACCGGGGAGCGCAGCGGCGGCCGCTGCGGATCCCGGGGCGCACCGTGCTCGTTGGCGAGAATGAGATATTCGTGCGTGAGGCGGGCTCGCCGGAGGCGCCGCCGCTCGTGCTGATCCACGGCTGGAACCTCGACGGGGAAATGACGTTCTATCGCATCATCCCGCGCCTGTGCGAACGATTCCGAGTGATCGTGCCCGACCTCCGCAATCACGGGAAGAGCGACTGGCTGCGGGGGAGATTTGAGATCGAGGATCTGGCGGACGATGTGGCGGCGACTCTCGACGTCCTGGGGATCGAAGGTGCCACGGTCCTTGGGTACTCGATGGGCGGAATGGTCGTCCAGAGCCTCGCCCACCGGCACCCTCGGCACGTGGCTCGACTCATTTTGGCCGCCACCGCCGCCCGTCCCATCGCTCGGCAGCGGGCGGTGATTCGGGTGGCCTTCTGGCTGGGGCGAGCCTTGGCGAGGGTCAGCCCCAAGGAGGGCGCCGCCATCACCTCCGACGCCCTGGCACGCAGCGGAGCGGTCGAGCCGGAGCATCGTCGTTGGATGTACGCCGGGCTCATGCGTCGGGACGCCACGCTCTACTACGAGACCGCAGGAGCGATCTGGCGATTCGACTCACGGGCATGGGTGGGGGACCTGACGGTCCCGACGATGGTGATCGTCTCCGCCGTCGACCAGATCGTGGCTCCCGAGACGCAGTACGAGCTGGCTTCGTTGCTCCCCGGCGCGGAGGTCGCCGAGATCGTCGGGGGCCATCACGAGGCGGTGCTCAATCGTGCCGACGAGTTCGTCGATCTGATCTCCGGGTTCGCCGGGTAGGCGCCGATCAGGCCGGCGGGGGGTTCTTGACCAGCTCCCGCGCCGCTCGCAACACCGTGTCGAGGCTGCGGCCGCCGTCGAGCCAGTGCAGTGGCGACAGGGTCGCCAGTGACGGATGGGGCCGGACCAGCCAGTCGATGATGGTCGCCGGATCGAAATGCGAATCGAGCACCTCGACGACCGCGGTGACGTCCTCCCGGAGTCCGTTGTCGTTGAACTGGAAGGCGCAGTACACCTCGTCGAGCCAGTGGCCGCCGAGGCGCAGCACTCCGCGGTGGACGATCAGCTCGTGATGGGACATGCCGGCCCGCCTGCCGGCCTCGCCGCGAGTCCAGAAGTGCCCGGTGAGGACGATCTCGCTCATGGGAGGCGCCGCCGCTTCTTGGCCCGGTGGCCTACGGCGGCCGGCGAGGTATCTGCGCCGCGGATCGCGCCCGAGACTCGGCGGGCGCAATACGCCGTGGCGTGACCGGGCACGGTGACCATCTCCGCAACGGTAGCGGGGATCGCGGCGACCTCGATGGCGCCCGGCCGGTCAGGTTGCCGGGCGGCGGCCTCTGATTCCGAGATCGGATGGCCCATCGGGCGAGGTCGGCTCATGGGTTGGGGTAGTCGAAGACGCTCTCGGCTTTGCCCACCAGGACGCAGTCGCCGAGGGGGAGATCGAAATCGATGAAGCTGAAGTACAGGTACACGATCTCGTCGGCGGCCGGAGACCAGAAGAAACGGTCGGCGTTTCGGTAGGTGACCGGAACGGCACCGTCCCAGTTCGATTCGGCGATCCGACCCGCCGGCTGTTCGGCGTCGAAGCTGTAGTAACCGTCGGCGGTTTCGACGTAGAGGGTCGCCTGGTGGGAGGTGGCGCCGGAGGGGTCGCACTCGACGGACACGGTCATGCTGTCGGTGGTGGCGATCGTCGCGGCGTCGCCGCTCTGCATGCGCTCCATGATCGCAGTGGGTCCGCGGTAGGCATCGGCTGCGAGGGCGAAGTCGCTCGCCTGGAAACCCCCCAACGTTCCTGCGTCGTCTGCCGTGGCGGCGTGGTCGGCTTCGAGCGCCGTGGCGGCGTGGTCGGCTTCGAGCGCCGTGGCGGCATCGACGACCTGATTCTCTGCGAGACGGTGCAGAAACGCCGCCATTTGCTCACGCGTCACGTTGGCTTTGGGGCAGAACTGATCGTTCGTCGGAGGATTGCAGCCCAATGTCACTTCCGCGTCGGCCAGCCACTGGATGTCGTTTCTGAAGACGTTGTCCCCCTCAACGTCGGTGAACCCGTCGGCGGCGATCGCCACAATCGGCACGAGCAGCAACGCGGCCGCTGCTACGACGAGCAGAAGCCGAGTCGAGGTTCGGTGTTTCACTTCTCCGCTCCTTTTCGCTGGAGGTTGCGTCTTCGGATTCCAGTCGTGATCGACTGTTGCCACGCTCCACGCCCACACTCGAGCCACCGTATCGAGAGATCCGAGCGAATGCGCAGAGCGAGCACGGAACAGGCAAGCCACGGTACCGGCATCGGCGGAGGCGTCAAGCCCTTCTGTGTCGGTCCCCCATACAACGACCCGCCCGCTTCTCAGCCGTCCTCCAGAAACGGGGCGAGAGCCTTGGCCAGCGGCTCCGGCGTTTCGAGGACCACGTTGTGGCCGGCGCCGGGGACGATGATCGGTTCGTCGCCTGCCAGCGCCGCCATGTCGGTGGCGAGGTCGGCGTAGTCGCGGTCGCGCTCTCCGGCGACGAAGCACATCGGGGTGGTGAGGGCGGTGAGGGCGTCGCCGGCGTAGCGGGTGGTGCCCTGCCCGTAGCCGCGCAGTGCCGCCGCCAGTCCCGCCGCGGTGTTCTGGTGTCGCAGCTCCTGATCCCGTTGCCGCGTCTTGTCGGACAGCCCCTTGGCCTTGAGGAGTGGGTGGCTCAGCCAGGCGTCGAGGAACACGTCGAGGCCGACCGCCTCGATGTGGGCGGCGAGCAAGGCGTCCTGGCTGAGACGGGCCCGCCGATCGGGCTCGGGGAGGCCGGGGGACGTGGAGATCAGGACGAGACGCTCCACCAGATCTGCATGGGCGAGCAGGAGCTGGAGGGCGACCCTTCCCCCCTGGGAGTAGCCGAGGAGGGCGACCGGGGCTGGGAGGGTGGCGAGCCAGGAGGCCAGGGCGTCGACGGCGGTGTCCATGGTGACCGGGGTGACCTCGGTCTTGCCGTGGCCGGGCAGATCGGGGGCGAGGACCTTGCGGCCGAGCGCCGCCGCCAGGTCGGAGAACATGCCGCCGTGCAGGGTGAAGCCGTGGAGTGCGACGAGTGGCGGCCCGGCGCCGGGGAACTCCCGTACGTGGAGGCGGCCGTGGGGGGTTTCGACGAAGGAGAGCATGGGCGTCACGGCAGCCACCATGGTACGCAGCGTGTGCTTGCTCCGGTTACGGCTCCGGGTCGGGCAGCAGGTCGCGGAAGGCGAGCACGAGGTCGTCATAGTCGCTCACCGTGAGGGTGAGCGCCGGGGGCGTGCCGGACATCCGCCAGTAGCCGGCCGGGCCGGCATCGAGCACCGTCAACTCGGCGGTGCGGCGCCCGTTGCTCCGGCCGGTCCACACCGTCTGTACCCGCCAGGCTCGGCGGCGGTGCTCGAGCGCAATGAGGAGCCGGTCGGCCCAGAGGGGATCGATCCCGGCTTCCTCGAGCGCGGCCATCGAGGCCTGGTCTCCGAGAAGACGTTCGACTTCCTCGAGCAGCCGGGCATCGACGGTCACGCCACCGGCGAACGGAGGCGATGGCCGCGGGCCGGCTCCGGTGACTTGGAGCAGGTGGAACGACAATCGCTCCGGATCGACGCGGTGGAGACGAACCCGCTGCGAATCGATCACCTCACCCTGCACGGCGCGACGCCGGGTGCACCAGAAGGTCGCCAGCGTCGGAGCACGACCTCCGGCCACGTCGACCGAGACTACGAGGCCCGGTTCCATCATGACGCCCAGGATCCCGGTTACAGCGGGATGGAGCCGACCGGCCGACGTGATGCCGGACAGCTCGAGCTCAGCCTGCTCCCCGTTGCACACCGGGTTCCCGGCGTGCAACGCGAGGAGCACCGGCACGAGGCGGCGCGGGATCGTGACGGTCCCGCGGTCCGGGTCGATGCCCGCCCAAGAGGAATCATCATCCATGGAGGGCCGGGTGAGCGGCGCGGTCAAGACGCGGCCTCTTCTGCCGTCACGGCCGGGATCATCGCGAGAATCTCCCACACTCCCGAGGCCTCGCTTGCTTCCAGGGTGTAGTCCATGATGTGGGTTCGGCCGCCGCCGGTGGTGGCATCGACCGTGACGCGCAGCACAACCGCGGATCCTGAGGCGAAGCCTCCGGACGCCACGATGTCGACCCGGGTGTATGGGGGAGGATCGACGGGCGAGATTCCACTTCCGGCTGCGGCGAAGCGGCTCAGATTGCCGTCGCCGGTGAGCAGTGCTTCGAGGAACCCGGTGGTGGTGGCGAGCAGCGAGTCGGGGAGCGGCTCGTCGAGCGCCAGCAGCGAGGCGGGGAAGCGGGCAGGCTCGGGCGCCGCCACCCGGGCGGGAAGGCCGAGTGCGGCAAAGCGAGAACCGTCGACTGCGATGCCGACCTGGTAGTGCTCGAGGCCGGCCGGAACGTAGCCGCCGTCGACCAGCTCGAGCACGTCGGCGGCCACCGTGACCGTCCAGAGTCGAGGCTGGTGCTGGATCACCTCCACCGTTGCGGCTCGGGTGACGTAGCGCTGGCGAGGCTGCATCGCGGAGAGATCGGCTCCGCCGGGAAGGAAGAGGTCGAGGGCGGCGTCTTCGCCACCGCTGGTGAGCCATGTGGCGACATACAACTCGGCGTAGCCACCGAGCCCGGGCGGGGGAAGGGCGGAGGTCGTGGCGCCGGCCGGGTGGTGGCCGGGGCGGAGCACCAGGGCCACCGTCGCCACGAGGAGCGCGACCGTGGCGAGGAGGATCGCGATGCGGTGCCCCCAGGAGCCTCCTTCGACCGGCTCCGCCACGGCCGGCTCTGCCAAGCGGCATCGAGGGCGGCTGATCGCCGTCGGGGGGTGCTCCTCGATATCGACGACCGGCGCACCGAGGGTGGGCGAGGCGCTCACGACGAGACCTCGACCCGGGGCAGGGTCACGATCTCTCCTGGGAAGATGAGATTGGGGTCACCCGATCGCAGGGTGCTCTCGTTGGCCGCGACGACGCGTCTCCAGTAGTCGGCCACCTCGCCGGTCGCCGGCGGGTGGTCGCTGCTCGCCCGGAGGTGCGCAGCCGCGATCGTCCAGAGGTTGTCGCCCGAGGCCACCGTATGTCGGCTCTCCGGCTCGGGGGGCCGGCTCTCGGGTGCGGGCCCCGCCGGTTCTTGCGCAGGGGCAGTGCTCGGTGCCGGTCGGGGGGCGAAGCCGGCTCCGGCAACGCCAGGGGGGAGAATCATGATGACCCGATCCAGGTCTGAGGACGCCTCGATCACGGGCGCGGTGGGATGCGGCAGCCCATCCTCGGCAATCTGGAACACGACGGGGGGAGGCGGTTCGGCGGCGAGAGCCGGGAGCGCAGGTCCGGCGGCAATCGACGTCGCGAGCGAGATGGCGAGCGCCCGATCGACGAGGCGGCGCACCAGGGGGACGGTCGCCCGGCACAGCAGGGCCGAGGCGCGGCGAAGGCGGGTGATCCGGGCCACCAGATAGCCGACCGTGGTGAGGGCGAGCCAGGCGGCGACACCGAGAGCGGCGGCCCAGGCCGTGGCGGCGACGGCGTCTTCGAGGGGGGCCGATCGAAGCCAAGTGAGCGGGTGTTCCCCATCGATGTGCAGGCACTCGCCGATTCGGCGGAGACCTTCGATGGACCCTCCTTCGACGGCGAGCAGAGCTACGAGGCGCAATCTGGATCGTCCCATACCCATAGAACCTACGCGGATCAAGTGCTCTTGTCAACTCCTATGCTATCTTGACAAACGTTGTATATCGCCTACGGTGAGGCGAGCGGGCCCGAAGACCGGGCTCGGAATCCGAGAAGGGAGCAGTCATGGGTCACATGTTCGGAGCAAATCTGGCCGATCTCGACAATCTGAAGTCGACGTTCGTGAGCAAGGCGGGGGAGGTCGGCGCCCTCACCTCGGCGCTGAGCGGCCGGGTGGATCCGGGCGCCACTGCGTGGCAAGGGCCCGGCGCCGAGAAGTTTCGGGCCGCATGGAACAGCGATTTCAGGCCGGCGCTGCAAAAGCTGGAGCAAGCCCTCAACGAAGCCGCCGAGGCGGTCGGCTCGTATCGGGTCAATATCGAAGCCGCCACTCGCTGACGTTGCAGCCAGGTGACACCCTCCGAGATGCGCCGTCGCGCCGGGCAGGTCCGGCATCGGGCCGACGCCCTCGCGGCCGCGGGCCGGCGCCTGCGACTCCTCGGTCTCTCCTTGCCGGCGTCGCTCGCCTCGATGGTGGAGTCCTCGCGGCATGCTTGGCGCGGACCGGCGGCGACCGACCTCGAGGCCCGGCTCGACGAGGCCACCCGGGTCCTGGGGACGGCTGCCGCCAGAATGGGCGCCGCCGCCCAGAGGCTGGAACGCCGTGCCGCCCAGGCGCGCCGCGAGGCGGCCGATCTCGAGCAGCAGGCGGCCCGGACCGAACAGGCCGCCGCGGTGCCGGCTGCGTGGTGACATGAGCGTGCCCGTGGTCGTCCGCCGCGGCGGAGACGAGTACGAGGCGAGCCTGCTCGCCGCCGGCACCGAGGCCCGGCCGGTCGACCTGGCGGATCAGTGGTTCGGAGCCACTCCGGTCGAGGTTCTCGTTGACGGGCGCCGGGTGAGACCGGAGACCCCGCTCGCCGAGTGCGGCGTGCGGGAGGGATCGGAGATCACCTTCGTCGACCCGACGATCGAGGCCCGGCAGGAGGAGGCGATGCGTGCGAGCCCTGGCGCGGCGGGCGAGTCGATGTTCCGCCGCCCGCCTCGGGCCCGGTCTCGGCCCGAGCTTCCCGAGATCCGGATTCCTGCCCCGCCGCCGGAGATAGGCGCACCGGCCCGATTCGGGTGGGCGGCGCTGGTGATCCCGGTGGTGCTGGGGATCGTGATGGCCGTCCTGTTCCACCCGCGCATGGCTCTGTTCGCGGTGTTCAGCCCCGCGATGATGCTCGCCAACTGGGTCGAAGACCGCCGCCGGATCCGGCGCGAGCGCCGCCACCGCGCAGGCACCCGGGCTCAGGACCTCGTCGAGCTGGAAAAGCGTGTCGCCTCTGCCCATCGGCTCGCCACACAGTGCGCCCGGCGGGAGACACCAACGCTCGGGCAACTCGTCGGCCGCGCCGTTGGCAAGGCCTCGTCCCTCTGGGAGCGGCGACCCGCTCACGACGACTTCCTGCGCCTCGGCATCGGCACCGGTTGCGTCCCGTGGCAGGCTCACGTCGTGGCGGGCGGCACACTGCCGGACGACGTGGGCGAGATCCTCACTCGCTATGACACCTTGCACGACGTGCCGCTCGCCGTCGATCTCACCTCGGGAGCGATCCTCGGCATCTCCGGGCCCCGCTCCGACGTGCTGCCGCTGGCCCGGGCCCTCGTGGTGCAGGCGGCGGTGCTGCACGGGCCCGCCGATCTCCAGGTCACGATCATCTCGGACATTGCCACGGACTGGGACTGGGCGAAGTGGCTCCCTCACGTGCTCATCGACGCCACCGGACGGCGCCGGCTGGCGTGCGATCCGCAGGAAGGACCGCCGGTCCTTGCCGCCCTTCCCCAGGGTTCCCCTTCCGGAGTCCGGGAAGGGCAGCGCTCCCCGATGCCGCAGCATCACCTGGTGATCCTCGACGGTGAGCCACTGGCCGCTCCCGAGGGGGCGCTGCTGCGGGCCGCGCTCCACGATGGGGAGGGGCGACGGCTCGGCGCCATCGCCCTCGCTGAGGCCACCGACCGGCTTCCTTCCCTGTGCTCGGTGATCGTCGAGGCCACCCCCGACGGTCTTGGCCGTCTCTTCCGGCCCGACGGGGCAGGTCCGGTTGTCGATGCCGAGCTGTGGCGGGCCCCGGCCGTCTCCGCCCGCCGTGTCGCCCGGGCCCTGGCGCGGCTCGACGACGCGGAGCTCGACCGGGGCGCCGTCCACCTCCCCGATGCGGTCCGGCTCGTCGACCTGCTCGGCATCGAGGCAGCCGATTCGGCGACGATCGTATGGCGCTGGGGGCATCTCGGAAATCGTCCCTTCCCGCCCTTCGTGCTCGGAATGACCGAGGAAGGGCCGCTGGAGGTGGACCTGGTGTCCGACGGCCCCCACGGCCTGCTCGCGGGAACCACCGGGTCGGGGAAGTCGGAGTTGCTGCGCACGCTGGTGGTGTCACTGGCCGCAACGGTGGATCCGGACCGGCTCAACTTCGTGCTGGTCGACTACAAGGGAGGGAGCGCGTTCGATGCCTGTGCCCGCCTCCCTCACACGGTCGGCGTCGTCACCGACCTCGACGGCCACCTCGCTCGCAGGGCGCTCACCTGCCTCGAGGCCGAGCTGCGTTACCGCGAGGAGCTGTTGCGCCGATCCGGGGTGTCCGACATCTCGCAACATGTCCGAGGGAATGACGCCCCGCCTCTGCCTCGCCTCCTGGTCGTCATCGACGAATTCGCCGCGCTCGCCAAGGAACTGCCGGACTTCCTCACGGCACTGGTCGACGTCGCACAGAGGGGCCGGAGCCTCGGCGTGCACCTGTTGCTGGCGACCCAGCGGCCGGGAGGCGTCGTCGGAGATGGCATTCGCGCCAACACCAACCTGCGTATCTCGCTGCGGGTGCAGGATCATGCGGATTCCGTTGACGTCGTCGGGAGCCCGGCTGCCGCCGGCATCGGCCGGCACCAACCGGGGCGAGGTCTCCTGCGACGCGGTCCCGGCGAAATCATCGCCTTCCAGGCCGCCCACGTCTCCGGGCGCGGTGCTGTTGATCGAGGAGCGGTCACGGCGGCGCCGTTCGTGTTCGCCCATGAGCAGCCTCCACCTGGTGTCGCGACCACCGACGGCGATGAAGGGCCCGATGATCTCGAGGTGTTGGTCGACGCCATCACCGCCGCCTCGAACGCCCTCGATCTCGGTGAGCCGCGGTCGCCCTGGCCCGATCCGCTCCCAACGGAGATCCTGAGAGCCGACCTCGACACGAGCCACCCTGGCGATTCGAGTCGGCCACTCGAGATCGCCTTCGGGCTCGCCGACGAGCCGCACCGGCAGCGTCTGGTGCCGGCCCGGTGGGGACCGGAGGACGGGAATCTGCTGCTCTTCGGGCTGCGGGGGAGCGGGACCAGCACCGCTCTCGCCACGCTCGCCGTCGGGTTGGCGGAACGTGCTTCCCCCGACGAGGTCCACGTCTACGTGATCGACTTCGATGATCAGCTCCTCGGGCCGCTGGCCGACCTTCCCCACGTCGGGGCCGTGATCGCAGCGACGGATCGCGAGCGCCAAGTCCGCCTGCTGCGACGTCTGCATCATGAGGTGCAGGAGCGGCGCCGAGCTCTCGCCGCCAACCCCGCCGCCTTGGCCCGGTCGGCAACGGAGGTGGTCTTCATCGACGGGTTCGCCGGACTGGCCGCAGCGTTCGACGATCCCGGCGACCTCGGCATCAAGGCCATGCTGACGAGGGTGATCGCCGACGGGCCCGGCGTCGGCATCGTGGTCGTCGCCACTGCCAAGCAACCCACCGACATCCCGGGGCAGATCGCATCACTCACCGCCGCCAAGCTGGTGTTCCGGCTCGCCGACCGGTATGACTACACGTGTCTCGGCCTGACGGTCGACGAGCCGACGACGGTGGCCGGACGGTGCTTCGAGTCGGCCACCGCACGCGAGGTGCAGGTCGCTCTGCCCCACGGCAACGGTGTTGCCGCCGCGGTCGCCGCGGTCGCCGCGATGACGCGTTGCCGCGTGACGCCCTCCCGGCCGCCGGCCATGATCGGGGTCCTCCCGGGCGAGGTGAAGACTCCCGACATCGTCGGCGCTGCTCGCCTCATCGACGACGAGTGGTTCATCCCGCTCGGTATCGGCGACGGCGAGCTGACTCCGGCCGGGATCGTGTTGCGCGACGGGGATCACGCCCTCATCGCCGGACCGAGCCGGTCGGGGAAGAGCACCGCGCTGGTGACAATCGCGGAGGTAGTGGCGGCGGCCCGTCCCGATATCGAGATCCACGCTGTCACACCGCGACGGTCCCCTCTGCACGACTGCACCGAGGTGGTCCTCTGCGATGCGGGAGCCGGGGACCTCGACGTGGCGATGGAGGACCGCACCTCTTCCGGCGCAGAGCGATTGGTGCTCATCGACGACGCCGAGCTCGTGGAGGGATGCGACGCACTGTCGGAGTTGCTCGCCGGGCGGCGCCCCGGTGTGCACGTGGTGGCGGCCGGCAACGCCGAGGCTCTCCGCGCCGCCTACGGGCATTGGACCCAGGCGGTGCGCCGTTCTCGCGTCGGGCTGGCCCTTCGCCCCAATCCCGGCGCCGACGGCGATCTGTGGCAGACGCAGCTGCCACGACGCGACACGTCGATGTTCGTGCCGGGGCGGGGCTATCTCGTGGCCGACGGTCGTGTCGAGCTGGTGCAGGTGGCGTGGCGGTGAGCGACCGGTGGGCCTTTCGGGGGATCGATCCCGCAAAGCTGCTCCGGCTCGGGGGTGATCTCGAGCGGAGGGCCGGGCTCATCGACGAGACGGCCCGACACGGATGCGAGATCCTGCGGATGCAGCACCTGGTCCCGGACGCGGTCGCGCTGGGACGCGAACTCGGCGGTGTCGTCGGCCTCCTTCGCGACGAGTCCGCCGAGACCAGATGGCGCTCGCAGGCGATCTGGCGTGCCCAGAGCACCACGGTGGCGGCGGGAATCCCGAGGGTTGTCTGGGAATCGATGGCCGAGGAGGCAGAGTTCGCCGCCACGACGGCCTTCGATCTCCATGACCGCACGGAGACGTTCGCGGCCTGGAGGGAGGCGCCGGCGCCCGACGAGCTGGTCGGGATGCCACCGGGCAGGGTCTTCGCACGCCTGAGCGAGCTGACTCCGGCGGTTGCCGAGGCCTACGCCTATCGGTTCCCCGAACTCGTCGGGTCTCTCGACGGGGCTCCAGTCGAGTTGCGCTATCTCGCCAATCGGGCTCGCATCACCGACCATGTGGAGACCCTCGAGGCTCGGCTGGAGATCCTTCTCAGCGAGGAACGTGGATTTTCTCATCCCGACCCGGCGCAGCCGTCGCCGGAGACGGTGTGGGGACGCCTGGCTCGTGAGGACGAGATTCGGGAGCTGCGTGATCGACTCGCCGACCTGCGGCTCTGGATGGACGGCCAGATCCTGCTGTTCGATCCCGCCGGAGACGGCCGCATCGTGGAGGTGTTCGGCGATCTCGAGAGCGCCCGACACGTCGCGGTCGTGGTTCCCGGGGCCGGCAGCGACCTCGATCGTTTCTGGCAGGTACGGGGGTGGGCGCGGGACCTCGCCGGTGAGGCACAGGCGGTTGCCCCCGGAGCGGGGATCGCGACGATCGCCTGGCTCGGCTACGACCCCCCAGACGGTGTGGACGCCGTCTCGGCTTCGGCGGCACGCGCCGGGTCCGGCGATCTGGCCCGGCTCGTCGAAGCCCTCGACTTGGGGGGAACCCGACATGTCACCGTGATCGGCCACAGCTACGGATCGCTCGT